>DASZUG010000001.1:0-9507 GCA_035547755.1 Rhizobiaceae bacterium
GATAGCGGCTATTTTGAGGATGGCCGGATTTTCGCCAAGCAGGTCTTCCGCCATTTCCTCTCGCCGGATCGTCTTGGCGCGGTCATCCATTGACTCGACGCGCCTCGCTGACGCTCGGATTTTCCTTCAATTGCGACAACAGCCGGTTCAGATGCTTCAGGTCCCAGACCTCCAGATCGATCAGCATCTCGGTAAAATCCGACGCGGTGCGGACCATGGAAAGATTATGGATATTGGCGTCGTTCGCCGCCACCACGCCGGCGATCTCGGCAAGAGAGCCGGGCTCGTTGATCGCGGTCACGGAGACGCGCGCGGGAAAACGCTCGCGCATGCTCTCGTCGATGTCCCAGCGCACGTCGATCCAGCGCTCGGGCTGGTCGTCGAAGGCCGTCAAGGACGGCGACTGGATCGGATAAATGGTGATGCCCGATCCTGGCTGGACGATGCCGACGATCCGGTCCCCCGGGACCGCGCCCTCGGGCGCGAAGCGGACGGGCAGGTCGCCCGCGAGGCCGCGGATCGGCAGGGCAACATTTGCCTCCCCCTGCCTGGCTCCCCTATTCTTGCGGGACGATGAGCGGCCCGGCACTTGGAAGAGCATGCCAGCGGCGTTGCGCAAATTGAACCAGCCTTCCTTCCGATGCACTTGCGAAGCCTGTGCGCGATCTTCCTTGAAATCAGGGAAAACCGCCTTAAGGACATCCGACGAGGGAAGTTCGCCGCGCCCGACAGCGGCAAGCACATCCTCCACATCCTTGCGGGCCAGCCGGTGCAGGACCGGCTTCAGCCCCTCTTTCGTGAATTTCTTTCCCGCTCGCTCGAATGTGCGCTCCAGAATGCGCAGGCCGAGGCCGGAATATTGCTTGCGGATTGCGGCCTTGGTGGCGCGCCTGATCGCCGAGCGCGCCTTGCCGGTGACGACCATCGATTCCCACGCGGCGGGCGGCACCTGCGCCTTGGAGCGGATGATCTCCACCTCATCGCCATTCTTCAGTTCCGTCATCAGCGGCATGATGCGGCCGTTGACCTTGGCGCCGACGCAGGTATCGCCGACATCGGTGTGGACGGCATAGGCGAAGTCGATCGGCGTCGCGCCACGTGGCAGTGCGATCAGCCTGCCTTTCGGCGTGAAGCAGAAGACCTGATCCTGGAAGAGTTCGAGCTTGGTGTTCTCGAGGAACTCCTCGGGATTATCGCCTTCCGCGAGGGAGGCGATGGTGTGGCGCAGCCAGGCATAGGCGTTGGTATCCTTGGAGATGGTGTGGCCAGCGCCATTGGTGCCAAGGTCCTTGTAAACGGAATGCGCGGCGACGCCATATTCGGCGATGTTGTTCATCTCCTCGGTGCGGATCTGCAATTCGACGCGCTGCCGCGACGGGCCGACGATCGTGGTGTGGATCGAGCGGTAGTCATTCTGCTTCGGGGTCGAGATGTAATCCTTGAAGCGGCCGGGAACCATGGACCATGTGGTGTGGATAGCACCGAGCGCCCGGTAGCAGTCGTCGACGGTATCGACCACGACGCGAAAGCCGAAAATGTCGGAGAGCTGCTCGAAAGACAGCGCCTTTGTTTCCATCTTGCGGAAGACGGACCACGGCTTCTTCTGCCGGCTCTTGACGGTAGCCTTCAGCGCATATTTCTCGAACAGCATGGAAAGCGCCTGTTCGATGTCGCCGATGATGCCGCGATTGCGTTCGAATATCTCGGAGAGACGTTCCGTCACCGTCCTGTAGGCGTCGGGATTGATGTGGCGGAAGGCGAGATCCTCCAGTTCCTCGCGCATACCCTGCATACCCATGCGTCCGGCAAGCGGCGCATAGATGTCCATCGTCTCCTCGGCGATGCGCAACTGCTTTTCCTCGGGCATATGGTCGAGGGTGCGCATATTGTGCAGCCGGTCGGCGAGTTTGACGAGCAGCACGCGGACATCGTCGGAGATGGCCAGCAGAAGCTTGCGCAAATTTTCCGCCTGCTCAGCCTTCTTCGAGACGAGATCGAGTTTCTTGAGCTTGGTCAGCCCCTCGACGAGCTTGCCCATATCGGCGCCGAAGAGTTCGTCTATCTCCTGCCTCGTGGCAGTCGTGTCCTCGATCGTGTCATGCAGGAGCGCGACGGCTATCGTCGCCTCGTCCATATGCATGTCGGTGAGGATCGCCGCCACTTCCAGTGGATGCGAGAAATAAGGGTCGCCGGATGCGCGCTTCTGGTGCCCATGTTTCTGCATCGCATAAACATAGGCCTTGTTGAGCAGTGCTTCATTCACATCGGGCTTGTAGCGCTGGACACGCTCCACAAGCTCGTATTGACGCATCATCGGCGTTTTTCCTACCGCACAGTCCGGAAAAGGAACATGCGCCGCACGATAATGCGACGCATGTCATAAATAACCATGAATATGTCACTGTAGAAGTGGCACTATCAGGTCGTGGACTGTGCCTGGAGGAGCTGCTTCGGCCGCCGCCCAACGGCGCTTAGAAATCGTCGCTCTTTTCCGGAGGCACGAGCCCTTCGATGCCGGCAAGGAGATCTTCCTCGCTCATGCGGTCGAAGGTAATGTTTTCCTCTTCGCGGTCGTCGTCGCCCGAAGGAACGAGCGCGGTCGCCTGATCGGTGAGTTCGGCGGATTCGACCTCGGGCTCGTCGACCTCTACATGCTTCTGCAGCGAATGGATCAGGTCTTCCTTCAGATCGCCAGGCGACAGCGTCTCCTCCGCGATTTCGCGTAACGCCACGACGGGATTCTTGTCGTTGTCGCGGTCGATGGTGATCTGGCCGCCCTGCGAAATCTGGCGGGCGCGATGGCTCGCGAGAAGCACGAGTTCGAAGCGGTTATCGACCTTGTCGATGCAGTCTTCAACGGTCACACGGGCCATGAATTGCCCCTTTCATGAATTGATCTTTTCGGATTTGACGCGGACATAGCGTGAAGTGGCCCAAAATACAAGAATCAAGGCAGGCTATCCGAGGCGATAAAGCGCCTGGCCGCCATAGAGGAATTTTTTCTGGGGCGGCGCAACAATGCCCTTGGAAAGCCGTTTTATCATCGTTAAGTGCGGAAAAGAGGGAATATTGGCCCGTCGCGGACCCTGCAGCAATATTTCTTCCTATTGTGACGCACCTATTGCCGATAAAGGATTTTAGAAAATGTTCGACCCGCGTGAAAAGATCGCGCTCTTCATAGATGGCGCAAATCTCTACGCCACCTCGCGCGCGCTTGGGTTCGATATCGATTATCGTAAGCTTTTGTCGAGCTTCCAGAAGCGCGGCTATCTTCTGCGCGCTTATTATTACACGGCTCTCGTCGAAGACCAGGAATATTCATCCATCCGTCCCCTGATCGACTGGCTCGATTATAACGGATACAAGGTCGTCACCAAGCCGGCAAAGGAATTCACGGATTCCGCCGGCCGCCGCAAGATCAAGGGAAACATGGATATCGAGCTCACGATCGATGCGCTCGAACTCGTGGACTATGTCGATCACTACGTGATCTTTTCCGGCGACGGCGATTTCCGTACGCTGGTCGAGGCATTGCAGCGGCGCGGCCGCAAGGTCAGCATCGTCTCCACCATGTCCTCGCAGCCGCCGATGATCTCAGACGACCTCAGGCGGCAGGCGGATCATTTCATCGATCTTTCCGCGCTCAAAAGCGAGATCGGGCGAGACCCGTCGGAACGGCCGTTGAAACGCCCCGATCCCTCGGAGAGCGAAGACGAGGATTATTGACGACTTTCGGCCTCGCTTTGTCCTTATCCTTGCCCACCAGGGAACTTCGCCCGTCATGATTCCCAAGGCCGATAGCACGACAGCCGCCGGCTTTGAACCATCAAGCGACTGCTCCCTCTGCCCGCGCCTTCACGATTTCCTCTCCGACTGGCGCATACGCGAGCCTGCCTGGTTCAATGCGCCCGTCCGGACCTTTCTTCCCGAAGGCGGCCAAAACGAGGTCCGGCTGCTGATCGTCGGGCTGGCGCCCGGCCTGCGCGGCGCCAACCGCACCGGGCGACCCTTCACCGGCGACTATGCCGGAGACCTGCTTTACAGGACGCTTCGCGATTTCGGCTTTGCGGAAGGAAACTATGAAGCACGGCCCGATGACGGGCTGGCGCTCGTCCGGACGGCGATCACGAATGCCGTGCGTTGCGTGCCGCCCCAAAACAAGCCCGAGGCGGCGGAGATCAATACCTGCCGGCGCTATCTGGCGGGAACGATCGCCCGGTTTCCCAATCTGAAGGCGATCGTGACGCTCGGCCAGATTGCGCACCAGTCGGTCGTCCGCGCGCTCGGGCTGCGCGTCGCGGCCTATCCTTTCCGCCACGGCCAACACTACGAGGCGGGATCATTGGCGCTCTTCCCGAGTTATCACTGCTCGCGCTACAACACCAATACCGGCGTTTTGACGGAAGAGATGTTCGTCAATGTTTTCCGGAATGTGGCGGCATTCCTGAAGGAATAGATTCAATCTCCGTCATGCGTCCCGTGCGTCCTTCGAGCGAAGAAGGCCAAATGTCAGAGGCCCCCGCCCGCCACCGACGGCTCTGAACTCGGGTTAATTTTTGCTTTTCTACCCCCTCTCCGTCCGCTTCGCGGACACCTCTCCCCCACTTCGTGAGGGAGAGGATAGGCCCTGGCCGCCGGCCCGAGGACAGGCTCCGCCCGAGACGGAGGGGGATAATAGTCTGTTAACCCGAATTCACAGGCGTGGCCCGCCACCGACGTTTACTTACCCTCTTTCCTTCAAGAGCCTTGCGCGCTCGCGGCCCCAATCGCGCTGTTTCGCCGTTTCGCGCTTGTCGTGTAGTTTCTTGCCGCGCGCGATGGCGAGGAGAAGCTTGGCCCGACCACGGTCGTTGAAATAAATTTTCAGCGGCACCATGGTCATGCCTTCCCGCTCGACGCCTTGCGCCAGACGCGCCATTTCGCGCTTGTTCAGCAGCAGTTTGCGGCGCCGGCGCGGCTCGTGATTGAAGCGGTTCCCCTGCAGATATTCGGGGATATAGGAATTGATCAGCCAGATCTCGCCATCCTCGGCCGAAGCATAGGATTCCTGGATGTTCGCCTGTCCCTGACGCAGCGACTTGACCTCGGTGCCGGTCAATGCGAGGCCGGCCTCATAGGTGTCGAGCACCTCATAGGAGAAGCGCGCCTTGCGGTTTTCCGCAACCGTCTTGTTATTGGGATTCTTTTCCTTGACCATGCGCCTGGAAGTAATGCCAGCCAATCAATTGATCAAGCCGGCATGCTTCATCGCCTGATCGATGCGCTCGGCCACGGCCGGATCGACCGTCACCATCGGCGAGCGGACGACATTCTCGATGCGGCCAAGACGCGACAGGCCGTATTTCGCACCGGCGACGCCGGATTCCAGGAAGATCGCCTTGTGAAGCGGCATGAGCCGGTCCTGCAATTCAAGCGCGCGTTCGCGGTTGCCCGAAAGCGAGATTTCCTGGAACTCGGCACAGAGGCGCGGCGCCACATTCGACGTCACGGAGATGCAGCCGACGCCGCCATGCGCATTGAAGCCGAGGGCGGAGGCGTCTTCGCCCGAAAGCTGGATGAAATTTTTGCCGCAGGTCAGGCGCTGTTCGGAGACGCGCTCGATCTTGCCGGTCGCGTCCTTGACGCCGACGATGTTCTTGAAGTCATTGGCTAGCCGGCCCATGGTTTCGGGCAGCATGTCGATCACCGAACGCGGCGGGATGTTGTAGATGATGATGGGCAGGCTGGTCGACTTCGCGACGGCGGCGAAATGGTCGTAGAGGCCGCGCTGGCCCGGCTTGTTGTAATAGGGCGTGACAACGAGGGCTGCCGCCGCTCCTGCCTTCTCGGCATGGCGCGTCAGTTCGATCGCTTCGGTCGTGTTGTTGGAACCGGCGCCGGCGATCACGGGAACCTTGCCCTCCGCCGCCTCGACGCAGATTTCGACAACACGCTTATGCTCCACATGGCTAAGCGTCGGCGACTCGCCGGTCGTCCCGACCGGAACGAGGCCTTTCGTCCCCTCCTCGATCTGCCAGGCCACGAGTTTCCGGAACGCCGCCTCATCCAAGCTTCCATCCGCCTTGAACGGCGTCACGAGCGCGGTCAGCGACCCTCTGAACATCTTTTCTTCCTCGTCCTGGGCAGGCGGATACAGCCGTCGTTCGCCGGAATCCGCCGATAAGGTGCGGCACCATAGTCTTGACATCGCAGTGCGGCAAGAGACACGCTATCGGCGGCGTCGATTGGTACAAATGGGCACTTTTCGCGATAACCATTCATTTACCTGCTCTTCACCGGAGCGGGCTAAATTCGTGCCGGATTGCACGAGCAATCGGCAGCGGATTGAAAGCCTCTCGCGGATGCGCCGGAAATATCCCGTTCAAGGCATGATTGCGGTTTGCGCGCTGATTGCCGCCTCCATGCCCGTTCGGGCCGAGACGCCGCGTCCGCCGGCGGAGATTCCGATCCCGCAGGCACGGCCCACCGCCTCGCCGGTCGACGATTCCATCAAGACGGCCGGCATACCCGGCCAAATCTCGGGGATAACCGGAAGCGACGCCGCTCTTCCGAAGGATGTTTCCCGGCTGAAGGCGGGGCTCGACGCGCTGACGTCCGGCAACGTGGCTGCCGCGGAAGCTGTCCTGCAGTCGCTCCCGCAGCAATCGCTCGACCGCCACATCCTGGCGTGGGCAATCGCGCTCAACGGCGGCGACGAGGTATCAAGCGGCGAGATCGAGGCAACGGCGAAAATGCTGCCGGACTGGCCCGGCATGGCGGCGCTGAGGCGCAATGCGGAAAAGGCCCTTTTGCGCGAGGCTCCCCCGCCGCGGGCCGTGATCAAGGCGTTCGGCGGAACGCCGCCGCAGACGCCGGAAGGCGCGATCATCCTTGCCCGCTCCTATATGGCGCTCGGCGACAGGCAAGCGGCGGAAGCGGTGATCGTCCCCTTCTGGCGAAAAACCAATCTGGAGGCGAAGGACGAAGACGCGATCCTGAGCGAGTTCGGCTTCCTCATACCGCAATCGGCAGAGCGTTACCGCATGGAGTACATGCTCTATGAAGGCAGGACGAATTCCGCCTCCCGCGTTGCCAGCCGCACCGGAGCGAAGCAACTCGCCGACGCCTGGATAGCGGTGGCAAAAGGCAGCAATGATGCGGGCCGCCTCCTGAAAGCCGTTCCGGAAAGCCAGCGCGACGCAGGCTATCTGTTCGCCCAAATCCGCTATCTAAGGCGGAACAAGGATTTCGAAGCGGCGGCTCAATTGATGCTGAAGGCGCCGAAGAATGCCGCCGACCTCATCGACGAAGACGAATGGTGGCATGAGCGGCGCGCGCTTTCGCGCGAGCTTCTCGACAAGGGCGATGCGAAAACGGCCTATCGCCTCGTCGCGGACCATGTCGCGGAAAATCCAGCCGCCGCGACCGATGCGGAATTCCATGCCGGCTGGTACGCGCTTCGCGCGCTGAACGAGCCGAAACTGGCGGCGCGCCATTTTGCCAAAATCGCCGAGATCTCGAACCGTCCATTGTCGCGTTCGCGTTCCTATTACTGGCTCGGCCGGGCCGCCGAAAAGGGCGGCCCTGGAAATGCGATCGATTATTTCCGCAAGGCGGCGCAATACGGCATGACCTTCTACGGCCAGCTTGCGGCGGAGCGGATCGGCCGCAAAGCGATCGACGTCACCTATCCGAAGCCGACCGAGGCGGACCGGGAGCGCTTTGCCGGGCGCGAAGCCGTAAAAGCCATCGAGCGCCTGCAACTGGCGGATTATGGCTGGCGCGCCAATCTGCTTTACCAGGACCTCGCAAAGGAACTGACAAGCCCGGGAGAACTCGCCCTGCTCGCCGTCATGGCGGAAAAGGACGACAACAATTTCATGGCGCTTCGGGTCGGCAAGATCGCCGCCTCCCGCGGCCTCGATATCGGAGCGCTTGCCCATCCGATCGGCGTCATTCCCGCATCGGCCCGTCTCGATCTCGCGGGCGAGGCGCTTTGCTACGCCGTCGCGCGGCAGGAAAGCGAATTCAATGTCGCAGCGGTCTCGGCTGCCGGCGCGCGCGGGCTGCTGCAACTTCTTCCGGGAACCGCGAAGGCGATGGCGAAGAAAGCCGGCCTCCCCTACTCCGCATCGCGGCTGGTCACGGACGCCGCCTACAACGCCACGCTCGGCTCTGCCTTCCTGGCTCAGCAGCTCGCCAGGTTCGACGGCTCCTATGTGCTGACGATCGCCGGCTACAATGCCGGACCGCGCCGCGCGCAGGATTGGGTCGAACGCTATGGCGATCCGCGCGGCAAATCGCTCGATACGGTGGTCGATTGGATCGAACGCATCCCCTACACGGAAACCCGCAACTACGTGCAGCGCGTGATGGAAAATTACGAGATCTACAAGATGCGCCTCTCAGGCCATTTCGATCTCGCCGGCGATCTCGTCAAGGGCTGATAGAAGCGTCTTTTCCTCGGAGCTGTCAGTGCGTCCTTCGAGGCTCGCCCTTCGGGCTCACACCTCAGGATGAGGAAAGTCGATGCCAATGGCACTCGATCCGGGCAAGCACTAACGGTCCTCATCCTGAGGTATGAGCGAAGCGAGCCTCGAAGGGCGCACTGCAATGTGAAGGTCAAACACCGGGACCCTCGATGTTATGATCAATAGACACAGCCTCTCTCAGGTCCCCGGATGACGGGCATTCACGGTCCTCATCCTGAGGTGCGAGCGAAGCGAGCCTCGAAGGACGCACTGGATGCAGTTCGAAATGACGGTCTATATGCTCCGCTGCGCCAATGGCTCTTACTATGTCGGATCGACCAAGCAGGGCATCGAGGCGCGTCTATGGGAGCACAATAATCTGCCGATCGACGGCTATACGGCGAAGCGGCGGCCGGTGACTCTGGTATTCACGGAAAGTTATGATCGCATCACGGACGCCATCGCACGAGAGAGGCAGTTGAAGGGCTGGTCGCGGCGCAAGAAGGAAGCGTTGATCGCACTTGCTTATGAAAACCTGCCTGCCCTTTCGCGTCGGGGTCATCTGGTTCCAAAAGCTTCTGATAAATAGTGCGTCCTTCGAGGCTCGCTCCGCTCGCACCTCAGGATGAGGACCGCGGGTGCCCGTCATCCGGGGGCCTGAGACGCAGCGCCTATTATATCATAATATCAAAGGTCCTGACATTTGACCCTCACAACTGCAGTGCGCCCTTCGAGAATCGTCTTCCGGCGAGCGCCTCAGGATGAGGGCCTCTGTGCCAACCTCGAATTGAGAGTCATTGGCGCGGGCCTCCCTCATCCTGAGGCGCCCGCGAAGCAAGTCTCGAAGGGCGCACCGGGCACGCGATCCAGTTCCCTCAAACGCAAAAAAACCCGGCGGTCGCCCGCCGGGTTTTCCTGACTGAATGCCAGCTTCTTAGAAGTAGCGCGTGAAGCGCAGGAAGCCGGACACCGTGCCGTCGAGATGATCGGCCTTGGTGTAGACGATTTCCGGACGGATCTCGAAGTCCTTGACCGGGAGCCACACGGCCGACACTTC
>DASZUG010000002.1:0-204255 GCA_035547755.1 Rhizobiaceae bacterium
CCGGCGGCTTGTGGAGGATATGCGCGATATGAAGCTTCTCGGAGACTTCCGCCAGACGCTTCTCGATCCGCGCATTCGGCACCTTGCGCTCCACCAGCGGGAAGCGGACATTGTCGCGCGCGCTCATATGAGGGAAGAGCGCCAGATTCTGGAAGACCATGGCGACATTGCGCTCGGCGGGCGACAGCGCGTTGACGGGACGGCTGCCGATCAGGATCTCTCCGGAATCGGGCGTCTCGAGCCCGAGGATCAGGCGCAGGATCGTCGATTTTCCCGACAGAGGCGGCCCGAAGAAACAGAAGAATTCATTGTCCTCGACCGAGAAGGATGCATTCTCGACCGCGACGCTCTCGCCATAGCGCTTGGTGACATTGCGGAAGACGATATCGGCCATCTTACCGAACTCCGATCGTCTGGCCGGTCGCGGCGTCGAAGATTCGGACCGACGCCGTGTCCGGAACGACCACCATCGTTTCCCCGATGGCCACGCGGGCATCATTGTCCGTCACCACTTTCACCGCTCCCTCCCCCTCGCCGAGATGGAGGATGGTGCGCGCGCCGATGCGTTCGACGAATGTCACCGGCATGGAAAGACCCCTGCCCTCGCGGACGAGACTGGCCTGTTCCGGGCGGAAGCCATAAAGCACATCCCCGTTATTTCCGCGCAGCGCTGCGGCAAGCTCCGCCGGCAACGCCGGCGTCACACCGAGCGGCCCGAGATCGATTACCAGGCCGCCATCGCTTTCGGCCGGCCTTCCCTTCAGGATGTTCATGCCCGGCGAGCCGATGAAGCGCGCCACGAAAATGTTCGCGGGGTTGTTATAGACCTCGAGAGGCGAGCCGACCTGCTGCAGCACGCCATGGTCCATGACCGCAATACGGTCCGCCATGGTCATCGCTTCCAGCTGGTCATGCGTGACATAGACCATGGTCTGCCGGAATTGCCGCTGCAAATGCTTCAATTCGGACCGCATGACCGCGCGGAAGGCGGCATCGACGTTGGACAGAGGCTCGTCCAGAAGGAAGATCGCCGGTTCCATGATCGCCGAGCGGCCGATGGCGACGCGCTGCAGGATGTTGACGGAGAGCCGGTCGGCCTTGCGGTCAAGCAGGCCGTCGAGCTGGAGCAGGCCGGCGATGGCGCCGACGCGCTTGTCGATCTCGGCCTTCGGCGCACCATGCATCCTCGGGCCGTAGGACAGGTTCTCGCGCACCGTCATATGGGTGAAGATCGCATAGTTCTGGAAGACGAAGCCGACGCCGCGTCGCCCCATCGGCACGCCCGCCATGTCGCGTCCGTCGAAGAGGATGCGGCCGCTGGTCGGCTCCTCCATCCCGGCGATCATGTTCATCGTCGTGGACTTGCCGCAGCCCGACGGTCCCAGAAGCGCCATGAACTCGCCATTGGCGATTTCGAGCTCCATCGTCTTCAGCGCGGTGAAATCGCCGAAGCGCTTGACGAGGCCTTTGAGGTGGATGGCGCTCATGCCTCCGCCTCCCGGCCCGCGGCCATCCGCTTCATGGCGAACACCGCGACGATGGAGAGCACGATCAGGATCGCCAGCGCGATCGCCGCGACATAACCCCAGATCAGGTCCTGCGTCGTCACCTTGTAGATGTAGACGGAGATCGTCTCGGTCGCGACGCCCGGCCCGCCGCCGGTCATGATGTAGAGCGTGTCGAAGATCTTGAAATTCTCGATCACCCGGATGGCGAGCGCGATGATGATGATCGCCTTCATCTTCGGCAGCACGATCGTTGTGAAGCGCTGCCAGGCATTGGCGCCGAGCAAGGTCGCAGCCTTCATCTGGTCCTCCGGCACGCCGACCATGCCGGCGAGCAGGATCAAAAACATCAGCGGCGTCCATTGCCAGATGTCGGCGATCATGACGGCGACCAGCGCCAGGTCCGGATCGGAGAGCCAGGCGATCGTCACGGGATGGCCGACGAATTTCGACAAAATGTCGTTCACCGGGCCGCCCGACTGGAAGAGCATGAAGAACATGTATCCGGCGACGGCCGGCACGACCATCATCGGCATCAGCAGGACGGAATAGAACAGGCGCTTGCCGGGAAAATCGCCGGTGAAAAGCGTGGCGAGCGCCAGGCCGAGCAGGGACTCCGCCGGGACGCAGATCAGCATCACCAGTCCGGTGCGCCCGAGCGCATGCCAGAAGCGCATATCGGCGGCGAGGTCGGTATAGTTGGCGAAATTGTTCCAGAGCCTCCAGGCGCTCCACCAGCCCGTGCCTCCGAGCGGCCCCCAATCCGTCACGCTGATATAAAGCTGCATCAGGAGCGGAAAGGCGGCGATGAAGAGGACGAGCACCTGCGCCGGCAGGGTCAGCCTGAAGCCAAGCCTCGCGCCCTCGTCCCGCCCTCGCGGCGCGGCTGCGACGGTCGCCACACTGTCCTCCGGAACGCTGACGGAAGCGGCGCTCATTGCTTCAGCGCTCCGAAGGTGAGGCCGCGCACCAGATAACGCTGGATGGCGATGCCCATGATGACGGGCGGCACCGCCGCGATCAGGCCAAGCGCGGCCTTGGCGCCGTAGAGCTGGCCCGTCATGGAGGAGGAAAGCGACGCCATATAGACCGGTATCGTGACCCATTGGCGCGTCGTCAGCAGCAGCGCGATCAAATAGTCCGACCAGTTGAGAATGAAGACGAAGAGCGCGGCGCTCGCCAGCGGCGCGCGCATCATCGGCAGCGTGACGCGAGTGAAGACGCGCCAGCGCGAGCACCCCTCGACGAGCGCCGCCTCCTCGATCTCGCGCGGCATGTCGTCGAAGAAGGTCTTCATCAGCCAGAAGGCGAAGGGCAGCGTGACGATGCCGTAGATCAGCGCCAGCCCCCACCAGGTATCGGTGAAGTTCAGGAACGCCCACATGATCATGACAGGGATCATCACGGCCATGGGCGGGAAGAGCCTGAGCTGGATGAGCGCCAGCGGCAGGTTCTGCCCCGAGCCGAAGCGCGACAGCCCATAGGCGGCCGCAGTGCCGGCCGACATGGCGATCGCCGTGCCGAAGATGGACGACAAGAGCGAGGAGACGATCGGCCGCACCGCTGTTCTATCCAGCGCGACGATCAGACTGCTGTCGGAATGACCGAAGAGGAAGCGGAAATTGGAGAGCGTCGGATGTTTCGGCCACCAGGTGAGGTTCGCGCCGACGGCCGACCATTCGCCGATCGGCTTGAACGCCATGGAAACCATCCAGAGGATCGGAATGAGCGTGATCGCCAGGGCGACCGCAATGGCGGCGTAGCGAAAGAGCTCGAAGGGGATGGAACGCTTCATCGTCGGGTTTTGTCGGTTTTCAAGTTGCCGGAAAGGAGATCAAAGCGTTCTCCCTTCCGGCGTCAGCTGGGGCCATCAGCTGATCGGGTCGGTTATGGTCGGCCAGGCCGCCTTGTTGGTCTTGATGGCTTCCTGGAGCTTCTCCTCGCCGGTCCGCCGCGCGATGCGCTTCCATTCGCGCTCGGTGTCGGCCATCGCCTGCTCGGGCGTCTTCGCCTTGGTGCAGGCGGCGACGAGGTTCTCGTCGAGCGCGTTGTGAAAGGCCGTGGCGCCGGGATAGTTGATCGTCGGCACCGTCCGCGCCACCGTCTCGCGGACCACATCCATGTGGTAGGCATGATAGGTCTGGCGCACCAGGGGATCGGAGAAATCCGACAGGTGGAACGGATCGAAATAGCCGCCCGGATTGGCGGTCATCCAGGCATAGATGCGGCTCGAGCCCAGCCATTGCAGGAAGACGTAGCAGGCTTCGGGATTCTTGGCCTGCGCCGACACCGAGGCCGACAAATTGAGCCACAGCACCGAGCGGCTGATCAGCCTGCCGTCGATCTCGCGGCCCGGCGGCAGCATCGAATTGAGCTTGCCGGTGACGACGGAATCCTTGTTGGCCGCGTTGTCGAGGAATTTCGGCAGATTGGAGAAGGCGCAAGTCAGCGCCGCGCCGCCCTTGGCGAAATTGCCGTACTGCTCCGGCCAGCCCCAGGAAATCGCGTCCGGCGACTTGTAGGCGAGCGAATCGACATATTCCTTCGTCGCCTGGATACCCTGCTCGGAATTGATGAGCGGCTTGCCGTCGTCGTCGAAGAGATAGCGGTCGGGCGACGCCATCGACACATAGCGCTGATACCAGTTCGTATAACCCCAGCCCTGGTTGCGCAGATCGGTCGAGCCCAGCATGTTCTTGTCGGGACGATGGAAGAACATCGAGATCTCGTCGAGCTGCTTCCAGGTCTTCGGCGGCGCCAGATCATAGCCGTGCTTGTCCTTGAACGCCTTCTTCTCGGCTTCATCCTCGAAAAGGTCCTTGCGGTAGACCCAGGTCTGGAAATCGCCGTCGAGCGATACGCCGTAGGTCGAGCCGCGATACTGGTTGAGGAGCGAAACGCCCTTGGCGCCATTAACATAGCCGCGCTTGGGATCGTCCCATTCCGGCTTGTACTTGGCGACGAATTCATCGAGCTTGAGGATGCCACCCGTTTCCGCCAGATCGCCGAGGCGGTTCCATTCCACCGCATAGATGTCAAACGAGCCGCCCTTCGTGGAGATGTCCTGCATGGTCTTGGTGAATTCCTGACCATTGGGGACGCCGACGATGTCGAGCTTGATGCCGGTTTCCTTTTCCCACAGATCCTTGATCGCCGGCGCCCCGGCGGGGAACGGCTTGGTCAGCTGCCCGATCGAACCGTCCGACAGCCCCAGAACGATGCGGTCGACGCCGGCGGCCTTCATCTTCTTCGCCGCCTCGATGGCGCGCCCCTCGGGCGTGTCGGCGCCATACTGATAGCGCTCGCAGCCATCGAAACCCGTCGGACCGCCGATCATGCCCGACGCCAGCGCATCGGCGGCGAAGGCCCGTCCCGGACGGATGAATTGCGGCGCGATGCCAACGGCAATCGCGAAAGCTGCGCCCTTGGCGCCGGTCGCCAGCAATTGACGCCGCGATGTGCGGATCAAATCAGACATTGGAAAATCCTCCCTCAGGCCAGCTCTGCAGGCGGCCTATTTGATGGATATTGACGTCGCGCAGGAGCGATGTCAACATCATAAATAATCAAAATACATCATTTCGAATCAGCGGAGCGGCTCTTTTTCTGGTTGGCAGACGCAGCTATGACGTTAAATGAGGGACTATGATGTGGTGGATTGATGGTCGTCTCCATGGGAGAGGCTTGCATGCGGCGGAGGGGAAGCTACACCATCCACAAGAGAATCGGTCCGGCTTCGGCCACGGGTCGAAGCGTCTTTGTCGTTCTCCCCTGGCGCCGCGCGAGGCGGAAAGGATATGCCGTTGCGCTCTACAGTGAGCGACGTTGCCCGCGAGGCTGGGGTTTCGCCCGCGACCGTCGACCGGGTCCTCAACAACAGGCCCGGCGTGCGCAGCCGCACGCGCGAGATCGTCATGGAGACGGCACAGCGCCTCGGCTATATCGGCGAAGACGGTGAATCCGGATCGCTG
This sequence comes from Rhizobiaceae bacterium, assembly GCA_035547755.1. Classification (GTDB taxonomy): domain Bacteria; phylum Pseudomonadota; class Alphaproteobacteria; order Rhizobiales; family Rhizobiaceae; genus Mesorhizobium_L. The sequence continues at coordinate 5,477 of DASZUG010000002.1, forward strand.
CCGAAGCCGGTCCGGGGCGAGACCATCCGTCTCGATTTCGTGTTGCCGGCCGGCACCAACACCTTCATCAAGATGCTGCACCGCTATATCGAGACCCAGGCGATGGCGCGGCCGGAACTCGACGTGCATATCGAGACGATCGAAGGGTTCAATCCGGATCGCCTGGCGCGCGTCCTGCAGGATCTAGGAGAGACGACGCGTGGCGTCGGCGTGATCGCGCTCGACCATCCCACGGTCCGCGAGGCCATCCGCTCGCTCTCCGCGAAGGGAGTGCATGTCGTCACGATCGCCTCCGACATCCTGTATGTCCCGCGCGTCGCCTATGTCGGGATCGACAACCGCGCCGCCGGCAGGCTTGCCGGATACCTCCTCGGCCGTTTCATGGGCGGAAGCCGCGCCGCCGGAAAAGTGGCGATGTTCGCCGGCTCGCTCTCCTATCGCGGCCATGAGGAGCGCGAGATGGGCTTCCGACATATCCTGGCGGAAGAGGCGTCCCATCTCGAAATCGTCGAATTGCGCGAGATGGGCGACGACCGTGAAAGAGCCTATCAGGAAGCGGCGGCCCTTCTGGACCGGCATCCCGACCTTTCCGCCATCTACAATATCGGCGCGGGCAATTCGGGCATTGCCCGCGCTCTCAAGGAACGCGGGCGCGAGCATTCGCTGATTTTACTGGGGCATGAGCTTACGCAGGGCACCAAGGCGCTGCTGCTCGACGGCACGATGGATGCCGTCATCGACCAGAATCCGCGCGTCGAAGCCCGCGAGGCGCTCAACGTTCTGACCCAAGCGGTGAAGGGCCAGCCCTACGAAATGCCCGCGCCTCGGCTGCATGTCATCTTCAAGGAAAATATTCCGGAAGTTTAAGCCGCCGTTTTCCCCGCGAGACCTAGATGCAGCACGCGCCTGAGCGGAGGGCGGCTGCAAGCGTCATAAATCCCGGCATCAAGCGGTTCCCCGAATTGACAAGCGCTCGTGCTTTTGCCGAGATTGAGCGTCAGTGTCCTTACCAGCGCGGTTGGCAAGGGCGTCACCGCGTGATAATTTTTTACCAAACGATAAAAAACGGGAACAGTGGATCACCGGATGGCCGAAGCCGCTATCGAGCTTGTCGGGATAAACAAGAGCTTCGGCGCCGTCCGCGCCAACCGCGACATCCACCTCACCGTGGAGCGTGGGACGATCCACGGCATCGTCGGCGAAAACGGGGCCGGCAAATCGACGCTGATGTCGATCCTCTACGGCTTCTACCAAGCCGACAGCGGCGAGATCAAAGTCGGCGGGAAGCCGACCGAAATCAAGACGCCGAACGAGGCGATCGCCGCCGGCATCGGCATGGTCCACCAACATTTCATGCTCGTGCACAATTTCAGCGTCATCGAGAATGTCATCCTCGGCACCGAGGCGGAGATGCTTCTGAAGTCGAGCGTCGCAAAAGCACGTGCGGAATTGCGCCGACTGGAAAAGGAATACGGGCTCGAGGTCGACCCCGACGCCATCATCGAGACCTTGCCCGTCGGGCTGCAGCAGCGCGTCGAGATCCTGAAGGCGCTCTATCGCGGCGCCGACATCCTCATCCTCGACGAGCCGACAGGCGTGCTGACGCCCGCGGAGGCGGACCACCTCTTCCGTATCCTCAAGCAGCTCAAGGATCAGGGCAAGACCGTCATCCTGATCACGCACAAGCTGCGCGAGATCATGGCGATCACCGACAATGTCTCCGTCATGCGGCAGGGAACGATGGTGGCGACGCGCAAAACGGCGGAAACCACGGTCGGTGAACTCGCCGAACTGATGGTCGGGCGGCGGGTGCTGCTCCGCGTCGAGAAGGGTGAGGCGACGCCGGGCGAATACAGGCTCGAAATCGATAATCTGTCCGTCAGCGATACGCGTGGCATTCCGATGGTCAAAGGCGTTTCCTTCGGCGTGCGCGCCGGCGAGATCGTCGGCATCGCCGGCGTTGCGGGCAATGGCCAGTCGGAGCTTCTGGAAGCGATCGCGGGGATCAGGCCGGCCTCGGCGGGCCGCGTTCTCCTGAACGGAAAACCGCTCGACACGAAGGCCGCGGCCGATCCCGCTCAATTGCGCAAGCTCGGTATGGCGCATGTCCCCGAGGACCGGCACCATGTCGGGCTCGTCCTGCAATTCGAGGAGAACGAGAATTCGATCCTCGGCTATCACGACCAGGGAAAATATCTCAGCGGCCCTTTCCTCGACATTCCCGCAATTCGTGACGACGCAAGGGAAAAGGTCGAGAAATATGATATCCGCCCATCCGACTGCCGGCTGAAGACGGCCAATTTCTCCGGCGGCAACCAGCAAAAGATCGTACTGGCGCGCGAGATGGAACAGGATCCGGACGTCCTCATCGTCGGACAGCCGACGCGCGGCGTCGATGTCGGAGCCATCGAATTCATTCACCGGCGGCTGATCGAGATGCGCGACAGGGGCAAGGCGGTGCTGCTCGTTTCCGTCGAGCTCGACGAGATCCGCTCGCTTTCGGACCGCATCCTCGTCATGTTCGACGGCAGGATCGTCGGAGAGCGCGGCCCCGACGCCACGGAAGGCGAACTCGGCCTCCTGATGGCGGGCGTCGAAACGAAAGAGGCCGCGGAATGAGCGTTCCCTACGCCAGGCTGCCGCGATGGGTGGATTACGGCCTTATTCCGCTCATCAACCTCGTCGTCGCCTTCCTCGTCGCCGGCCTCGTCGTGCTCCTTGTCGGCGAGAATCCGTTCGACGCCGCGGTGATCCTCGTCAAGGGCGCTTTCGGCAATGGCGAGAACATCGCCTATACGCTCTATTACGCGACCAATTTCATCTTCACCGGGCTTGCCGTCGCCGTGGCTTTCCATGGCGGCCTCTTCAACATCGGCGGCGAGGGCCAGGCCTATGTCGGCGGCCTCGGCCTGTCGCTCGTCTGCCTCGCCTTCGACAGCGTTTTTCCCTGGTGGATCAATTTCCCGCTGTCGATCGTCGCCTGCGCCTTTTTCGGCGCCTTGTGGGCGCTGATACCTGCCTACCTTCAGGCGAAACGCGGCTCGCACATCGTCATCACGACGATCATGTTCAATTTCATCGCGGCCAGCCTGATGGTCTATCTCCTGGTCGGACCGCTGAAGCCATTCGCCTCGCAGGCGCCGCAGACGCGCGACTTCCTGCCCGGCGGCCAGTTGCCGAAGCTCGGCTGGCTGCTGGCGATCTTCGGGCTCGATATCCGCAACGCCCCCCTCAACGTCTCCTTCCTGCTCTCGCTCGTCGCCGCCTTTTTCGTCTGGCTTCTCGTCTGGCGCACCAAATTCGGCTACGAAATCAGGACCATGGGCTTCAGCCCGAGCGCGGCGCGCTATGCCGGCATCAACGAGACCAGGATCATCATCGTCACCATGCTGATTTCGGGCGCGCTCGCCGGCCAGATGGGCCTCAACACCATCATGGGCGACCAGCACCATATGGCGATCGATTTCGCCTCCGGGGCGGGTTTCGTCGGCATCGCCGTGGCGCTGATGGGGCGGTCGCACCCCGTCGGCATCGTCCCCGCCGCGATCCTGTTCGGCATGCTCTATCAGGGCGGCGCCAATCTTTCCTTTGAAATGCCGGAGATCAGCCGCGACATGATCGTCATCATCCAGGGCCTGGTGATCCTGTTTGCCGGCGCGCTGGAACATATGTTCCGGCCGACGATCCAGACCATCTTCGCCAGTCTCAGTCCGCGCTCCACGGGGCTCCCGGTCAAGGCGGAGGCGCGCTGATGGAAACCTATACGACGATCATCCAGCTTCTCGGCTCGACCATCCGCGTCTCGGTGCCGCTTTTGCTCGCCTGTCTCGCGGGACTCTATTCCGAACGGTCGGGGGTCTTCGACATCGGACTGGAAGGCAAGATGCTGGCAGGCGCCTTCGCCGCCGGCGCGGCGGCCGCCGTCTCCGGCTCTGCCTGGGTCGGACTGGCGGCGGCAATTCTCGTCTCGATCGGCTTTTCCCTCGTGCATGGCTTCGCCTCGATCACCCATCGCGGCGACCAGATCGTTTCCGGCGTCGCGATCAATTTCATCGCCGCCGGATCGACCGTGATCCTTGGCCAGGCATGGTTCCAGCAGGGCGGGCGAACGCCTTCCGTTTCGGGCGCGGCGCGGTTCAATGCGATCACCCTGCCCGGCGCCGACAGCTTCGGCCATGTGCCGATCATCGGGCCTATCTACGCAAATCTCCTCTCCGGCCATTCCATCCTCGTCTATTTCGCATTCCTGATGGTGCCGTTCACATGGTGGGTGCTTTTCCGCACGCGCTTCGGCTTGCGCCTGCGCGCCGTGGGCGAAAATCCCGCCGCCGTCGACACAGCCGGCATTTCCGTCGCATGGCTGCGCTATCGGGCGGTCATCTGCACCGGCATCCTGACCGGCATGGCGGGCGCCTATCTGTCGATCGCGCAGGGCGCCGGCTTCGTGAAGGATATGTCGGCCGGGCGCGGCTTCATCGCGCTCGCCGCGCTCATCTTCGCCAAATGGAAGCCGGTGCCGGCGATGTTCGCCTGCCTGCTCTTCGGCTTTCTCGACGCCATTTCGATCCGCTACCAGGGCATCGCGCTGCCGACCATCGGCAAGGTGCCGGAACAATTGATGCAGGCGCTGCCCTATATCCTGACGGTCGTCCTGCTCGCGGGCTTTATCGGCAAGGCGATCCCGCCGCGCGCCGGCGGCGTGCCTTATGTGAAGGAAAGGTGAGATGAGGCAATCGGCTGAAGTCAGGCAATCGGCGGTCGGCAGTCGGCAGTCGGATTTGATTTTCGCGCCGCTCAGCGCTGACGCTCGCTTCCCGTCTCTTCCGCATCTTCCGATTGCCGACTGCCTATTGCCGACTGCCGGGTTTCCTTCCCATGAGTCATGATCTCTTTCTCGCGGCAAAGGCCGCTATGGCGAAATCCTACTCGCCCTATTCGAAATTTCCCGTCGGCGCGGCGGTCCGTACCGAGGACGGCCGAATCTATTCCGGCGCGAATATCGAAGTCGCGTCCTATCCCGAGGGCTGGTGCGCGGAGACGACGGCGCTCGGCCATTACGTCATGGGCGGCGGAGGGAAAATCACCGAGATCGCCGTGGTGGCGGAGAAGATGGCGCGCATCACGCCTTGCGGCGGCTGCCGCCAGAGGCTCGCCGAGTTCACCACGCCGGAGACGAAGCTTTATCTATGCGACGATGCGGGCGTGGTCGAAACGGTGACGATGGGCGAAATGCTGCCGCTCGGTTTCGCTGGCGATACGCTCAGGTAATGAAAGCGAAACCATGATGCTTCCCGCCGAGTTCATCCGCCGCAAGCGCGACGGCAAGCCGCTTGCGCCCGGGGAGATCGCCGCCTTCGTCGAGGGCGTGACGGCGGGAAAAGTTTCGGAAGGACAGATCGCCGCCTTCGCCATGGCCGTCTTCTTCAACGGCATGAGCCGCGACGAGGCCGTCGCGCTGACGCTCGCCATGCGCGATTCGGGCGACGTGCTCGACTGGTCGGATCTGCCGGGCCCGGTCGCGGACAAGCATTCGACCGGCGGCGTCGGCGACAATGTTTCGCTGATGCTGGCGCCGATCGTCGCCTCCTGCGGCGCCTATGTGCCGATGATTTCGGGACGCGGCCTCGGCCATACAGGCGGCACGCTCGACAAGATGGACTCCATTCCCGGCTATGTCAGCCAGCCCGATAATGCGCTGTTCCGCAAGGCGGTCCGCGAGGCCGGCTGCGCCATCATCGGCCAGACCGCCAATCTGGCGCCCGCCGACAAGCGCCTCTACGCCATTCGCGACGTGACCGCGACGGTGGAATCGATCCCACTCATCACCGCGTCCATCCTGTCGAAAAAACTCGCCGCCGGGCTGCAATCGCTTGTGCTCGACGTCAAGGCGGGCAACGGCGCGTTCATGGCGCGGCCGAAAGATGCGGCGGCGCTGGCGAAAAGCCTTGTCGAGGTCGCAAATGGCGCGGGGCTGAAGACTTCCGCCCTCATCACCGACATGAACGAGCCGCTCGCCTCCGCCGCGGGCAATGCGGTCGAGGTGATGAACGCCGTCGATTTCCTGACCGGACGCCGCCGCGATCCGCGACTGGAGGAGGTGACGCTGGCGCTTGCCGCCGAAATGCTCGCCGCGGCGGGGCTGGCTGCCTCGAACGCGGCCGGGCTTGCCCTGGCCAGCGAGGCGCTGGCCGGCGGACGAGCGGCCGAGACCTTCGGACGCATGGTGAAAGCGCTCGGCGGACCGGCGGATTTCGTCGAGCATTCCAGCCGCTACCTGCCGCCGGCAAAGATCGAACGGCCGGTCGCCGCACCCCGCTCCGGTTTCATTGCGGGCGTCGCGACGCGGGAAGTCGGCCTTGCCGTGCTCTCGCTCGGCGGCGGCCGCGCGAACCCTGAAGATATGATCGACCATTCCGTCGGCATCACCGGGCTCCTGCCGATCGGCGCGGAGATCAACAGGGGCGAGCCGCTGGCGATCGTCCATGCGCGCCGCCAGGACGACGCCGAAAGGGCGGCGGCCGCGCTTGTCGGCGCCTATCAGATCGGCGACGCCAGGCCGCATCGCCGCAAGGCCGTCATGCGGCGGGTCGCCGGGGTGTGAACAGCTGATACCAAAGATTCTGAGTTGACCTTCCATTGTTGCAGTGCGTCCTTCGAGGCTCGCCCTTCGTGCTCACGCCTCAGGATGAGGATCGCCGATGCCAGCCTTCCGAGGCGCCCGCGGAGCGGGCCTCGAAGGACGCACCCAATACAAAAGCGAACATGGGAACCGCTGGTATGATTACTGCTCCAGAAGCAGCTGGCCGCCATCGACCTCGTATTTCGACAGCCGCTTGAGGAAGCTCATGCCGATCAGCGTGCCGGAGAGCGCATCGTCGTCGAGCACCAGCGCCTGCACGTTCTCCATGTGGATGCGGCCGATGTCGAGGCTGCCGATCGTGGCCGCGGCCGCCTTCGCCCTGCCATTGGCGGTGTTGACCGCATAACGGTAGTCCGAGCGCGAAAGGCGGATGCCGATCCGCTCGGCTGTCGACCTGTTGAGCGCGACGAAGGTGGCGCCGGTATCGACCATTGCCGGCACATGATAGCCGTTCAGCCTGAAAACGCCGGCGAAATGGCCGCGCGCATCGGCATAGAGCCTCATCTTGTGCCCGAGCAGAGGTTGCGGATTTTCCGGTTCAGCCGAGACTAAAACGGGCGCCGGCGACGCCGGTCGCTCCTTCCCTGAGCGTGCCAGAAGCGCCCCGATCACCTGCGGATGATTTTGCAGGAATCCCGGAACGGTCATCGCCATCGCGGCAAGTACGCCGGCAAGGATCATCACGTTCCGCATGTTCGCCCCTTTCGAGGGGGAAACATAATCAGGCGGGATGGACGCGCCGTTAAGGGCGGCGATTCGCCTTTCCCGAAGGCGAAAAAACGCTATTCTTCCTCAGCAATGGGTAAAGTGGACCGCTAAAATTATGCGAACGGTCCTCACTTTCTAACCTTCGTCGCTACTGTGCGTCCTTCGAGGCTCGCTTCGCTCGCACCTCAGGATGAGGATCGCTGGCGCTCGCCGCGGCGGCTGACGCCGCGGCCGCCTGCTTCGCTCGCACCTCAGGATGAGGATCGCTGGCGCCTGTCTCCGTCATCCTTGAACTGTCGGTGCAACTTCGATTGAGGATCATTGGCACCGGTCTCCCTCATGCTGAGGTGCGAGCGGAGCGAGCCTCGAAGGAGGCATCCAACTGAAAATCCGGCATCATTTCGTTCCGTACATGCGGTCGCCGGCGTCGCCGAGGCCGGGCACGATGTAGCCTTTTTCGTTCAGGCGCTCGTCGATCGCCGCGGTGTAGACGGGGACGTCGGGATGGGCTTTCCTGAATCGCTCGATCCCCTCGGGCGCGGCGAGCAGGCAGAGATAACGCAGATTGGTCGCGCCGCGGCCTTTCAGCTTCTCCACCGCCGCGATGGCCGAATTGGCCGTCGCCAGCATGGGATCGACGACGATCACCAGCCTGTCGCCCAGATCGCTCGGCGCCTTGAAGAAATATTCGATCGCCTGAAGCGTCTCATGGTCGCGGTAGAGCCCGATATGCGCCACGCGAGCGGCGGGAACGAGGTCGAGCAGGCCTTCCAGAAGGCCGTTGCCGGCCCGCAGCACTGAGGCGAAGACCAGTTTCTTGCCTTCCAGGGTCGGCGCCTGCATTTCGGTCAGAGGCGTCTCGATCGTCTTTGTCGTCAGTTCGAGGTCGCGCGTCACCTCATAGCCGAGCAGAAGCGAGATTTCGCGCAGAAGACGGCGGAAACCAGCCGTAGAGGTCTCCTTGTCGCGCATGATGGTCAGCTTGTGCTGCACCAACGGGTGATCGACGACGGTAACGCCCTGCATGCTGCTGTTCTCCTGCGCGTTTTCCGGATAGTAACGTCTCCTGACCAATGGACAACGGGAACCGTCCGCCGAACCACAAATTTATGTCCGGTCCCGCGTTTCTACCGTGGTGGCAATGATGGCGCCTCGCGTTCCGATCGTTTATGGTCCGCCGCGTTTCGAACGGGTGAAAAAGCATGAAAGACCACCGCACCACCGCGGCAGGCGGAATGGAGACCTCCTACGGCTTCGCTTCCGTGGGCGAGGAAGAGAAGCAAGGGTTGGTCAATACGGTCTTCCACAAGGTCGCCAAGCGCTACGACCTGATGAACGACGTCATTTCAGGCGGCATGCATCGTCTGTGGAAAGACGGGCTCGTCAATTGGCTGAATCCGCCACGCCGGGCGAGCTGGCATGTGCTCGATGTCGCGGGCGGCACGGGCGACATCGCCTTTCGCATCGTCAAGGCCTCGGGCGGCAACGCGCAGGCGACGGTTCTCGATATCAATGGCTCCATGCTAGAAGTCGGCCGCGAGCGCGCGGAGAAAATGCATCTGGAAGGAAATGTCGAGTTCGTCGAGGCGAACGCGGAACAACTTCCCTTCGCCGACATGACATTCGACGCCTATACGATCGCCTTCGGCATCCGCAACGTGCCGCACATCGACAAGGCTTTGGCGGAAGCTTTCCGGGTGCTGAAACCGGGCGGGCGTTTCCTCTGCCTGGAATTCTCGGAAGTCGAGATGCCCCTCCTCGACCGGGCCTATGACGCATGGTCGTTCAACGCCATCCCGCAGATCGGGCGCGTGGTCGCTGGCGACGGCGAACCCTATCGCTATCTCGTCGAATCGATCCGCAAATTCCCCAACCAGGAGAATTTCGCCCGAATGATGCGGGCGGCAGGCTTCGAACGCGTCACCTTCCGGAACTATTCGGGCGGCATCGCCGCGCTCCATTCCGGCTGGAAGATTTGACGGACCCGCACCGATGAGCAGACCCGCGGCTTATTTCCGCCTGGTGCGGGCCGGCTGGATCCTGACGCGCGAAGGCGTCGTGGCCGCCATGCCGGGCGACCAGCTTTCCGGCCTGCCCAAGCTCGGTTGGCGGATCGGCTCGCTGCTGGCCCGTCGCCGGTCGGAAGAGCGCCAGCGCTCGGAACGGCTGGCGCGCGCGATCGAGCGCCTGGGGCCGTCCTACATCAAGCTCGGCCAGTTCCTTGCCACGCGGCCCGACGTGGTCGGCCACGATCTCGCCGCCGATCTTTCAAGCCTGCAGGACAGCGTCGACACCTTTCCGAGAGCGGAAGCGATAGCGGCGATCGAAGGCTCGCTCGGCCGGCCGATCACGGACCTTTACACCGATTTCGGCGAGCCGGTGGCGGCGGCGTCGATCGCGCAGGTCCATCCCGCCCATGTCATCGACGCGGGCGGGGAGAAGAAAGTGGCGGTCAAGGTCATCCGGCCGGGCGTGCGGCGGCGCTTCCAGAACGACCTCGAAAGCTACTTCCTCGCGGCGCATCTGCAGGAACGCTATATCCGTTCGAGCCGCCGCCTGAAGCCGGTGCAGGTCACGGAGACCCTGGCGCAGACGACCAGGATGGAGATGGATCTCAGGCTGGAAGCGGCCGCCCTTTCGGAACTCGCCGAGAACACCAAGGACGATCCCGGCTTCCGCGTTCCCGCCGTGGACTGGGAGCGGACAGGCAGGGACGTGCTGACGCTCGAATGGATCGACGGGATCAAGATGTCGGATGTGCAGGCGCTCGTGGCGGAGGGGCATGATCTGCACACGCTCGCGGCGACGCTGATCCAGTCTTTCCTGCGCCATACGCTGCGCGACGGCTTTTTCCACGCCGACATGCATCCGGGCAATCTTTTCGTGACGCCGGACGGCATGATCGTCGCCGTCGATCTCGGCATCACCGGGCGGCTCGGCAAGAAGGAGCGCCGCTATCTCGCGGAAATCCTCTACGGCTTCATCACGCGCGATTATATGCGCGTGGCGGAGGTGCATTTCGAGGCGGGCTATGTGCCGCACAAACATGACGTGGCGGCATTCGCCCAAGCCATCCGCGCCATTGGCGAGCCGATCCACGGCCAGTCGGCGGACACGATCTCGATGGCGCGGCTTTTGACCCTGCTCTTCGAAATCACCGAGCTTTTCGACATGGAGACGCGGCCGGAACTTCTCCTGCTGCAAAAGACCATGGTGGTCGTCGAGGGCGTCGCCCGCTCGCTCGATCCCGCCTTCAACATGTGGAAGGCCTCGGAACCCGTCGTCTCGCAATGGATCGCTTCCAATCTCGGGCCGCGCGGCATGATCACGGACGCCAGGGACGGATTTCATATGCTCCTGTCATTGGCGCGCCAGATGCCGGATATCGCAAAGCGCACCGACAGGCTGGTGCGGGAACTCGAAGAAATCGCCGAAAGCGGCCTCCACCTCGACGAGGAAACGGCGCACGCCCTCGGCAAGGCTCACCGCACCTTTTCCCGATGGGGCCATGTGGCGCTCTGGATCATCGCGCTGGCTTTGCTCTTTGTCTGCTGGCGGGCGTTTTGACTGGATCGCCGCCATTTCGTAGATTGCACGGACAAGAAACCGGTGAGGCCGGAGTGAGATGACCCTTTCCGGCAAACGCATCCTCCTGATCGTCGGCGGCGGCATCGCGGCCTATAAGAGCCTCGATCTCATCAGGCGGCTGCGAGAGCGTGGCGCGTCGGTGCGGGTCGTGATGACGGCGGCGGCGCGGCAATTCGTCACGCCGCTTGCCGCCGGCGCGCTGGCGGGTTCGGACGTGTTCACCGAGCTTTTCGACCGCCAGGCCGAGCACGATGTCGGCCATATCAGGCTATCGCGGGAAGCCGATCTGATCCTCGTCGCGCCGGCGACGGCCGACCTGATGGCGAAGATGGCCGCCGGCATCGCCGACGACCTTGCCACCGCCATTCTTCTCGCGACCGACAAGAGCGTGCTGGTAGCGCCTGCCATGAACCCGAAAATGTGGGGCCATCCGGCAACCAAACGCAATCGCGCCACGCTTCTCAAGGACGGCATCCGCTTCATCGGCCCCGAAAAGGGGGAGATGGCGGAAAGCGGCGAAGCGGGAGAAGGCCGGATGGCCGAGCCGCTCACCATCGCCGCCGCTGCCGAAGCGCTCCTCGATGACAGCCCCAAACCGCTTGAAGGGCGGCGCATCATCGTCACGTCGGGGCCGACGCATGAGCCGATCGATCCCGTCCGCTATATCGCCAACCGTTCCTCGGGCAAGCAGGGCCATGCGATCGCCGCGGCGCTGGCGCGGCTGGGCGCGGATGTAAGGCTGGTCTCAGGCCCCGTTTCCATCCCAGATCCCAAAGGGGTGACGACCATCCATGTCGAAAGCGCGCGCCAGATGCGCGACGCGGCGATGGCCGAGTTGCCGGCGGACGCCGCGGTCATGGTCGCCGCCGTGGCAGACTGGCGCGCGGCAGAAACATCGGGGGAGAAAATCAAGAAGGCCGCCGGGGTCACGCCTCCCGCCCTTCAAATGGTCGAAAACCCCGACATTCTCGCCGAGATCGGCCATTCCAGACAGCGACCCTATCTGGTCGTCGGCTTCGCCGCCGAAACGCAGAAGCTGGTCGAGAACGCCTCGGTCAAGCTCAAGAAAAAAGGGGCCGACCTCATCGTCGCCAACGACGTTTCAGAGGGGACGGGCATCATGGGAGGCGAGAAGAACCGGGTGACGATCGTCTCGAAGGCGGGAGTCGAGGAATGGCCGGAGATGGGAAAAGAGGAGGTTGCGTGGCGGTTGGCATTGCTTGTCGCCGACCGCCTGAAGACGATCACGGTGTGATCCATTGAGCGTGGAAATCATCCGCTGAAGCCTGTCTGGAAGGCGGGCTTCAGCGGATGATGGATTCACGACGAATTGGGGATCGTCGCCGGTCACGCAGCCAAACGCGTTGCGATCCAGGCGCCCCAGAAAAGGCTGGAGAAAAAGCGAAGGGGCGCATCGAAGCCGGCATCGGCAAGCAATGCCGCAACCGCTTCCTCGGAATGCGGCGGATCGGCGCCTTGCAGAATGCGGGACAGCTTTGCGTCGACCTCATCAGGCGTTGCGCCATGCATGCGCCAGCGTTCACCCCATGCGGCAAGAAGAAGCGGTTGGCTCGCATAGACGTAGCGGTTGCCGGCGAGGATGAGCGGCGCTCCGGGCTTCATGCGATCAGCCAAAGCCTTCAGCATGCCTCGCTTCGCACCGTCTCCCGGCAGATGGTGCAGGACGCCGATCAGTGTCGCGGCATCGAAACGCTCCGTCTCCGGCAGATCCTCGACATAGCCGAGATGCGACCGGACCCTGCCTGAAAGGCCCTTCTCCTTCACCCGCGCCAGAGCGAGATCAAGCATGGGCTCTGACGGATCGACCGCCATGAAGCGCCATCGCGGCTCGAGCCGGGCGGCGATGATGATTTCGTTCGCCGTGCCGCCCGCGCCGGCAACGAGAATATCGGCCTCGCTTCCCACTCCGAGCTTCGCGGCAAGCATGCAGGCGGCAAGCTCGTGGCAAGCGTCATATCCAGCGAGCGCGATCCGGCTTTGCTCTTCATATTCCGCCGCGCGGGCGGGATCGAATTTGCTCGCCGATTCCGAGTTCCCGGCCACTGTTCCGCTCCTGGGTCGTTCAGCTACCCGATCAATCCAGCCTTCACGGCTGCTTCCCTGAGATTCTCGCGCGGACGCGGCCCGATCTGCTGGATCACCAGCCCGGCGGCGAGCGAGCCGAGCCTGCCGCAGGTTTCGAGGTTGCGGCCGGATGTATAGCCATGAAGGAAACCGGCCGCGTAGAGATCGCCCGCGCCCGTCGTGTCGACCAGCTTGTCGATCGCGATCGTCTCGATCGGAACGGTCTCATCTCCCCGCAGGATAATGGAACCGTCGGCGGAGCGCGTTACCGCGGCGACGCGGCAGTCCTCGCGGATCGCTTCCACGGCCGTATCGAAATCGGCGGTCTGATAGAGCGACAGCAATTCATGTTCGTTGGCGAAGACAATATCGACCGTGCCGGAACGCATCAGGTCGAGGAATTCGTCGCGATAACGGTCGACGCAGAAGGGGTCTGAAAGCGTCATTGCAACTTCGCCGCCCGCCTCGTGGGTCAGCCGCGCGGCCAGGCGGATGGCGTCCTTGGCGCGTGGCGGGTCCCAGAGATAGCCCTCGAAATAGGTGACTTTCGCATCCGTCTTTTCCGGCTCGACGTCGTCCGGGCCAAGTTCCACGCATGCGCCGAGATAGGTGTTCATGGAACGCTCGCCATCCGGCGTGACGAAGATCATCGAGCGCGCCGTCGGCGGGTTGCCGGGCAGCGGCTTGGTGTCGAAGATGACGCCCTTGGCGCGGATATCGCGCGCGTAAAGGTCGCCGAGAGGGTCGGAAGACACCTTGCCGAAATAGGCGGCCTTGCTGCCGAAACTCGCAAGGCCCGCCGCCGTGTTCCCGGCGCTGCCGCCCGAGGCTTCCGTCGCCGGCCCCATGCGCGCATAGAGAAGTTCCGCCCTTTCGGCGTCGATCAGGTTCATAGCGCCCTTGATGATGCCGTTTTCGTAGATGAAATCGTCTTCGGCCGAAGCGATGATGTCGACGATGGCGTTGCCGATGCAAAGCACGTCATATCGGCTCATGAAATTCTCCGTTTCGAGCAGTTCCGGGAAATGCCGCGCAGGCGAGAAGATTTCCGTGTAGCGTGCCTCCGTCAATTTGCAAGGCTTGCGCGCGAGGCAATGAAGGTTGGATCAGCGAGAGTTCGATCCTTTTATTCCGAGCCTGCGATGCTTGCAGCGCTTTTTCGGCCTTCCTATTTGCGTGTGGCATAGAAGCGCCACGCCCCCTCGGAGCTTGTCGGATGCTGTTTGATGCCGCGCGCGCCGCATTGACGGAACTTTTTTCGCCCGCCTTCAGGGCCGTGTTCATGAAGTCGCTCGGGCTGACAATCGCGGCCTTGATGATCCTGTGGCTGCTGCTGCACGGCCTCTTCGACGCCTTCGCTCTTCCCTGGATGGCGTCGTTCTGGCCGGGACTGCCCTCCTGGGCGGATTGGCTTGGGGTGGCTGCGGCGATCGTCGCCGGCCTTGGCCTCGCAATCGGCCTCGCCTTCCTCATCGGCCCTGTCGCGGCGATCATCGCCGGATTTTTCATCGACGATGTCGCGGAAGCCGTTGAGCGCAAGGATTATCCCGCGGATCCGCCCGGTCGGGCAATGCCGCTCATTCCCTCCATCATCCTGTCGGTCAAATTTTTCGGTGTCATTGTCGCCGGCAACATTCTTGCGCTCGTGCTCCTGCTCGTGCCCGGCGTCAATTTCATCGCGTTCTTCGCCGTCAATGGCTATCTGCTCGGGCGACAGTTCTTCGAGTTCGCGGCGATGCGTTTCCTCCCCGAAGCACAAGCAAAGGCTTTGCGCCGGCAGAACGCGCTTACCGTCTTCCTTTCCGGCCTGATCATCGCTGTGTTCCTGGCGATTCCGCTTCTCAACCTCCTGACGCCGCTTTTTGCCGCCGCGCTCATGGTGCACGTCTATAAGGCCGTCGCCCTGCGCGAAAAGAAGCGATCGGTGTCGGCCCGCTCTTTTGCGTAACAAAAAAGAACCCGCCGACGATGCGGCAGGTCCTCAATTGGCGCGCGACGCCGAATGCTATTCGGCAGCCTTGAGATTGACATTCGTCTCGGCAAGCTTCGAAAGCTTCTCGTCCGTCGCTTTCTCCTCCTCCAACGTCTTCTCGAGAAGGGAGACACAGTCGCTGCGGCCGAGTTCCCTCGCCCATGCGATCAGCGTACCGTAGCGTGTAATCTCATAATGCTCCACGGCTTGTGCCGCCGCTATGAGCGCCGCGTCGAGCACACGTTTGTCGGAAACTTCGCCGGAAACATCGTCGGCTTCCTCTATGATGCCATCAATCGCCGGGCAGTCGACGCCCTCTGGCGTCAGGTCCTGCATCTCGAAGACCTGCTCCAGCCTCGCCACATGCGTCCTTGTCTGCTCCAGATGCTGGGAAAAGCCGTCCCGCAATTCAGAACTCGATGCCTTGTCGATCATCTTGGGCAGCGCCTTCACGATCTGGTTCTCGGCATAATAGATGTCGCGCAGCTGGTGTTCGAAAAGGTCGTTCATCGACTTGATGTCTTTGGAAAAGAGTCCCATCGTCGTCACCTTCCTCTTGTAGGTTGTTGGCCTCTTGTTGCTCGTCGTCAAGTTCGGAGCCGGGACTCCCCCGGCCCGCCTCACCTGCCCATCCTCCGAACAAAAGGGGGTGCGCGATGTTCCCTCCTTTCAGAGAGAGACGGCGTCGTTGGCCTTCCTGCTGTCTTCGGGGGCTTCCTCGCGCCGGTCCATGCCATAGTCGCGGATAATTTGGGCGATACGCAGCCTGTAACCGGCAAAGATACCGCCGCGGCCGGCTTTCTGCGCCGCCCTGTGCTCGGGCGTGTTGCGCCAGGCCGCCACGGCCTCTTCGTCGCGCCAGAAGGAAAGCGAGACGATCTTTTTCGGATCGGTGATGCTCTGGAAGCGCTCCACCGAGATGAACCCATCCATATTTTCCAGCAACGGCTTCAGTCGTGCGGCGAAATCAAGATAGGCATCGAAACGGCCCTCGGCCGGCTCGACCTCGAATATGACTGCGATCATCGATGTTCTCCCAACGCATGTCTCCCGAAAGCGTGCAGCGGGTTTCGAGACAAAAACATGCGCAATATCAGAAAGCTGTATCCACGCGCCGGAGGAAGATGCGATCCTCGCTGCGGATGAATTTCCCGCGTTTCGCGAAGGCGTAGTTTTCCTGCCCGAGCGGGTCGGCGACCAGACGCCCCCGATAGGCTTCATAGTCCGCGAGGCTGGCGACATTGTAAACACCGTAGGCCGTCGTCGCCGATCCTTCATGCGGAGCAAAATAGCCGATCAGATCGGCGCCGCAGCGCGGAATGACCTTTCCCCAATTCAGCGCATATTGAGCGAACTCCTCTCTCGCATAGGGATCGATTTCATAGCGGATGAAACAGGTAATGGTCATTCCGGTTCTCCTTGCAGCTGTCATGAACCCGGTTTGCCGGCGGCTTGCCCCATTCGCGCCTTGAAAATGCGCGATGAAGGGCTTCCGCCTCGATCGGTCGCAATCCGACGAGGCGGAGGATAATGCTTGTTCCGCATTAATGCTTCGATTACGATCGAACCATGAAGAACGGACCTGACATTGCGAGAGTGGCGAGCCTCGTCGGCGACCCGGCGCGCGCCAACATGCTGAGCGCCCTCATGGGCGGCAGCGCCTTGACCGCAAGCGAGTTGGCGCTCGAAGCTGGCGTGACGCTGCAGACGGCGAGTTCGCATCTCGCCAAGCTGACCGAAGGCGCTTTGCTTGTCGTCGCCTCCCAGGGCCGCCACCGTTATTACGGCCTTTCCGGACCGGACGTGGCGACGATGCTGGAAGCGATCATGGGTGTCGCCGCCACCGGGCCGCAGCGCGCCCGGCCAGGCCCCAAGGACGCGAGAATGCGTGAGGCGCGCATCTGCTACGACCATCTCGCCGGCGATGCCGGCGTGGCGCTGCTTGACAGCCTGTTATGCCAGCGAGTCGTCATGCAGGATAAGAACAGCCTGAGGCTCGGGCCGGGTGCGAAGATGTTCTGTGAAGTCCATGACATCGATCTCGAAGCGCTTACACGCCAGCGCCGCACCGTCTGCCGCGCCTGCCTGGACTGGAGCGTCAGGCGCTCCCATCTTGCCGGAGGGCTTGGCGCCGCCATCCTCGGTCAGGTTCTCAGGGAAAAATGGGCGTATCGCGATCCGAAAAGCCGCGCCATCCTGTTCACGCCGAAGGGCCGGAAAGCCTTCGCCTCCTCGCTTCTGGCGTAGGCCGATTCGGGCGATTCGTTCTGTCCCTGCCAATTCCTTAATGCCCCGTTCACGGCTCATTCACGCTTCCGCGGTAGGGTTGGCGGATCGGAAGGGACTTCCGATCGAACGGGAGACGGGAAATGCATTTGTGGACATATATGGCCGATTACGCCATCGCTGTTCGCGAATTCCTGGTGCCGAGCTACCGACCCGAACGGCACTATATGCGTGGTCCGGGACCGGCTTGCGCGCGCCGCATGGGCTTCTTGGCTCGCGAACGGGCAATCGCCCGCTGAAAGCGGCGGGGGGCTTTCTTTTGCATACCGTGGGGATGCGGCATTGGCTATGCTCGTCCATGAGCCGGATCGTCACCGCCAATCATCAAAAGGCCGCAATGACATCCTCCTTTCGCGGCGGATACGATCCCGCTGGGAAATTCAACGCATGGCTCTCCTCAAATATGTGCCGGAATGGCTCAGGTTCCTGCTCGCCACGCTTGCCATATCCCTGACAGTGCACAGCTTCGCTTTCGCATCCAACTATATCCCCTCCGAGAGCATGGTTCCGACCTTGCAGATCGGGGACCGGCTTGCCATCGATAAATGGGCCTATGGATGGAGCCGCTATTCGCTGCCGATCGATCCCGGCTTCAGCTTCCCGACAAAGGACGGCCGGATTTTCTCGCATTTGCCGAAGCGCGGCGACGTCGTTGTGTTCACCAATCCGGTCAGCGGTGAAACCTATGTGAAGCGGGTCATCGGTCTTCCGGGAGACCGTATCGCCATGCATGAAGGCCGACTCTACGTAAACGGAGTGAAAGCCGCCAGACGGAAGACCGGGCGCTACAGTTATCTTGATCCTTCCGGCACACCCGTTACGGTGACGCGCTATGAGGAAACGATTCCCGGCGGGTCGACTCATACGATCATCGAGCGCACCGACCATGGCTTTGCCGATGAGATGGCGGAAGTGACGGTGCCGCCGGAAGACCTTTTCATGATGGGCGACAATCGCGACGATTCGGCCGACAGCCGCTTTCCGGAACTTGGTTTCGTGCCGCTGGAGAATCTGAAGGGCCGCGCCGACCTCATCACCTATTCGTTTTACACATGCGAGAAGGAGCCGGGGCTCACCTGCGCGCGGCGACGGTATTTGAGCCCGATTCACTGAGCGCAGCGAAATTGTCTTCAGCGGACCAGAAAGCCGCGTCCAAGCACATCATCCCCTTCCAGCGAAAATTCCGCTTTTCCCGTATAATGCGCCCGTCCGGCGAGGCGGGCGATGACAGCATCGTGGCGACCTGCCTTTTCCCGGCGTACGACCGAACCACGGAATTGCGAGCCGACGATACTCTCGAAGATCCGCTCCTGCCCGAGATCGATCAACCCTTTCGCGTGCATCGCGGCGAGACGGGCGGTGACGCCCGAACCGGTCGGGGAACGGTCGACCTCCGCGTCGGCGAAGACGCAGACGTTGCGGGTCGGGCGGCCGGACCACGCTTCTTCGCCGTCGGTCAGGATGGTGCCGTAGAGGAAGGCAAGGTCCGGATGCTCTGGATGCGAAAGCGGGAAATCCTTCTTCACCGTCTCGGTCAGCGCGGTCGCGGCCGCCACGAAGGCCGGAGCGCGGTCCCTGCCGAATTCCAGTCCGAACTGGCGGCAGTCCGCGAGCGCATAGAAAGCGCCGCCATAGGCGATATCGAAAGCGACTCGGCCATAGGGCGGCAGATCGATGCTTTCATCGCGGGCAAAGAGGAAGGCAGGGACACTTTCGAATGAAACCGCGCCGGTCTTGCCGTTCTTCACTTCGACGGAAGCGCGCACCAGACCGCAGGGGCATTCGATATTGACTTCCGTGACCGGTTCGACCGTCGGCACCAGGCCATGATCGATGGCATAACGGCCGAGCGCGATCACGGCATGGCCGCACATGGTGGAATAGCCCTCATTGTGCATGAAGAGGACAGCGAGGTCTGCTCCCGGCAGGTTCGGCTCGACCAGCAGCGCGCCATACATGTCGTAATGGCCGCGCGGCTCGAAGATCAGCAGGCGCCGCAGATGATCGAGATTATCACGCACATAGGCGCGCTTCTCCAGGATGGCGCCCTTGGGAATCGGCGGATAGCCGGCGGTGACGATCCTGAGCGGCTCGCCGCCGGTGTGCATGTCGACGACTTGAACCGGGTTCATTTCGCGGCGTCGTTCGAAAAGAAGACCTGCAGGGATCCGAGCCTCATGGTCTCGCGCGCGAAGGTGAAGGTGCCGTGGTCGAGCATTTCCCGGCAGGCCTTCTCGAGAGCGAAGAAGGCGTGGTTCGTCAGGCGCGAACCGAGCGATACGCGGCGAACGCCCGCGGCGGATAGCTCGCGCAGACTGAGTTGATGAACGGCAAGCACATTGACCGGCTTCGACACGGAAGAGCAGATGGCGCGCACCATATCGATGTCGGTCAGGCCCGGCGCATAAAGCACGTCCGCACCGGCTTTTTCATAGGCCTGCAGGCGCTTGATCGTGTCGTCGAGGTCATTCTTCCCCCAGAGGAAATTCTCGCATCGCGCGGTAAAGACGAAATCCCGGTTCAATGCGCGTGCGGCTTCGACCGCCGCGGTAACACGCTCCACCGCGAGGCCGAAATCAAAGATCGGCCTGCCGGGATCGCCGGTGGAATCCTCGATGGAGCAGCCCGCAAGGCCCGCGGCTTCAGCGGCGAAGATCGTTTCCGCCGCGCTGTCGGGCATGTCGCCCTTGCCTTTTTCGAGATCCGCCGATACCGGCAGCCCGGTCGCGCCGACGATCTCGCGGCAATGCGCCATTCTTTGTTCGAATGGAATGGCGCCATCGGGCAGGCCGCGCGAAAAGGCGAAGCCGGCGCTCGTCGTCGCCAGCGCCTTGAAACCGAGCGCCGCGAGGACTTTTGCCGTGCCTATATCCCATGGATTGGGGATCAGGAACGCTCCCGGTCCCTCATGCAGCTTGCGGAATTCGCTTTTAGCCTTTGACGCCATCTCCAACCTCCGCGGCGGGTCTCAAGCACCCGGTAGATCGGCAGAGTTCGGCCGCGAAAGCGGAGCTTGTCAAGATGGAACCGGCGCAGGATCGCGAGCATCCCGCCAGAGGCCACGCTGTGATGTCTGGCGTTTCGGATTTCCTGCGAAGCCTGGCGACGACGCTAGCGCAACCCCGTCGAGCCGAAGCCGCCTTCTCCGCGCGCCGTGGTCCCCGCGAGGCTGCGGATCTCGATCGTTGCCCGGCTGACAGGCGCGATGACGAGTTGCGCGATGCGCATGCCGCGCGTCACCTCAAAATCCTCGTCTCCCAGATTGACCAGCAGCACCTTGACCTCGCCGCGATAGTCGCTGTCGACCGTTCCCGGCGTGTTGAGGCAGGTAATGCCGTGCTTGAGGGCAAGGCCGGAACGCGGCCTCACCTGGCCTTCGAAGCCCGTGGGAAGTTCGAGGACAAGGCCGGTCGGCACCAGCACGCGCCGGCCGGGCAGGAGGATAACCGGCCGGTCTTCCGGCACGGCGGCGCGCAAATCCATGCCCGCCGCCCCCTCGCTTTCATATGAGGGAAGTTCCAGGCTTTCCGCGTGCGGAAGGCGAACGATACCGAGAATGGGAACACTGGTCATGAAACCATCTCTATCGTTGCCGGAGGCGCGGGCGTCAACCGGCGCGGAGGTCCATCAACGCAAAATCATCAGGCGCGGAGACTCAGGCGGCGTCCGCTTTGTTCCCCGCAATATCATCGAGGATCGGGCAATCCGGCCTGTCGTCGCCGTGACAGGCATGGATCAGCCGCTGCAGGGTCGAGCGCATCGACTGCAATTCGCGCAGTTTCGCGTCGATGGCTTCGACATGGGCGGCGGCGATGCGCTTCACCTCGTGGCTGGCGCGGCTGCGATCCTCATAGAGCGCCATCAGATGGCGGCAGTCCTCGATCGAGAAGCCGAGGCCCCTGGCGCGCCGGAGGAAGGCCAGGCGATGGATGTCATCGCCGCTATAATTGCGATAGCCGTTCCCGGATCGAGACGGGTGGATCAGCCCGATCTCCTCGTAATAGCGGATCGTCTTGGCCGGCAGGCCTGACCGTTCCGCGGCATCGCCGACATTCATCGTGCTTGCTCCAAAATGGCCCAGCGATCACGGTTTCGTGAATTGCTGTGACACAATTGCAATAACGGGCGGCTGAACCGCACCCGATTCCATCCCAAAAGGATTTAGGTGCTTGGCAAGCAAACACAACCACACCTATGAAAGTTGGCGAAAAAGGGGCCCGAATCAGGCGAAATTTCGCGCGAGAGTTGATGGAATCGAGGATGAAGACAAAGACTTACCTTACTTTGGCAGCGCTCGCTTGCGTTGCCCTCCTTACGGGCTGCATGAGCAGCGGTACGCTCAATGCGATCTTCACCGATGCCTATGGCGCGCGCGCGGATGGCGGCTATGTGATTCCCGCCGTTCCGATTTCGGAAGTGCCTGTCAAATACCGCCGGCAGGAGGTGGATTATCCTACCGACGAGAAGCCGGGCACCATTATCGTCGATACGAAGAACAAATTTCTTTATTACGTCATGGGCGACGACAAGGCGATGCGCTACGGCATCGGCGTCGGACGAGAGGGCTTCTCCTGGAAGGGGACGACCCATATCGCCATGAAGCGCGAATGGCCGCACTGGACGCCGCCTGGCGCAATGATCAAGCGGCAGCCGGAACTCGCCAAATACCGCCATGGCATGGATCCGGGACTGATGAATCCGCTCGGCGCGCGGGCGCTCTACCTCTTCACCAAGGGACACGACACAGGCTATCGCCTGCACGGCTCGCCGGAATGGAATTCCATCGGCCACGCGGTCTCTTCCGGCTGCATCCGGCTGATGAACCAGGACATCATCGACCTCTATAATCGCGCCCAGGTCGGCGACAAGGTGATCGTGATGTAGGTTTCGACACGACCAGCGAAAAATTGACGCGGACCGTCTCGGCAACAGACGTCCAGAATGAAGAAACCGGGCGATAAGCCCGGTTTCTTCATTCTCGGTCCCTTACGGGGATTGGACGCAATTTGTCGAATGCATCACACAGTCTGCTCGACATGCTCCACTTCGGGGATGAAATGGTGCAACAGGTTCTGGATGCCGTGCTTCAACGTAGCGGTTGAGGAGGGGCAGCCCGAACAGGCGCCCTTCATATTGAGGAAGACCGTACCGTTTTCGTAGCCGCGGAAGGTGATGTCGCCGCCGTCCTGCGCCACCGCCGGGCGAACCCGCGTCTCGAGCAGTTCCTTGATGGTCAGGACAATCTCCTCGTCCGCCTTGTCATAGAACTCGCCCTGTCCGGTGCCCCGATGCTCGGTTGCCGCTTCGGCCATGACCGGCTGTCCGGCCATGAAATGCTCCATGATCGCGCCGAGGATCGCCGGCTTCAGATGCTGCCAGTCGGGACTGTCCTTGGTCACGGCGATGAAGTCGTAGCCGAAGAAGACCCCCGTGACGCCGTCTATATCGAAAAGACGGGCGGCGAGCGGCGAGGCTGCACGTCCGGCGTCTGCATCGCGGAAATCAGCCGTCCCCTCTTCGAGAACCACCTTGCCGGGGAGGAACTTCAATGTCGCCGGGTTCGGCGTCGTCTCGGTCTGGATGAACATCGCTTCGTCTTTCGCTCAACTTTCCGACATTAGATATGCCTTTGCGCGGAATCGTTCAAGCTAAGCGAGACTGTCGATCTCGTCATCGGTGAGGCTCTGCGGCACGACCGTGACGGGAATGGGAAAGGCGGATGTCTTTCCCGCGATCGAGGCCACAAGAGGCCCTGGCCCGTCCTTGCCCGAGCCGGCGGCCAGAACCAGAACGGCGATGTCCCGATCCTCCTCGATCAGCTTGATGATCTCTTCGGTGGGAATCCCTTCCCGCACCACAAGCTCGGGCTCGATGCCGACACTGTCGCGCACCTTGGCCGCCGCCGCATCGAGCGTATCCCGCGCAGCCGTGGTGGCCTCCTGGCGCATGATCCGCTCGACGCCGAGCCATTGCTGGAAATCAGCAGGATCGATGACGAAAAGCAGCACAATGATGTCGTTGGTGGCACGCGCGCGCCTGGCGGCATAGGCTGCCGCGCGTTCGCATTCCGGCGTTTCGTCAACAATAGCGAGGAATTTGCGGCGATGGCCGGCTTCCCTGCTCAGACGCTTGGAGACCATGGGCTTGCCTCATAGTTGCGGAAGGGCGGGGACTTCGGACGCAGCCTGCCACAGCCGATCATGGCTGCGCAAGCGTCATCCACCGGAGAAAAAATCCCCGCAATTCAATCCTGAAGCAGCCCGATAATGTCACGAACCGTCTTCATGGTTTCCTCTGCGAGAGAGCGCGCCCTGTCGCCGCCGTCCCGCAATACGCCGTCTATATAGCCGGGATCGGCCATCAGGCGGCGCATTTCCGAAGCCATCGGGGCGAGTTTCTCGACCGCGAGCTCGGCAAGGGCAGGCTTGAAGACGGAAAAAGGCGCGCCGCCAAAATCGGCGATCACCTTCTCCGGGCTCGTCCCGGCAAGCGCGGCGTAGATGCCGACCAGGTTCTCCGCCTCCGGCCGGCCTTTCAGTCCCCCGACCTCGGACGGCAATGGCTCCGGATCGGTCTTGGCCTTCTTGATCTTCTTGGCGATCGTATCGGCATCGTCGGTCAGATTGATGCGGGAAAGATCCGACGGGTCGGATTTCGACATCTTCTTGGAGCCGTCGCGCAGGCTCATGACGCGGGTGGCCGGCCCCTCGATCAGGGGTTCGGCCATCGGGAAGAAGCCGTTCACCTTCTCCTCGCCCACCATCATCTCGACGCCGACGCCAAGCTGGGCGACGCGGGCGGAAAAATCATTGTTGAATTTCTGCGCGATGTCGCGCGTCAGTTCCACATGCTGCTTCTGGTCGTCGCCGACGGGCACATGGGTGGCGCGATAGACGAGGATATCCGCCGCCATCAGGCTCGGATAGGCGAGCAGGCCAAGCGAAGAGTTTTCGCGATCCTTTCCAGCCTTGTCCTTGAATTGCGTCATGCGGTTCATCCAGCCGATACGAGCGACGCAATTGAATATCCAGGCGAGTTCGGCGTGCTGGAGGACGCGCGACTGGTTGAAGACGATATGCTTCCTGGCATCGATACCCGCCGCCAGGAAAGCCGCCGTGATCTGGCGCGTCTGGTCGGCAAGGTCGTCATGGACGAGCGTCGCCGTCAGCGAATGCAGATCGACGACGCAATAGATGCACTCATGACTCGCCTGCAGCGCGACGAATTTGCGCAAGGCGCCGAGATAATTGCCGAGATGAAGATTGCCGGTCGGCTGGACACCGGAGAAGACGAGCGGCTTGAAGGTGGACATGAGTAAACCTCGTGGCTTGTGGAGGGCCATGCGGCCAGGGAAATTGGCGCGGCGAAAATCGAACGGCGCTTATGGCTGACGGCGGGGCAGAGAGCAAGGACGAAAAGTGTAGATAAGATAGTGTAGATGGTATATATCATTGAGTGTAGATGTCCTTGCGCAGGAAAGCATGATGACCATCAATATCACCAATAGCGAAGCGGATAAGTTGACGCGCAAATTCGCGAAAATTGCGGGCGTCGGTCTTAGCGAAGCCGTTGTGATCGCTATGCGCGAAGCGATCGAGCGCCGCCGCAGGAGCGAGACACCGCTTCAGACCGCCGCGCGTTTGCGGGCTGAATTCGGCGTGTCGCTGACCGAAAGAGCACGCCAGCCTCTCCCGCGTTCCGTTTTCGACGAAATGTCGGGCGAAGGCTGATGTTTGTGGACGCGGCCGCGATCATTGCCATTTTGAGTGATGAGGACGAGGCGGAGCGCTGCTCGCGAGCGATCGCAAGTACCGACGAACGCATGACATCGGCAATTGCGGTTTGGGAAGCGGCCATTGGCCTCGCTCGGCCCGATAAGCTCGGCATGTCGGTCGAGACCAGCGGACGCATGGTGACACGATTCCTGGAAGAAAGAGGCATAATCGTTTGTGAACTACCCAATGCCACCGAGGCCGTGATGCTGTCGCTCAGCGCCGCCCGAAGGTTCCGCACCGGAGCAAATAGGCTCAACCTCGCAGACTGCTTTCACTACGCATGTGCCAAGCATTACAACGTTCCGATTCTTTCCACGGCTGACGAATTCCGCTTCACGGATATCGAAACAGCTCCCTGATTCGCCGGAATAGGGAACCTTTCGCCGCCACAGGCATCCAATCGCACGTATGGAGGCCGCCATGGCGGAACGCAGCGCGAGATCGACGGACCGATCGGACATGGCGTTGGTGGAACGCGCCATGGCGCGCGAGGCCGGCGCCTGCCGGCTTATCATCAAGACTTATAATCAAAGGCTCTACCGGCTGGCCCGCAGCATCCTCCGCAACGATGGCGAGGCGGAAGACGTGCTGCAGGAGGCCTATATGCGCGCCTTCGCGCATCTCAAAACCTTCCGTGGCGACTCGACGCTCGCAACATGGCTTTCGCGCATCGTCATCAATGAGGCGCTCGGCCGCTTGCGCAAAAGGCGGCGGAGCCTTGGCGCCGAACAAAGCGGAAGCGAAGATGAAAGCGCCAAAAGCGGGGCCAGTATCATTCCCTTCCCTCTCGGCGCGGGCGAAGTCGATCCAGAGCGCAGGATGGCACAAAGGCAGATTCTCGACCTTATCGAGCGCGCAACCGATGCCCTTCCTGAAATCTACCGGACGGTGTTCGTCGCGCGCGTGATCGAAGGACTCTCCATGGAGGAGACGGCGGAACTGCTCGAGATCAAGCCCGAGACGGTGAAGACCCGCCTGTTCCGGGCCCGCCGCCTGGTACGGGAGCAGATCGAGAAGGAAGTCGGACCTGTGCTGATGGACGCCTTCCCCTTCGCCGGACGCCGCTGCGACCGCCTTACGCGGGCGGTAATGGAACGCCTCGGTTTCTAGAGCCTTCACGAGTTACCACCGCATGCGGAAGCCGACCGTGCCGCCTATGGCGCCCATGCCCCCCATATCCTCAAGACTCGTATTCACCTGCGCCTCGCCATAGACGGTGTATTTGTCATCGGCCCAGTTGAACGACCCGCCAACGCCAAGCCCGCCATAAAGGCGATCGTTGCGGCTCGCGAACGAAACGTCGGAGACCCTGACACGCGACCGGCCGGCAAACTCGTAATAGAGGTTGGCAATACCATAGAGGTGCGTGCGGTTGATCTGCCCGTTCTCCCCGCGCCATTCGATATCGTGATTGACCGCAATGCCGAATCGACCGACAAGGCTCTGGCTCCGGTCGAGGGAAACATTGGCTCCGAAACGATCGGTGAAACCGTCGAAGCTCACCGAAGAATAGGCAAGCTGGGCCTGCGGGGTCAGCGACCAGGCATCGTTCAGGGCGATACGCTGGCCCGCTTCCATGCTGAGGCTATAGCCGAAACCATTGTTGCCGTTTACGAGGCTCCTGCCGGCGGTGGCAGAACTCAAGTCGCTGTCGAACCACGTCACCTGCGCCTGAGCGTCGGCATAGAAGCCGTGCTCACCATACCAGGTCAATGTCGCACCGAGGCCATAGCCGCTGGTATCGATGCTGCCCACGCCATAGGGCGAGCGGATATCGGACGAGACCCTACCATACTGGACAAACACACCGCCGATAAAACGGCCAGCCTTATTGTCCAAAAGCGGGCCATCCACGCCGGCCTGCAATTTCCAGACATTCGTCTGGTAATTGGAGCGGCTGGTGGATTCGGCCGGTTCGAAATCGGCATGGGCGGCTTCGATGCGCGCCCAAATGCCGCTGCCGGCGGTCACGCGATCTCCCTTGGCGTCGGAACCTTGCGTGCTGTTTGCCTGGTTGCCCCACACCCGATTACCGACGCGCTGCTGCAGGGTGCCAAGCTTGTTGAGTTGCTGAAGCGTGCCTGGATAGCTTTCATAGACCGGCACACCCGGCTGATAGAGCGGAGGTTCCGACTCGCTGGGGTTCCGCGGGTCGAGCAGCGCCGAGCGCAGATACCAGTCGCCATCGTCCGGCGTGCTCACTCCGCCCTTGTAGAGCCGATAGCCATAGGCACCGGCGACCACCGCTTGCTCGCCTTCGAACAAATAGTCGCCGTCGAGCGTAAAGGCGCCATCAGAATCGCCGCCCACATCGATGATCTTGATGCCGTTCCGGGTTTGCGCGCCGTCTCCATTGCGGTTGATGACATCGACCGTCGTCGAACCGGAGGTGCTGCCATTCACTGCCAGCAGATCGGTGGGGGAATTGTCCCCGCCCAGGGTCGTTTCGATCTCGAGCGAACCGCCATTGCCGGCATAGTCGCCCGCGACTGTCAGCGTACCGATGCTGCGGCCCGGCGCCACGACACCCGCATTGATGATGCCGCCGACCCGACCGTTGCCCTCAAGCCGGCCACCAGCCAAAACATCCACGTCTCCGCCGAGGATGCCGTCGACCGCGAGCGTGCCGCCCTTCAGTTGGGTGTTGCCGGGATAGTTGCCGTTGTCCGCGGTGAAAACAAGCTTGCCCGCGCCGTCTTTGGTCAATGTCCCGGCGCCTGAGAGCAGGCCGTTCCAGGTGAATGTCGTCTCCGCATCGGTCAGCAATGTGCCTTCGCCGGCCAACGTCATCGATCGGTCGCTCGTCATATCCGCCGTGGTGCGCAGCGTGCCGCCGTTGAACGTAAGGCCGCCGGCAGCGTCGCCCAGCGCAGTGTCCGCCGCGATCTGGAGCGTGCCGCCCGCAATTGCCGTGCCGCCGGTATAGCTGTTTGCGCCGGTGAGGACGAGCGTGCCGAAATCGGACTTGACGAGTTCGCTTGCGCCGGAGATCTCCGACGCGATTGTCGCGGTGAACGCGCGGCCTGCATCGGTGCCATCGCCGACACGGATCGTCGATTGCGGGCCGACCAATTCCACCTTGCCGCCGGTAATCGTATAACCCGTGCTGGCAAATTGCATGCCGGACGCGGTGATCTGCCCGAGGCTGTTATCGACCGTGACCGTACCCGGGGAGCCGGCGAATATGGCGAAGCCGCCATTCCGGTAAGCCCCGTTCAGTGCGCCAGTATCATTGGTCCAGTTGTTTCTGTCACCTGCGACCTGCCAGATACCGTCGCCGCCATTGATGACGTCATCGAATTTCGGACCAGCACCGCCGTCCCAGAAATCCAGGAGCAAATCTCTCGACGTGACCAGATTGACCTGGCCGGCGATCGCGGTCTGCACAACAGCAGTGCTGCCACTCGGCATTACCCCGATGTCAAGGCCGTTGTCCGTCAGCGCGCCGCCATAGTTGATCACCCGATAGACACCGGTCTCGAAATTTCCACCGGCGGATTCCGCAACATTGATCGTGCCATCGAGGACAAGATCGCCGCCGACATCGATCAGATCGTTGAGCGCACCGCCTTCCACATTGGCCTCACCGAATTCCGTAGCCAGCGTCGATCCGGCGTCGAGCGTCATGTTGCCGTTGATAGTGAGCGTGCCGGCGCCATTGCTTCCCGGCGCGATGGTGCCGCCGGCAGCGACGACCACATCGCCGCCAATCGTCCCCGTACCGCCCAGGATCGCCGATCCCACGCTCGTCAGACCGGAAGCGGCGGACTGATCGCCATTGACCAGCAACGTGCCGTCATCGACGGCGGTGCCGCCTGTGTAGCTGTTGCCGCCCGTAAGGATCAGCGTGCCGAGATCGGTCTTGGCGAGTTGGCTTGCGCCGGTGAGCTTTGCGGCGATAGTCGCATTGTAGCCCGCGCCGGATGCCGTACCGTCGCCCACGCGGATCGTCGCCTGCGGCCCTGTGAGCGCAAGCGCGTCGCCGTCGACGACATAGCCGTCGCTTGCGAACTGCATGCCGGAAGCACTGACGGCGCCCAGATTGTCATCGATGGTGACCCTCCCAGGGGCGGCGGAGAAAATGGCGAAGGAACCATCGGAATAAGGCGCGTTCAGTTTCGCCGTGGCTTCGACCCAATTGTTGTTGCCGGCGCTGTTCTGCCAGACCCCGTCGCCACCGTTGATGACCCCGTCGAATTTCGGCCCCGCGGCGCCGTCCCATATATTGAGCAATTGGCCGCCGGTGTTGATCAGATTGACCTGGCCCGCGATCGAGGTCTGGACGATAACGCCGCTGCCCGGCGGGATCGTGCCGACGGTCAGACCGTTGTCGGTGAGCGTGCCGTTATAGCTGGCGACCCGGTACAGGCCGAGATCGAAGCTGCCGCCGGGCGAAACCGACACATCGATCGTTCCGTCGAGCGTGAGGTCGCCGCCGACATTCACGAGATCGTTGAGCGGGCCGCCGACGACGTTGGCTTTGCCGAACTGATAATCGAGGATCGAGGCGGAGCCGAGGGCGAGCCCGCCCTTGATGGTGAGGGCGCCGACGCCATTGCTGCCCGGCGTCAAGGCGCCTCCGCCGGTCAGATCGACATCGCCACCGATGATTCCGGTCCCGCCGAGCATCCCTCCGGAGGCTACGCTTGTCAGTCCGGTTGCCGCCGACTGGTCGCCATTGACGAGCAGCGTGCCGGCCGTAACCGACGTCGTGCCCGTGTAGGTGTTGGCGCTGGTGAGGGTCGTCGTGCCGGAACCGATCTGGCTGATGCCGCCGCTTCCGGAAATCAACCCGTCATAGCTGTAATTGTCTGAACGGTTGAAGGCAAACGTGCCCAGATCGATCGTGTCGCTGAGGATAGAGCCGGTCGTGCCGCCATTGCCAAGCACCAACGTGCCGCCGTTGATGACGGTGGTGCCCGAATAGCTATTGTCGCCGGTCAATACCCAGGTGCCGCTGTCGTTCTTGGCGAGGATGGTGACGCCAGTGCCGGCATCGCCGACGGAACCGGCCAGCGTATTATCGCCCGTATTGGTTCCGCCGAGTGCGATGGTGCGGTTCTGGTTGGCGCCGGCGAGGGTCACGGGACCGGTATCCGTAAAGACGATCGCGCCGGTGCCCGCGGATTCGATGACAGTGGTGCCCGACGCCAATGTGAACAGGCGGTTGGTGCTGTCGCCCGTGCCGGTGTAGCGCAGCGTCGAGCCATTGCCGATGATGAGATTGGATGCATCGGCGGACGAAGCGCCAAGACTGCTGGCGAGCCCTCCATCGGCCAGCTCATCAACGCCGAGCACGCCGCCGCTGATCGTGGTGACGCCGGTGTAGGTGCTCGCGGGATTGGTCAGGATCCATGTGCCGGTACCCGACTTGGTGAGCGAAGTCACGCCAGTGCCATTGTCGGCGATCTCGGCGGCAAGGCTGTTGTCATCGGTATTGTCGCCTGTCAGCCTCAGCGCCTGCGCGCTGTTCGGAACAGCGAACGTGATGGGCGCGGTGTTGGTGAAGCTGATTGCACCGGTGCCGGCGGCGACGAGCGCACTGTCGGCGGAAGCGCCGAGCGTCAGCCGACGATCCGTGCTGCTGCCCGTGCCGATATAGCTCAATCTGCCGCCATTGAGGACGAGATTCCCCGCATCCGCGCTCGATGCGCCGATCGAGCTGGCGACGCCGCCATCGCTGAGGCACGCCACCTCGAGGGTTCCGCTGTCGATGGTGGTGGCACCCTTATAGTCGCTGCCGCAACCGCTCAGCCGCTGTGTATTGGCGCCCTTCATGACAAGGGAGCCATTGCCGGTGATCGCGCCGCCAAAATCGGCAAATCCGATGGGGCCGCCGATGGTCATGGTCGCTCCGCCGAGAGCGATGTCCCCCCCGGTCGTGCCGCCGCCGTTCAGATAGGTAAAGGAAGCGTCGAACCCGTTGAGGTCGAGCAGAACGCCGGCCACATTGCCGAAGGTCGCGCCGGCCTGACTGCCGAACGCGCTGCTCGAATTGGCGCGCAGGATGCCGGCGTCTATTTCCGTGCCTCCGGCGTAGGTGTTGTTGCCGGAGAGCACCAAGGTACCGGCGCCCGCCTTCATGAGGCGGCCATCGCCGATGATCTGGCCGCTAAACTCCAGCGTCGTTGCCGCCTGGGTGACGCTGATCGTTCCATTTCCTTCCTGCAGCGTGAATCCGCGGTCGGTCGTGGCGTTGCCGCCCGTATAGCCCAGCCGCCCGTTCTTGAAGACAAGGTTGGCAGCGTCGCTGTTCGACGCGCCGATACTGCTGGCCACGCCTCCGTCGGCAAGGCAATCGATGCTGAGCGAACCCTCGATCGTGGTCGCGCCGGTATAATCGTTGTTACAGCCGTTCAGTGTCTGCGTGAAGCCGGTGGCTCCACGCGTGAATCCGCCGGCGCCGGTCAACCTGCCGGTGAACGTGCCGTCGCTGCCGCTCGTTGTAAGCGTGGCAGGCCCGAGGTCGACCGTACCTGAACCTCTGAGGGAGCCGGCGGTAATGTCGTATCCGCCGAGATCGAGCGTGCCGCCGGCGTTGACCCGGATGTTGTTCGCTTCCGAACCGAACGCCTCGGAAGAGCCGGCGCGCAGCGTGCCGCCGTTGACGACGGTGTCGCCCGCATAGCTATTGATGCCGGTCAGCACCAGCGCGCCGTCGCCTTCCTTGTGCAACCCGCCGCTGCCAACGGCCGCCCCGGTCATCGTCAGGGTCGTTCCCGCGGCCGCCACGCCGATCCCCCCGCCGCCGGCGCCGAGCGTGAAACCACGATCGGTACTGGTCGTGCCGCCGGTATAGTCGAGGGTGCCGCCGGCCAGAACGATATTGGCCGAGTCGTTGCTGGCGGCGCCGATACCGCTGGCTATCCCACCGTCGGCCAAGGTGTTGACCGATAGCGTGCCGCCCGAAACCGTCGTCGCGCCGACATAATCATTGCCGCCGTTTGCCAGCGTCAGCGTACCCGCGCCGGCCTTTGTAAACCCGGCGCCATCGGCGCCGGTCACCAGGCCCTCGAAAGTGAGATCGGCTCCGCCCGCGGCGACATCGATCGTCCGCGATGCGCCGCCATCGACGAGCGTAAATCCGCGATCGGTTGAACTGCTTGCCCCTGTGTATCGCAGCGTGCCGCTTTCGAGCACCAGATTGGCGGCATCCGCGGCCGAGGCGCCGATGCTGCTGGCTGTGCCCCCATCTGCGATGGAGCCGATCTGCAGAGTGCCGCCGCTCAGCGTCGTGACGCCGGTATAGCTGTTGACGCCCGTCAACGTCACGAGCCCCGTACCGCCCTTGGTAAAGCCTGTGGCGCCGCCATTGTCGACGATTGTCGATGCGATGGTGAAGTTGCCTGCGCCGTTCTGCAGAATAGCCAGTGCACCGCCGCCGGCAGCGCCCGCCAGGGAGCCGCCGCCGATGGTCTGATTGGCGCTTCCCACCGACGGAGCGACGATGATGGTGCCGTCAATCCCCAGCATCTGGCCCGCTCCGATGCTCACCGCCGAGTCCGCCGCCGCCGAATACTTCAAGCCGGCAAGCTGCCGGCTGCCACTGACCGTTCCGAAGAAAGGGGTATCGGCAGCACCGCCGCCGTCGCTGATCACCTCGCCGCTCAGCCAGTTCCCGGCATCGTCCTTGGCCGAATAATCCGCCGCATCGAAGGCGGTGATGACACCGCCCACCACCTTGGCATAGTCACTGCCGTTGACCGTGGCCCAGCCGCCAAGGCTGCCGCTGTCCGTCGTGAAGCTGCCATTCGTCGGCAGGGTGAAGTCGACAAACCCACCCGCGTGGGTAATCGTCCCGAAATCGACGGTCATGCTTCCGCCGCCCCCCGAACTCGCGGCTATCTGGCTGCTGCCGGCCGTAACATTGAGACCGTCGAAACTCTGGCTGTTGGCCGAACCGCCGCCGATGAGGTTGAGCTTGCCGCCGGCCATGTTCAGCGTCGAAGCGGCCGCTACGATATTTGTCGCAGGTGCGCCGGAGGCTGAGAAATCGAGTGTAAGCCCGCCACCATTAACCGAAGTGTCGCCCGTATAGGTATTGACCCCGGTCAGGGTAAGTGTTCCTGCGCCCTGCTTTGCGAGGCTACCAGCACCGGCAATAACGCCGGCATAGCCGGAGTCGAGCTCGCTATCGACCGTGAGCGTGCCAGCGCCAAGCGCAACGGCGCCCCCGGCGCCCGCCAGTGTCGATGTCGCCAGGTCGAAGCCGCCCAGGTCAAGCGTACCGCCATTGACAGTGATACCGGTCGTCGTGCCGAAGGCCGAGGCATTGCCGGCGCGCAGCGTGCCTCCGTTCACCGTAATCGCGCCCGTGCGGGTATTGGCGCCGGTCAGCACCCAGGTGCCCGATCCGTTGCTCGTCAACGAGCCATCGCCGGAGATAATGCCGGAAAGCGTATTGACGCCGCCATAGCTGCCGCCAAGGGTGAGATAGTTGTCGGCCACGATGTCGAAATCGACAGCACCGCCGAGCGTCAGGGCGCCGCTGCCATTGTTGAGTATGCTTGCGCCGGCCGCATCTTCCCCGCCGATCGTCCAGGTCCGGTCGCTGCTCGATCCCAACCCGGTGTAACTCAGGGCGCTCCCGTTCAGCACCGTGATGCCGCCGGCGGTTCCGGTCCCGAAAGAACTGTTGACGCCGGTGTCTGCGAGTACGCCTGCGCTTATCGTCACCGGGCCTGTCGCACCGAGGCCGGCGCGGCCGATCACCGTGGCGCCGCTATAGGTGTTGGCGCCGCCCAACGTGATGGTACGGTCTACGCCGCCGCCCCGAAAATCCATCGTGCCGTCGGTGCTGCTGCTGATCTCGCCCAGCAGATTGAGATCCGCGTCCTCAGCGGCGAAGATCATGTTGCGGTCGGCCGAGATTTCCGAATGAATGTTGCCGGTCAGCGTCAGCGCGCCGGTGCCATTGTTGAGAAACACGGCGCCCGGCGTGCCGCCGCTATAGGTGAACTCCCAATCGCGGTTGGAACTGTCTCCGTCTCCGGTGTAGTGCAGCGCGTCGGAAAACTGGTTCGCAGCCATGAACCGGATAGGATCGTTTGCCGCCGTCCCTGCTCCGAGCGAACTGGCTTCGCCTATATTGCCGACCGACGTGAAATAGGCGTCCCCGTTGACGTTGAACGTCGCCTGGCCGGTGAAATCGTTGGCGTCGTTGGTCAGACTGACGCCGTCCCTCGCAATGATCCCGCCCGAGCCGGTGAAGCGGGCGGAGCCGACGCCCGCGCCCGACAGGTCGGTCAATCCGCTACCCAGACTGACGACGCGGCTGGCGGCCAGCGCTCCCGTCGAGGACAGGAACGTGCCGTCCGACGTCACGATGCGGTTCGAGGCTGCGCCGAGTGCGGCGTCGCCGTTGAGGATCAGCGTCCCGGCATTGAGGAAAACATCCCCAGTGAAACTGTTTGCGCCGTAGAGCCCGAGCGTGCCTGCGCCAGCCTTGGTCAGGCCCGAGGTGCCGGTAATGACCGATTCGATGCTGGCGCCGATGGTGCCGCCGATCGTCGTGATCGTTGGCGTTGCGCCCGCCAGATTCAACGTTCCGCCTGTCAGGGTATAGCCCGGCCCATCGAAAGTAAGGCTGTCGACGGTGATTGGCGACGTCAACGTTACCGTGCTTCCGGCGCCCCCGAAAAACGCGTTGTCGACCGCGCTGTTGTTCCAGGTGGAATAGGGGCCGCTCACGCCGTCGCCACTTGGACTCCAGAAAGGCGACGTCAGATCCCAATTGCCTGTGCCGCCGCGATTGGCGGAGGTTCCATTGGGATCCCAATACCGGTCCGCCGCGGCCGCGGAGCTGGCCACCAGACTCGTCGCCAGCGCCAGCGCGGCAATTCGCGTAACGATTTCGGCGACATTTGGTGCGTAACTTGCGGCCTCGCCCTTGCATTTGGTCATTCGCCCGCCGCGAAGTGTCGACGACCAGCGGGGAACATCTTGCGACCCGGCAGGTTTGCGGCAATCGCCGCATAGGGTTTCCGCCGATCCCATATCCGCGTCCGGCGCCAAGGATGTCATCGATGAACGAATCATCGGCCCCCTCCAGTGGTGAATCACACTGTGCAGAGACCCCATTGCGCCACGCGCCGTATATTCAGATCGCGCAAGCTTTGTACCGATCGCGCAATAATCGGCGCGCGTGCGGCATATGCGCGGAAACTGGGGAGACAGGGGCCGCCTGTCCGGCGCCGCAATCTCGAATGGATTGCACTGTCGTCGGCACAAATGACGCAAGATCTGTTTTTACAACAAACCCTTGGCGGTCCGTTGGCGTCGGCGATTTGTTGCTTGGCCGGGCCTCTAGGCTGTTCGCTGAAACTGCGACGGAAGATAGCCAAAATGCCTGCGAAACGCGCCGGCAAACCGCCCGGGATTGCGAAACCCGACCGACAGGGCGACATCTGTCAGGTTGGCATACATGCCGGATCGCAAAAGCTGCTCGGCGGCGTCCAGACGCAACTGCCTCAGATGGTTCATCGGCGTGGTCTGATATTGCTGACGAAATGCGTAGTGGAGGGCGCGTGGACTGCAACCTGCCGCACTGGCTATGCTATCGATGGTGATGGGCTCGGCAAGATTGGCGCGCATGAACTCCAGCGCCCGCCGCATCACTCTCGGCGCCGGACGGTCATTGTATTTCGACAGCGCGTCCGCGAGCGAATTCGGCAGATGGAGCAAGAGCGACGAGAGAAAGAGGTCGCGATACTGACTGGCCAGGATCGCCTCGTCCATATCGCTTGCCCGGATCTCTTCCAGCGTGTCGTGCGCGTTGACGATAAGACGCTGCAGAACGTGCAGATTCGATTGCCCCCGGCGAACCAGGGGATGCCAATCGATCCGACGCGGCGGATCGATATGAAAGTGACGACCAAGGACGTCGCTGATGGCCCGGTCCGGGACAGACACGACCAGCTTTGTTCCTTCCTGGGCAATACGGGCCTGTGTGCCTTCCCTGAAAGGGACAACCAGACAGTCGCCTTCGCCGGCGTCGATGTCGTTCCTGCCGGCGCGCGCGGCAATCGCCATTGGGCCTTTCGTCAGAAAGGTGAGCGTCAACATCGAACTATCGACCATGCCTGTGACACGGGCCGCATAATTGCCGCTCAATGCAGCGACGCCCAAGCCTCCGATATCCCGGAACCGTGCCTGCAATTCGCAGGGCGTCCCGTCCGGCCTTTCAATTTCATAGCGCGTGGTGGAGGAGTATTTTTCCAACGTCTCGGCGATGGCGTCGGCCCCGACAAGACTTAAACGGTTCTGCGGCATCGGCTTCCATCCGCTGTTGGAGATGCCGCCGCAGAAACGCGACGGCTACCCGCAGCGCATCTGCGTCAGTTTGTCAGGCTGGATGAAGCCGGGCCCATGTCGCGCCGCCGTGGCGTGTACAAGATCACCATCAGGAGCCAGGCGGTATTCTGACCGGCCAGCAGCACCGCAGCGATGCCCGACCACCACTGCTCCAGGCTGTGATAGTAGAACAGGTTCCAGATTCCATAACTCCAGAAGAAGGCGGGGGTTATCCAGTGTACTCCCTGGACAATTTTGAGACGCCATGCCCTCACGATTGAAGGGAATAGCACGATGCATGCAATCACTTCGCATGCCGCGTTGATCTGATCCATGGCGGCCTCCTCCCGCATTTGTCTCCTGGCCTGTCGCTGTCGATGAAGGTCATCGCCAGCGTTGCGGCTGCTTCAGCCCAAATGCGTCCGCCACGCATACGGGCCCCGGCACCACGACAGCCTCTTTACAATTCCTCAGCCGACCGCTGCGGCGAACCCTTTGCGGCGATCAGCTTCCGGCAAGCGCTTTGATCCTGTCGAGAGCAGCGGCGAAGCCCTTGAGCGAGACGGTGAGAACCACCTCCTGATTGGTATCTGCCGCGGTCGCCTTGAGCTTGAGCGCCGTTCCCTTGCCAAGCGCGCCCACACGGTCACGGTCGAACGAGAGCGGCACCAGGCAGCCCGCAGGCATGCAGGTGCGGAACCGCAGGGGGGCGAGAGCCGGCTTGTCATCTATCTGGAGCGTGACGCCCTTGTCGAGCAGCAGACCGAAGGGAAGCACCAGCAGGCCCGTTACGGTACTGTCTCGGCTAGCCTGCAATTCCACGGCAAGAACCCGATGGCGGTTCTTGCCGACCTGCTGCTGAGACATCGAGCAGTGTTTCGTTTTGTCGCCGATCTCGCAGGCGATGCGCCAGTCCTGATAGGTCTCCTGCAATGAGGACGCCCCGCCCGGCAGGGCAGCGTCCTCGCCCCATACGGGCGCCGCCGCGGGAAGGACGGCACAGGCGCAAAGCACGGCGAGGGCGATGGTCCGGAATGATCGTTTGGACATGTTTAGAACCTGACGCTGAGATCGGCCTTGAAGCCGTTTTGCATGGCACCGCTGCCGAACTGACCCTGATAGGCGAGACCGAGGGTTGCGGCCTTGGTGAGGTCGAGGTCGAGCCCGGCATCGATGATGGCGGCGTCTCGCGCGATCGGCACGCCGGCGATGTCGAAAGCCTCGCCGCCCGCGAAAGCCTGGGTGACGAACGGCGTGGTATCGCCATAGGCGTGGCGCCAGCCGAGAGTGCCATGGGCGGTGGCCTTCATGCCGCCGAGCGTGAAGGCCGACGACAGATGGACGCCGAGCGTGGTGAAGGTCGTGTCGTTGGTTTCCCCGCGGACATGGAGCGCCGCCGCGCCGCCTTTCTCCGTCAAGCCATCTGTATGAAGACTGACATAGGCGAGATTGGCGAAGGGCTCGAAGGCGATCGTGCCCGCATCGATCCGGTAGCCGGCCTCGCCGAAGACCTGGAATGTGCCGGCGTCGTAATCACCGCTCAGCCTGTCGCTGAAGCCCGGGAAGACAACCGAGCGGCTGGTTTCGATATCGTGCCATGTATAGGCCAGCCCTCCCGACAGGCGCAGCGCGTTCCACTCGCCGCCGGTATAGAGGCCGAGATGGTAATTGTTGCTGTTGCCCGACGAGGCACGGTCGTCGACGTGGAAGGACGAGCGGGAATAGCCGGCGATGAAGCCGAGCCGCCAGTTCGGCGTTAGCGGCGCGTCTATGCCGGCGAAGAACCCGCCCGTGGACGTGTCCATGCCCGCCGCGTTGCCGTCACCGTCGAAGGAGCCCCAGGAGCCAAAGGCACGACCCCAGCCGACCGCGCCGAAACCATCGTCAGGCGATGCTTGTCTCGCGCCATCCGGTCCGTAGGCGAGAACAGGCATATCGCTCGCGGTGGCATCGCCAAAGGCGGAACGGATACGGTCGTTGACCGCATCGCGGACGAAATGGCTGTCCTCGATCAATGCCGATTTGGTGGAGGCGTATATCTCGCCGGAAAGCTGGTCGAGGGCATAGCGCGCCGTTACGCCATCCGGCAGGGCGGCGACGGCGTCATAGACGGGATTGCCGACCCCGGTGCTTTCCAGCCCGTTGCCGGTCGAGCACTGGTTGAAGGTCATTGCTACGTCGCAGAAAGCCACCTCGTTGCGCGTGGCGTCGATGTAGACATGATTGGCGTCATAGGCGAGCGCCAGATCGACGAAGGGCATGTTCTGGTCGAGCGTGTCGAAGGTCCCCGTCACCCCGCCATCGGCTCCGACGATGGTCCAGCGGCTGTCCGGCGTATAGACGCCGGCGACCTTCGCCGCATAAACCGTGCCGCCCTCGATGGTCGCCTTGCCGCTGGCGTCGATCAGATCGCTGTCGAGCGCCGGATTGATCTCGGCGACATAGGTTGAGCCGGAAGCGAAACTGATGTCGCCTCTGACGGTCAGCGTGCCGATCGAATTGCCCGGTGCGATCGTGCCGCCCGACGCGATGGTTGTCGACCCGACCGTGCCGATGCCGCCAAGCGTGCCGCCACTGTTGACCAGGACGGCGCCGGCAAGGCTTGCCGCCGCGTGGCTGTCGTCGCCGACGACGAGCTTGCCCTCATTGATGGTCGTCAGGCCCGTAAAGCTGTTGACGCCATTCAGCGTCAGCGCCGCCGCGCCGGTCTTGATCAATCCGCCAGAGCCGGCGATGCCGCTCGAAACCGTCAGGTCCGCGTCCGTCTGGAAGGCTCCGCCGCCGGCGTTCAGCGTGATGTCGCGCGTGGTGGCGAAGGCCGCTGTGTTCTCAAAAGTGCCGCCATCGAATGTGAGCGCGCCCGCACCCGAACCCAGATTGGCGTCGGAAGAAACCGACAGCACGCCGCCATTCAGCCTGAAGACCGATGTGTTGACCGCGCCCGCGATCGTCATGCTGCCGCCATTCACGGTCAGCGCATCGGTATCGATCGTCCCTGCGATCGCCACCGTGCCGGAGTCCATGGCGACGTTGGCCATGCCGGTTATGGCAAACGGTGCGGCGAAGCTGAAACTGCCGGATCCGAGCGCGAAATTGGTTACGGCGCTGCCCTGGCCGACAATGTCGCCGGCGATCGCCCCGCCGGTGACGTTGACCGTGTCGGCGGCAGCCGAAAGCAGGATGGCGCCGGTGATCGTGCCGCCCTGCTGGTTGACGGTGCTGACGCCGCCGGCACCGGTGAGGTCGATCGCGGGACCACCGGTTCCGGTGATGCTGCCGGTGTTGGAGAGCGCCACCGGGCCGCCGCTGACAATCACACCCGTCGCGCCGGTGATCGAACCGGCATTGGCGAGGCTTGCCGCCTGGCCGGTCGGCGACACAAGCCGGACGCCGGCTGTTGCGCCGCTTACCGCGGACCCGCCTTCCACCGTCACCATGATCGTCGAAGCGGAACCGTTGAGGGCGTAGACGCCGTTGCCGGATCCCCCCCTCACCGCGCCGGTGGTGGTGATCGAAAGCACGCCGCTGCCGTCGTTGGCGGCAAAGATGCCGTCCGTCCCGCCGCTGACATTAGCCGCAACGATTGTGAGATCGGTGGCGTTGCTGCCGGTGTCATTGCCCGCGAAGATGCCGGCGCTGTTTGTCCCGGTCACTGTACCGGTGGTGGTGATGGAAAGCGCGCCACTGCCGAAATTGCTGGCAAAAATGCCGTAGTTCCCGCCGCTGACATTGTAAGCGGCGATCGTCAGGTCAGTACCGGCGCCATCCGCATAGGCGCCGTTGACTGCGCGAATGCCGTCGTAGCTGCCCCCCGTCACCGTGCCGGCGGCGGCTATCTCAAGCGCGCCGACGCCATGATTGTGCGCGCGGATACCGTAATACCCACCGCTTACCGTGGTCGTACTGATCGTCAGATCGGTGCCGTAGTTGCGCGCGTAGACACCCCAGATGCCTGCTTCCACCGTGTCGGCGGCGGTGATGGAAAGCACACCGCTGCCATTGTTGATGGCGTAGATGCCGTAGCGCACGCCGCTGGCCTTGGCCGCCGCGACCATCAGGTCGGTACCGTTGTTGCGCGCGCTGATGCCGATGCCGGTGGATGTCGTTCCGGCCACTGTTCCGGTGGCGGTGATGGAAAGCGCACCGCCGCCATTGTTGATCGCGTCGATGCCGGCGCGCCCCGCGCTGACGTCGACCGCGCTGATCGTCAGGCCGGTCGCGTTACTGCCGGCATATGCATAGACGCCGTCGGCGCCTGCCCCGGCTACCGTTCCGGTGGCGGCGATCGAAAGCACGCCGCTGCCGAAATTGCGGGCTACAATGCCATAGCGCGCGCCGCTGACGTTGTAAGTGTCGATGGTCAGGTTAGTGCCGGCGCTACCCGTACTGGTGCCATTGACCGCGGCGATACCATCACGGCTCGTTCCGGTCACCGTTCCAGAAGCGGTGATCGAAAGTTCGCCGCTGCCATTGTTGAAGGTGCGGATGCCGTAGCGCCCACCGCTGACATTGGCCGCCGCGATCTTCAGATAGCTGCCGGCCTCGTTGCGCGCGTAGATGCCGTCGTATTTCGTTCCGGTCACCTCTCCGGTGGCGGCGATCGAAAGCATGCCGCTGCCATAATTGTGTGCCTTGATGCCGCTTGCCCCGCCGCTGACAGCTGTCGCCGTGATCTTCAGGTCGGCGCCGGTGTCATATGTGGGAGCGCCGTTGAACGCCATGATGCCGTAGCCACCCCCGGTCACGGTGTCCCCGGCGGTGATGGAAAGCGTACCGCTTCCCGAATTGCGGGCTGCGATGCCTGCCACCCCACCGTTGACGGCGGCCGTGCTGATCGTCAGATCGGTACCCTTGCCGCTGTTGGCAGCGAAGATGCCGTAGCCGTTCTCCCCCGTCACCGTCTTGCTGGCGGAAATCGAGAGAGCGCCAGTGCCTGCATTGGTGGCGGCGATGCCGATCAGATTGCTGCTGACGGCGGCCGCGCTGATGGTCGCGTCGGTGCCTTCGGTGCCGTTGAGCCCGAAAATGCCGACCGTGTCGACCCCCTCTACCGTTCCGGAGGCGGTGATGGCGAGCGCGCCGCTGCCGTAGCTTTTACCAGTGATGCCACTGTTCCCGCCGCTGACATCACCATCCGCGGTGATCGTCAGGTCGGTGCCTACGTTGTGGGCGTAGATGCCATAGCCGGTTCCCCCCGTTACCGCACCGGAAGTGCTGATCGACAGCTTGCCTTTGCCGTCGCTGTGGGCAAAGATGCCGTCCGCCGCGCCGCTTACATTCACCGCCTCGACGGTCAGGTCGGTACCGGATCCATTGTTGTTGAGGGCGTAGACGCCCCTGGCAGTTCCGCCCTGCACGGTTCCCTCGGCGGTGATCGAAAGCGCACCCGCCCCCTCGTTGCGGGCGAAGATGCCCCCGGCCGCGCCGGTAACATCCGCCGTCGTCTCGATTGTTAGATCGGTCCCGTAGTTGCGCGCGTAGATGCCCTCGCCGAGTTTCCCTTCTATCGCTCCCGTGGTGGTGATCGAGAGCGCGCCGGTGCCGGAGTTGTTGGCGAAGATGCCCCTGGTCCCGCCGCTGACAACGGTCGCGCTGACCGTCAGGTCGGTACCGGTCGCGTCGTTGGCGGCTGCGATGCCGTTGGCATTTGCCCCGGCCACCGCGCCGGTGGCGGTGATCGAAAGTTTGCCGGTGCCCTGGTTCCACGCGTAGACGCCATTGCCCACGCCACTGACAGCGACCGCGTCCACCGTCAGGTCGCCACCGTGATTGAGCGCGAAGATGCCGTCACCGGATATCCCATCGCTTCCTCCGGTTGCTGTCACCGTTCCGGTGGTCTTGATCGAAAGAGCGCCGCCGCCCTCGTTGACGGCGGAAATGCCAAACCTTCCGCCGCTGGCATCGGCCATCGAGATGGTCAGGCCGGTGCCGTTGATATTGCGCGCCGTGATGCCGCCATAGTCCGTCCCCCCCTTCACCGCACCAGTGGTGGTAATCGAAAGCATGCCGCCGCCGGTGAGGGCATAGATGCCGTTATTGCCACCGGTTATGGTGGACTGATTGTTGTCGGTGAATGTCAGCCCGCCGGCTCCGTTTCCGTTCATGAAGATGGCATCGCCATCGGCAACCGTGGTGTCGATACTGAAACCGGGTTCGGTCGTCGCTGACAGCGGCGAGCCGCTGAGGTTCTGCGTCGTCGTCGCTGTGCCGCTGCAGGTGAAGATGCCAGGGTCGGTGGCAGCGCAACCCGCGAAGGCGCGGCGGATGTAGCCGCGATAGCCGCCAAAGAAGGCGCTGGTGGCGAGCGCCGTGCCGAGCACCAGGCGGCGCCTGAAGTCCCGGCCATCCCGCGTTCCCCGCTTTGCCGTCGTCCTGTCATTCATGATCGCCCCTCCGCTCCTCGTCGCGGTTTTTGCTCACGCGGTGGCCGTGGCCGGCGCGGCGGCCTCGGCAACGGTTTCGTTCGATTCGTTCGATGACATGCTGGTCCGTCCGGTCGCCGCAGGGCCAGCGCTCGGCGCATGGCTGACGACGCTCGCCGCCTCCGGCGAACCGGGGCTCACCGCCATGGGGCAGACGGCGCCGGGGATCACTGCCAGATCGTAAAGTTCGGCGACATCGCTATCGATGCGGAACCAGTCGACGCAGCTTCCCCTCTCCAGATCGATGATTTGCACGCCGCACCACGGCTCCGAATCGGCGGCCTTGAGACGTTCCTCCAGCGCCAACCCCTCGAAGCGCTTGTAGCGCGGCCTGGAAAGGCCGACGAAGGCGTAGTGGCCGGCAAAGGCCAGTCCGCGCAGGAAACCCGGGCAGAAGGCGACCGGCTCGAAGCGACCCATGCCGCCGTCCTTCGGCAAATCCACAAAGCCGAATTCGCCGGTGCCCGAATTGAGCAGCCACAGCTTGCCGTCATGGAGACGCGGCGAATGCGGCATGGAAAGCCCCGCACAGACCACCTCTCCGGTCTTCACGCCGATCACCACGCCGCCATCGGCGCGCCGGTCGCGCCAGCCATCGATCGTGTCGGAGCGGCTGACGGCGGTGACATAGGCGGGCTCGCCATCCCGCATCGCAAGGCCGTTCAGGTGGCAGCGGTCCTCGTCCACCAGCGTCGAAATGAAGGGCGGCCGCCACACTTCCTCGAAGCTGTAGTGGTCGGACACCGTGGCCAGGCAGTTGAAACGGGTGTTGACGAAGACCGCTCGTCCCGCCGCATCGAGGCCGACATCATGCGCGTCAAGCTCGCCGGTGATGTTGACGGTGCGCGGCACGTAACAGACGTCGAAGATCTGATTGGCGCGCTGGTTCGGCTCCAGCGCATTGACG
The DNA here is from genome assembly GCA_035547755.1 of Rhizobiaceae bacterium. Lineage (GTDB taxonomy): Bacteria > Pseudomonadota > Alphaproteobacteria > Rhizobiales > Rhizobiaceae > Mesorhizobium_L. The sequence goes on from DASZUG010000002.1 coordinate 49,152, forward strand.
AAGCGGATGAGGTGGAAGCCGGCCGCCAGCACGAGCGCGCCGTCCGGCGCATGCGCAAGCCCCATCGGCCTGAGAATCGGCGTCTGGTGGACGTTGAGCCCGCCTGTCTCGGGATTGCGGCCGAGCATGTAGAGCAGGCCCGACTGATAGGAGGTCACGGCCAGCCCGATATCGAGCGATCCCAGCCTCGCCACCAGACCGCCCGACATCGAATAGCCGAGATCCGCCGCGCCATTTGCCGGTCCGCCGACGCGCTGTTCGCGAGAGCTTTCGGCTTCACCGGCTTCTGTCCCCATCATGGCCCCTCGAGTTGGACTTCCGAAAGTCCCAATCAACCGACCAGACGTCGCCGGTAATCAAAACATTCAGCAATCGAAGCGTTCTTCCGACGCTGCGACGTCTGTTGTTATCCGGCTAAACTCAAGCGATTACGGCACCGGTCGCCTGACCGGTTCCCCGCGCGATGCCTCCTCGCGACATCGTGCTGCCTCATCCCTCCAGCCCTCAACGCCGCGGTCGAAAACAGCCGACCGCAGCGAAAAGGTTGCCGCATCAAATTAGTGTCAGCTTAAGGACGGGAGGCGAGCGATTCCACCGATCAATTCCGATCAATTCTGACCAATTCTTACGATGTTCGGTTGCACTTGCGTGTTTGGGCGACACTTGCGAAAACGCTCCTCATTGTGAGGTTGCGGCGAGGGGCCCGGTGTGAAAGCGCGGGGATGCTTGATCTCAGGACGGTACTGGTCGTCATGCTGGCGACGGCGGGCCTTCAGGCTGTCGCCTGGATTTTTGTCTGGCGGGCATGGCGCCACCTTTATGAGCTGAAATTCCTGGCGGCGGGCTTTATTGCCATCGCACTGGGGCTGCTCCTGATGCTGATTCGCGGAGAACAGCCGCCGGCATGGGCGATCATGGCCCACAATACGACCATCAAGCTTGGCCTGGTGCTCCTCGCCGAGGGGCTTGCCCGCTTCCTGGGTCAACCGCGCTATAGCTGGATCGGCATTTCGTTGCTGGTCTTCCAGGTCGTGACTTGGAGCACCGCGCTGGCGATGGATCCGGGCAACATCGCGGTCCGTATCCACACCTCGACGCTCTTCACCGTGGTCATGATGTCGCTCATGTGCCTGGGGCTCATGCGCGACCGGACGCAGCCGGCGCTGCTGCGCTGGATCACGGTTGGCCTGCTTGCAGAGTATATGATTGCCTCGATCGTCCAGAGCGTCATCGAGTACCGGTTGCCAACCGATTTTGAAAGCGCGCCGGTGCTCGCCGACCGCAATGCCTGGTATCTGCTGCAGGGCACATTGTTCCTGATCGCCTTCTTTGCCTGTCTGCTCTTCATGGTCAGTTCACGGCTTTCCGCCGATCTGCGCGCCAAGAACGAGGCGCTGCTGCGGGAGGTGGAAGAAAGGCGGAAACTGGAAACCCGGCTGAACAGCAGTCTTGAAGGGGAGCGCGCATTGCGTGAAGAGCAGACCGACTTCATGCGCATCGTCAGCCATGAATTCCGCACGCCGCTCGCAGTGATCCGAAACGCCGCCGACATGATAGGCTTGGTGGGCGACAAATCGCCTGAAGCGACCCGAGAGCGGCTCTCCGGCATCGGCGAAGCGCTCGATCGCCTGTTCTCCCTCATCGACCGCTTCATGGCGAACGATCGCGAAAGCGGCTTCCAACCGGAGTTGATCCGGATCGGGACCATTATCGCGGAAGTGCGGCTGCATTTCGGAATGACGGGTGAAGGCGACCGTCTGGGCATCTCCGCCGAGGATGAAGAGGCGGCCTTCTTCGCCGATCCGGAGATGATCGCAACCGTCCTCATCAACCTCATTGAAAATGCCCTCAAATACTCGCCCGACGACCAGCCGATCCACGTCGAGATAAAGGAGCAAGGCGGCGCCATGATCTTCGGTGTCCGCGACCACGGCATCGGCATTCCGCAGGCCGAGCAGGCCAAGATCGGCCGGCGCTTCTTCCGTGCATCGAATACCACCGCGGGTACGGGAACGGGGCTCGGTCTCTACACGTCCCGAAAGCTGCTCGCCTATCATGGCGGGACACTGCAGCTTGTTTCGGACCACGAGCGCGGAACGACCGCCGTCGCACGCGTGCCTTTGCCGGACGGCGGCGTCAATCGGACATCGCCGAGGGAGTTGGCGGTATGATGCAAATCCTGATCGTCGAGGACGAACCCCGGCTGCGCAAGGACCTGACCGATTTCCTGGGGCTGAGCGGGTTTGCGGCCATGGGCGTAGCGACGGCCCAGGAAATGCGGGAGGTTCTCGCCGCGGAGGGTGCGCCTGCCGTCGTCATTCTCGATGTCGGATTGCCGGATGGCAACGGATTCGATCTGGCGGCCGAAATCCGCCGGACGCATGCCTGCGGCATCATCATGCTGACGGCGCTGAGCGACAGCGACGACCGCATCCGGGGGTTCGAAAGCGGCGCCGACATCTACCTCGTCAAGGACAGCACGCTGCGCGAGATCGAGGCCGCGATCCGCAGCCTGTTGCGACGGACCGGCGATCAGACCGACCTCGGGACCGACAGCGACGACCGATGGGTTCTGGATACGACAAGCTGGATGCTCACCGCGCCCAACCAGCATGCGCTCAAGCTGACAGCGACTGAATTCGCTTTCATGAACGTGCTGTGCAGGAACTGTAACGCGGTGTGTCAACGCGAGGAATTGATGGACATTCTCACCCGCCCCAGGTCCAGCTTCGACAACAGGCATCTCGACGCCGTCGTCAGCCGGCTACGCCGTAAGATCGAGCTTCATTCGAAACTGCCGGCCCCGATCAAGGTCGTCTATGGCGTCGGCTACACTTTCACCGCTACCGCTGCCGTGCAATGAACGGCGGAAAGAAGCGCGCTCCGGCGGTCCAAGAATAGGATCGGAGCAAGACATGGCAAATTTCAAACCCACCGCATTGTGAATGATTTCCGGGAACGTTTCTCCCCGGCCTGCATCAGATAGGCGTCACTTAACGAGAGACCGTGGCCCGGCCACGGAGGGAGAAAACCATGGCCATTCGAATGACCGCGGTGCTTGCCGCGTCGTGCCTTTTCCTGGCGGGGCTGCCCGCGAAAGCCGCCGAAAAGCCGACCGACCCGCAGATCGCCCATATCGCATACACGGCCGGCGTCATCGACATCGACGCGGCGAAGCTGGCGCTCAAGAAAGCGCACAACAAGGAGGTGAAAGCATTCGCCAAAGACATGCTGCGCGACCATGAAGCCGTCAACAAGCAGGCGCTGGCGCTGGTGAAGAAGCTGAAAGTCAAGCCCGAAGACAATCCCACCAGTAAGGCGCTGACAAAGGAAGGTAAAACCGAGCGCGCCAAGCTTTCCAAGCTTCACGGCGCGGCCTTCGATAAGGCCTATATCGCCAATGAGGTCGCCTACCACAAGCAGGTGAACGGGGCGCTCAAGGACGTGCTCATCCCGTCGGCGCATAACCCGCAATTGAAGGACCTGCTCGAGACGGGACTCAAGATCTTCCAGGGCCATGAGGAGCATGCCGAGCATGTCCAGTCGGAACTCAAATAGGTCCGCCAGTACCCCTTTCTTCAGGGCCGTCGGATTCGCGGCCGCGCTCGCATTTGCGGGGGCGGTCCCGGCTTACGCCGAAACGATCACGGTGACGATCCAGAAACTTGCCTTCTCGCCGGTGAATATCCAGGCAAAGGTCGGCGACAGGATCGAGTGGATCAACAAGGACGCCTTTGCGCATACCGCTACCGTGAAAGGCGGCTGGGACGTGATGATCCAGCCGAAAAAATCAGCCAGTCTGGTGCTGAAAAAGGCGGAATCGATCGATTATTACTGCCGCTTTCATCCCAATATGAAGGGGCATATCACGGTTTCGCAGTAATATGCCTTACGCGGCCTGGTCTTTCCGGCCGCGCTCGATATTGCGGCGAATCATACCGAGATCGGCGCCGCCTATGCCGAAGGCGACGCCGAAATAGACGATCATGGCGATGATGATCATGCCGAACAGGACCGGGGCCTTGACGAGGAGCCGCGCATGTGGCCCGAACTCGGCGGCGAAATGGCCGACGAGCCAGTAGAGCACGCCGGCCATGATGGCCGAGGCGAGAACGAGCCGCGGCACGCGCTTGACCAAGCCTCCATCGCGGCCCCAATGGCCCCGTCTTATCAGCGTGACGAGCAGCAGAATGGCGTTGGTCCATCCGGCCGCCGCTTCAGCGGTGGCGATGCCGCGCTCCGCGATCAAAGGGAAGAGCGAAACAGCGAGCGTGACGTTCAAGGCCACGGAAATGCCGGCGAAGATCATCGGCGTGCGGGTATCCTCGCGGGCGAAGAAGCCGGGCGTGAAGGCCTTGATCATGACGAAGGCCGGGAGGCCTAGCCCGAAAATGGCAAGAGCGCCTGCGACGGAATGCGCCGTCACTTCCGAAAAGGCGCCCCGCTCGTAAAGAACGCTGACGATCGGCCGCGACATGACGAGAAGCGCCGCAGCAGCGGGAAGCGTGAGAAAGAGCGCGAACTCGACCGAGCGGTTCTGGAGATTGGCGGCTTCGCGCATATGACCGGATTTCAGGGCGCGCGCCAGTTCCGGCAAGAGGACGACGCCGACCGCGATGCCGACGACGCCGAGCGGCAACTGATAGACGCGGTCGGCATATTGCAGGACCGAGATGGCGCCGGGTTTTCCCGAGGCGATGATCTGGCCGATGACGAGGTTGATCTGGGTGATCCCGCCGGTGACGGCCGCCGGCAGCGCCAGCATCAACAGCCGCCATACGGCGGGCGTCATGCGCGGGCGGCGGATGCGGATGACGATGCCCGCCTGACGCACAGCGAACATGACGATCGAAAGCTGGAGGATGCCGGCGGCAAGCACGCCCCAGGCCATGTAATGGCCGGCGGTGCGGCCGTTCATCCCGGTATAGAGCGCATAAGCCAGAACGCCGATCAGGATGATGTTCAGAAAGACCGGCGCGATCGCCGCCGCGAAATAGCGATGCAGCGAATTGAGGATGCCGCTCATCATCGCCGTCAGCGACATGCACATCAGGTAGGGGAACATGATGAAGGCAAGCGCGGTGGTCAGATGAACCTTGTCCGCATTGCCGGTGAAGCCCGGCGCGATGATCGTGCGCACCAGGAGCGGCATCGCCAGTTCCATGACGATCGTGAGGCCGAGCAGCACGGTGAAAAGAATGCCGAACACCTCTTCGGAAAAGCGCTTGGCGCCGTCGACGCCGTTCGCCTCGATCTCCTTGGAGAAAAGCGGCACGAAGGCGGCGTTGAACGCGCCTTCGGCGAACAGGCGGCGGAAGAGATTGGGGAAGCGGAATGCGGCATAGAAAGCATCGGCGACGGGGCCGGCGCCGAGCACCGCCGCCATCATCGCCTCACGCGAAAAGCCGAGGACGCGGCTTGCGAGCGTGGCGCCGCCGACGGTCGCGAATTTCTTGACGAGGCTTACCGAGGACACGCGCTAGAGCCCTTCCGTTTTCCGCGAATCACAGAACTGCTTTAGCTGCCTGATTTGGCGCAATTCGGGACTTGCGATCATCATCGAAAGCGTTCGGATCATCCAGCCGTCGCAGCCGATTTCGCGCGATGCGGCCGGTGCTGCTGCCCATTGCCGTTCTCCAGCGTCGCCAGAAGGATTTCCCTGATCTTCGCCTGTCTTGTCAGGTTCTCGATCTTCTGCCCAGTCAGGTCGGTGACGTAAAAGGTATCGATCACCTTCTCGCCGAATGTGGTGATATGGGCCGAGGCGATGTCGAGGGAAAGGTCGGAGATCGCGCCGGTGATGTCGGAAAGCAGGCCGGGCCTGTCCAGACATTCGACCTCGATGACGGAAAAGCGGTTCGACAACGTGTTGCGAATCGCCACCTGCGGATCGATGCGGAAGGCCTTGGCGCCGCGTTTCGGCTTGGCCTTCGTCTCGATGATGCGCGGCAGCCAGACCTTGCCGGCGAGAACGTCCTCGATCAGCTTGCCCACCCGCCTGGCGCGCCGAAGCTCGTCTTCCTCGAGGCTGAACTCCCTGCTGATCATGATCGTATCGAGCGCCCGGCCGTCGGAAGTGGTGAAGATCTGCGCATCGACAATGTTGGCGCCGGATGCCGCACAGGCGCCGGCAATCACCGACAGAAGCCGCGGATGATCCGGGCATAAAATCGTGATTTCGGTGACAGCCTCGACCTCGCGCACCGTCACCATCGTGGCGAGCGCCTTCTTCTCCGCGTCCGCCTGGCGGATGAACGCGGCGTGACGCTTCTGCTCGGCCAGATCGACAGTGAGGAGATAATTTTCGTAATGCATGCCGACATAGCGCTTGCGTTCGGCCTCCGGCCAATCGCCAAGAGCGGCGGCGAGTTCGTCGCGCGCGACCGCCGCGCGCTTGGCGCGCGGCGCCTCGGAAAAGCCGCCGGTCAGCAAGAGTTCGGTCTCGTAATAGAGCGTCCGCAGCAATTGTCCCTTCCAGCCGTTCCAGACGCCCGGCCCCACCCCCGTAATGTCGCAGACGGTGACGACCAGAAGCAGCTTCAGCCGCTCCACCGATTGCACCACAGCGGCAAAATCCTCGATCGTCTTGCGATCGTTGAGATCCCTGGTCTGCGCCGTCATCGACATGGTCAGATGCTGTTCGATCAGCCACGAGACCGTCTCCGTCGCGGCCGGGCCGAGCCCCATATGCGGGCAGAGCCGCCTGGCGATGCGGGCGCCCGCGACCGAATGGTCCTCCGGCCTGCCCTTGGCGATATCGTGGAGAAAAACCGCGACGTAAAGGGTGTCACGATGCTCCTTCAGCCCCGGCAGCAATTCGTTGACCAGTGGGTGGGCCTTCCTCCCGTCGTCATGATCGATCTGCGAAAGAACGCCGACGCAGCGAAGCAGGTGCTCGTCCACTGTGTAGTGGTGATACATCGAAAACTGCATCATTGCGACGATCTTGCCGAAATCGGGGATGAGCTTGCCGAGAAGACCGGCCTCGTTCATGCGCCGCAGATTGAGTTCCGGATCGCGGTCGGACGTCAGAATGTCCATGAAAAGCTGGTTGGCTTCCTTGTCGCGACGCAGGTTCCGCGTCACCAGTCCCAGCGAGCGCGTGACAAGCTTGAGAGCGTCGGGGTGGTATTCCAGGCCGTGCCGGTCGGCGAGCCAGAACAGCCGCAGGAGATTGACGGGATCGCGCTCGAACACCTCCTCGTCGGCAATGTTGATGCGCTGGTTGTCGACGACGAAATCGCTCGTTCCGGCGAGCTTGCGGCGGCGGCGCGAAAAGGTCAGAAAAATACGGTTGAACCCTGGCACCTCTTTCGCCTGCTCTTCCTCGAGCGCCGCACAGAAGATGCGGGTCAGATCGCCGACATCCTTGGCGACAAGGAAATAGTGCTTCATGAAGCGCTCGACGGCGGCAAGGCCTGGCCGCGTCGTATAACCCAGGCGCTTGGCGATATCTTTCTGCAGGTCGAAATGGAGCCTTTCCTCGGTGCGGCCGGTAAGGAAGTGCATGTGGCAGCGCACAGCCCAGAGGAAATCCTCGGCCTTGCGGAACTTCAGATATTCCTCCGGCTTGAAGACACCTTTGTCGATCAACTCCTCGCCGGTGCGGACACGGTAATAATATTTCGCGATCCAGAACAGCGTGTGGAGATCGCGCAACCCACCCTTGCCGTCCTTGACGTTGGGCTCGACGACATAGCGGGATTCGCCTTCCTTGCGGTGCCGCGCGTCGCGCTCCGCCAGCTTGGCCTGGACATATTCCGGACCGGTATCCTTCACCACTTCCCGATCGAAGCGCTCGATGAGATCGTCGAAGAGCGGCTTTTCGCCCCAGAGAAAGCGCGCTTCCAGGATCGCGGTGCGGATCGTCACGTCTCCGCGCGACAGGCGCAGGCATTCATCGACATTACGCGTGGCATGCCCGACCTTCAGGCCGAGGTCCCAGAGAACATAGAGCATGTATTCGACGATCTGCTCGCCCCAGGGCGTCTGCTTGTAGGGCAGCAGGAAAAGCAGGTCGATATCCGAACCTGGCGCAAGCGTGCCGCGGCCATAGCCGCCGACGGCGACGATCGCCATGCGCTCGGCGGCGGAGTGGTTCGCCTCGCGATAGACGTGGGTCGAGGCGAAATCGTAAAGCGCGCGGATGATCTCGTCCATGAGATGCGAAAGGCGCTCGGCACAGGCCACGCCGCCGCCGTCCTCGATCAGCAGGGTTTCGGCGATTTTCCGGCCGGCCGCCAGCCGCTCCTTGAGCAGTGAAACGACATGGGCGCGGGCTTCGGTGCTGGATCCATGGCCTCCCGCCTCCCCGGCCAGGGCGGCGAGATCCTGCCGCAAGGCTTCGCCATCGATGAGTTGATCGAGCTTCAGGGGGACTTTCAGCATACAAACGTCCGTTGCTACGGGCGGCGTCTATAGCGCGAATTCGGCGGGAAGGGTATGGGCATCGGCCATGGAACTTCCGGCGGAACTGAAAATCGCGGTCGATCGCCTTCTCGACGGAACGCCGCTCAGCGATCTGCGGCGGGCGGCGCAGGCCTTGTCCGCCCGCTACCGGGCCGAAATCCGCGACGGGCGGCTGCATGTCGGGAATCATCTGGCCGCGCGCGCCTATCTCGCAACGCGGTTGCCCGCGACCTATGCCGCGATTCGCGCGAGCCTCGCGCACGCAGCCGACCTTTTGCCGGATTTCGCTCCGAAATCCATGCTCGATGTCGGCTCCGGTCCCGGAACGGCGGTTTTTGCAGCAGCGGATTGCTGGCCAACGCTGGAAAAAGCGCTCCTGGTCGAGAAAAGCCCGGCCATGCGGCAGGTCGCCGGCGAAATCGCCACCAAAGCGATGGCGATCCGCACGGAATGGGTGAGCGGCGACGCCGAAATTGCGTTTCCAGAGAGCGAAGGAGCCGATCTCGTTACGGCCGCCTATCTTCTCGATGAAATCGATCCCCGCTCGATCGGCCCGCTTGTCGAGCGGCTTTGGAGCCTTGCCAAGGGAATGCTCGTGATCGTCGAACCCGGAACGTCCGCCGGCTGGCAACGGATCCTCGCCGTTCGAAGGATGCTCATCGCGGCGGGCGCCCATATCGTCGCCCCTTGCCCGCACGATCATGATTGCCCTCTTGTACAGCCGGACTGGTGCCATTTCGCCCGCCGCGTGGCGCGATCGCGGCTGCATCGGCAGGCGAAGGATGCCGATGTGCCGTGGGAAGACGAGAAATATATTTTTCTGGCCGCCTCACGCAGCGCGCCGAAAAGGATTTCCGCACGCGTCCTGGCGCCGCCGCGCCAATCGTCGGGCGTCGTCCGGCTGAAGCTCTGCACTGCGGACGGCTCGGTATCGGAAAGAACGGTTTCGCGGCGTGAAGGAACGATGTTCAAGAGCGCACGCCGGCTCGACTGGGGCGACGCCTTGCCTGGCGGGCGGGACAACTGAGGTTGTCGCAGGCCGCTCTCCACCGCAGGGCTGTGGCCGGCCCGAGGACAGGCTCCACAAATCGGCGAGGGGGTCGATCTCCGCGTTAACCTGAATTCGGAACCGCGCTCCGCGCAGTTGACAGCTGTCAACTCCTGCGACACATAAGGCCTGTCCGAGGGGTGCACCTGACGGTGCTGAGACGGCGTTGAGCCGGACCCTTGAACCTGATCCGGGTAATACCGGCGTAGGAACGGGGCTTTGTTGATGACAATTCCGGGATCTTATCTTTTTCCGTACAGCGGCGGGCGGCGCTGACGACGCCATGTCCGTTGCCGGGAAAACCTTGGCCGGAGCGCTCGCCACCATCGTTTTGTGGCAGGTGGCGGTGTGGCTGTTCGCGCCGCCGCGCTTCATCCTGCCGCCGCCGCTCGACGTGGTGCGCGCTTTCGGCACACAGCCCAATTTCCTCTTCGCGCAGTTCTGCACGACGCTGGAGGAAGTCCTTCTGGGCCTGGCGCTCGGCATCCTGCTCGGCATCGCGACCGCGCTCCTCGTCGCGGCTCTGCCGCGCGTCGGCCAACTGGTCTGGCCGCTGGCGCTGGTGCTGCAGGCGCTGCCTGTCTTCGCGCTGGCGCCCGTTCTCGTGCTGTGGTTCGGCTACGGGCTGACCTCGAAGATCATCATGGCGGCGATCGTCATCTTCTTCCCCGTCGCCTCCGCCTTCCTCGACGGGCTTTCGCGTACGGACCAGGCGATCCTCGACGCCGCGGCGCTGACCGGCGCCAGCCGCTGGCAGACCTTGCGCTATATCCGCGTGCCGCTTGCCCTCCCCTCCCTTATCGCCGGCCTGCGCATCGCCGCCGCCTTCGCGCCGCTCGGCGCGGTCGTCGGCGAATGGGTCGGCGCTTCGGGAGGGCTCGGCTTCGTCATGTTGCAGGCCAACGCCCGTATGCAGACCAACACCATGTTCGCCGCGCTCGCGCTGATCGCGGCGCTGACCCTCATCCTCCGCGTCGCGGCCGACCGACTGACAAGAGGGATCGTGCATTGGTCGCCCGAAACATGAGAGATCCCCGCTCCATGAAAGGAAAGACATGACCCTCCTGCGCAAACTGGCGATCGCCGCCGCGCTTGTCCTCTTCGCCGCCGCGCCTGCGTGTGCCGCCGACAAGCTCACCGTGCTTCTCGACTGGTTCGTCAATCCCGACCACGCGCCCCTGGTCGTCGCCAAGGAGCGGGGCTACTTCAAGGCGGAAGGACTGGACGTCGATCTCATCGCACCCTCCGATCCTTCCGCCGGGCCACGCATGGTGGCGGCCAAGCAGGCGGATGTCGCCGTCTATTACCAGCCGAACCTCTATATGGATGTACAGGGCGGGCTGCCGCTTGTCCGTTTCGGGACGCTGGTGGCGGCTCCGCTCGACACGCTGATCGTCATGAAGGACGGGCCGATCCACAGCGTCGCGGACCTGAAGGGAAAGAAGATCGGCTATTCCGTCACCGGCTTCCAGGACGCCGTTCTCGCCGGCATGCTGAAGGTCGCCGGGTTGAGCCTCAACGACGTGAAACTGGTCAACATCAACTTTTCCATCACGCCGCCGCTCATCTCCGGGCAGGTGGATGCCACGATCGGCGGCTACCGCACGTTCGAACTCATCCAGATGAAGCTGGAAGGGCATGAAGGCCGCGCCATCTTCCCCGAGGAGAACGGCGTTCCGCCCTATGACGAATTGATCTTCGTGGCGCGCAAGGACGCGATCGGCGACAAGCGCCTGCCGCGCTTCCTCGACGCGGTCGAAAAGGCGACGCTGTGGATGACGAACCACCCCGAGCAGGGCTGGGCCACCTTCACCAAGGCCTATCCGAATTTGAACGACAAACTCAACCGCACGGCCTATTTCGCCACCATTCCCTATTTCGCCAAGCGGCCCTTCGCACTCGACCATCACCGCTATGCCGAATTCGCCGACTTCATGGAAAAGCATGGCTTGATCAAGCCCGGCCATTCCGTCTCCGATTTCGCGGTGGAGCTGAAATGATCACGGCCGACGCCATCGCGGGTGTGCTCGACCAAGTGCGACGGAAGCGCCCGCGCGTGCATGCCATCATGAACAGCGTGGCGCAGAAGCTCGTCGCCGATGGCCTTTCTGTCGTCGGCGCCATTCCGTCCATGACGGCGAATAGGGAGGAAATCGCCGATTTCGCCGCGAGAGCCGATGCGCTCCTCGTCAATCTCGGCACGCTCGAAGGCGAAAGGCGCGACGTGATCCGCACGGCGCTGTCCTCGATGCGGCAAAGGGAGCGTCCCGCCGTGCTCGATCCGGTATTCTGCAACGTGTCGCAACCCCGTCTCGCCTTCGCCCGCGAACTGCTCGGTGCAGGCATCACGACGGTGCGCGGGAACAAGAGCGAGATGGAGGCGATCGGCGCGACGGAGGGGATCGTGCGGATCGAGACGGGGCCGGTGGATACGATCCAGCTCGGCAACCGCACCATCCGACTCGCCAACGGCCATCCGTGGCTGGCGCTCGTCAGCGGCACCGGCTGCCTCTCGGGAGCACTCATCGCCGCTTTCCAGGCGGTCGAGCCGGACGGCTTTTTGGCGGCAACGGCGGCGATCGCAACGCTTTCCATCGCCGCGGAAATCGCCGCCGAGAAAGCCGGAGGGCCGGGCAGCTTCGCGCCGGCGCTGCTCGACGCACTTCATGCGATCGACGGACAAACGATCTCCGAGAGATTGAGGATTTCCAATGAACAGAATTGATCTCAGGCTCTACGCCATCGTCGATACCGACAATCTCGGCGCGGAAAACCTTGCCGCCTTCGCCGGCGACGCGGCGCGAAACGGCGCGACCGTGGTGCAATACCGCGACAAATATTCCGGAACGCGGCTTGTCGTCGAGCGGGCGCGCGCCATCCATGCCGCGCTTGCCGGCACCGGAGTGCCGCTCCTCGTCAACGACCGCGTGGACGTGGCGCTCGCGGCCGGCGCGGAGGGCGTCCATGTCGGCCGGGAGGATATGGCGCCCACGGACGCAAGGCGGCTGCTCGGCCCCGCCGCGATCATCGGCCTGACCGTCAAGAACGAGGCGGACGCCCGCGCGGCGATCAAAGCACCGATCGACTATGCCTGCATCGGCGGCGTTTTCCAGACGCTGTCGAAGGACAATCCGGATGCGCCAGTCGGGCTGGAAGGATTTCAACGGCTGGCAAGGCTCATCCGCGCCGAGCGGCCGGACATGCCCATCGGCGCCATCGCCGGCATGACGCTCAGGACCGCGCCAATGACGATCGCGGCGGGTGCCGACGGCATCGCCGCGATCGGCGCGCTCTTCAAGTCAGGCAAGGTTCCCGAAGCGGTGCGCGCCATGCGATCGAGCATCGATCGCGCGCTGGAGGAACGCACATGACGGCAATCGCCCTCACCATTGCGGGCTCGGACAGCGGCGGCGGCGCCGGCATACAGGCCGATCTCAAGACCTTTTCGGCGCTTGGCGTCTATGGCGCGAGCGTGCTGACCGCGATCACCGCGCAGAACACGCAAGGCGTCCGCGCCGTCGAGGCGATCTCGCCGGCTATGGTGGCGCAGCAGATCGAGGCGGTGCTGGACGACCTCGACGTCGGCGCGATCAAGATCGGCATGGTCGCCAATGCCGAAATCGCAAGCGTCATCGCCGAAACGCTGAGGCGCTTCGGCCGCAAGGCCGTGCTCGATCCGGTGATGGTCGCGACCTCGGGCGACCGGCTCCTGCAGGTTGAAGCCGTCGAGACGATCCGGCGGGAGTTGTTGCCGCTCGCCATCGTCGTGACGCCGAACCTGCCGGAAGCGGCGATCCTCGCCGACAGCGCCATCGCCCGAAACGAAGACGAGATGGAACGGCAGGCACAAAGCATTCTCGATGCCGGCGCCGAAGCGGTTCTGGTCAAAGGCGGTCACAGCCTCGGCGCCGAAGCCGTCGATCTCCTTCTGGACGGTTCCGGCGTCCATCGTTTCGCCGCGCCGCGAATCGACACAGCGAACGATCATGGCACGGGCTGCACCTTGTCCGCCGCGATCGCCGCCGGATTGGCCAAGGGAGACAGTTTGGAACAGGCTGTTGGCGCGGCGAAAATCTATCTCAGCGAAGCGCTCGCGGCATCAACGAGGCTGACCATCGGCCATGGACGCGGGCCGGTGCATCATTTCCACAGGCAATGGTAGCGGCGGAAGACAGAAAGGCGTTTTCGCCAACCGGTCTCGCGGCAAGGCTGCTGCACGCGATCGAGACCATGCTCGGCGCGCTCGTGGCGGCGATCCTCGCGATGCTGGTCCTCGAAGTGCTGGCTGCGGTGGTGCTGCGCTACCTCTTCCACACAGGCTTTCTCGGATCGGAAGACATCGGCATCTGGCTCAATGTCGCGCTCGTCGCTTTAGGCGCGCCACTGGCCTTGAACAGCGCGCTCGCCATGCGCCTCGACGTCTTCGCCGCGAAGCTGCCGGAAGCGGGACAACGCGGCGTGGCGATCATCGCGGACATGTTCTCGGTCCTGACCGGGCTGGTGCTGCTATCCGGCAGTGCGAAAATCGCGGTGATGCTGGGCGGCGTCTCGCCGACGATCGGCCTGCCGGAATGGGTCCGCTTCGGCTTCCTTGGTGTCGGCGGCGGGCTGCTCCTCATCGTGCTTCTCCTGCACCGGATAACGGAAGAAAGAGGCGGCGCCATTCTCTTATCGGTGCTGGTCGGACTAGCGCTCTATGTCGCCGTGCCGCATCTTGCGCTCGCCACATCGCTGCCGCCGAGCATCGTGCTCGGTCTTTTCGCCGCGCTGGGGCTGATCGTCGCCGCGCCGCTGCCGCACGCCTTCCTCGCCGCCGCCTATCTGGCGATCGCCTTCGGCAGCACGCTGCCCGAACAGGCGGTCGTCTCGGCGACGGTGACGGGCATGTCGAAATTCCTGCTGCTTTCGATCCCCTTCTTCCTGCTCGCCGGCAATCTCCTCACCATATCCGGCGTCGCCAACCAGCTCGTCCGCTTCGCCTCGTCGCTTGTCGGCCACCGCCGCGCCGGCCTCGCGCAGACAACCCTTTTGACGAGTCTGCTCTTTTCCGGCGCGTCGGGTTCGTCGGTCGCCAACGCCGCCTTCAGCGCCGCCACCTTCCAGCCGGAACTGGTCAAGCGCGGCTACCGGCCGGAACAGGCGGGCGCGATCATCGCCGCGACCTCCATCCTCGACAATATCGTTCCGCCCTCCATCGCCTTTCTGATCCTTGCCGCGGCGACGGAGCTTTCCGTCGGCTCGCTGCTCGTCGGCGGCTTCTTCGCCGGGCTGCTGCTCGCCGCCTGTCTGGCGATCGCCATCCATTTCAGCGTCAGGATCGAGCGCCCGCAACCGCGCGCCGACCGCCGGGAGCGCTGGACATCGGCCGTCAGCGCCATTCCGGCCTTCGGCCTCGGCATCATCGTCACCGTCGGCATCCGCTTCGGCGTCGTCACCGTGACGGAAGCGGCCGCGCTGGCCGCGCTTTACACCTTCCTGCTCGGGCTTTTCGCCAAGCTCAGGACCGGCGAACTGTTCGGCGCCTTCCGCCAGGCGGCGACGGAAGCCTCGGCCATCGGCCTCCTCATCGGCACCGCCGGTCCCTTTGCCTTCCTTCTTGCCGTGGACAATGTCGCCGGCCTCGTTTCCGGCCTCACCAACGCGCTCGGCGGCGGTCCGATCGCGGTGCTTGTCGTCTCGAACGTGATGCTGCTCGCGGTCGGGCTGGTGCTCGACATCGGCGCGGCGATCCTGCTTTTCGGGCCATTGCTCCTGCCGGCGGCGGTCGCGGCGGGCATCGATCCCATCCATTTCGGCGTCATCATCGTCGTCAATCTGATGATCCACGGCCTGACGCCGCCGCTCGGCATGCTGATCTACGTCGTCTCGGGCGTCACCCGCGTGCCGCCCCCGGCGCTCTTCCGCGCCGTCCTGCCCTACCTCACCGCGCTGCTTGCCGGCCTCTTCCTCGTCAGCGCCTGGGCCGTCCTTTTCCGATAACGCGTGATCCGGAAAAGTGGATGCCGATTTTTCGGAAAGATCATGCGAAAACAGAGAGAACAACCATGCAAAATCGCCGCCAGTTTCTCCAGACCTCGCTTACAGCCGGCGCAGCGGTGCTCGCCACACCAGTTCTTACCGGCCGGGCGCGGGCGGCAACGACGCTCACGGTCGCCTCGCTTTTCGGCGACGACAAGCCGGAAACGAAGGTCTGGGTGAAGATCGGGACCCTTCTCGACCAGAAGCTGCCCGGCGCTTTCCGTCTCAATATCGTGAAAAACGGCGCGCTTGGGGGCGAAAAGGAGGTGGCGGAAGGGATCAAGCTCGGCTCGATCCAGGCAAGCCTCGCGACGACCTCGATCCTGTCCGGCTGGGCGCCGGAAATCCAGATCCTCGACCTGCCCTTCCTCTTTCGCGACCGGCAGCACGTCCGCAATGTGGTGGAGGGCGAGATCGGCACGGAACTGAAGAAAAAACTCGCCGCCCAGGGCTTCGTCGCGCTCGACTACATCAATTACGGCGCGCGCGAATTGCTGGCGAAGCAACCGATCACCAAACCTGAGCAATTAAAGGGTGTGCGCATGCGCGTCATCCAGAGCCGGCTGCACACCAAGCTTTGGAGTTCCTTCGGCGCCATCCCGATCGGCATCCCGATCACCGAAACCTATAATGCGCTCCAGACCGGCGTCGCCGGGGCCATGGATCTGACGAAGTCGGCCTATGCCGGCTTCAAACTCTACGAGGTGGTGCCCGACATGACCGAGACGAACCATATCTGGGCATCGGGCGTGCTCTATTTCTCCCAAATGTTCTGGAACGGGCTGACGGATGCGCAGAAACCCGTTTTCCAGGAGGTTGCCAGCGAAGGGGTGCGGTATTTCAATCAGCTCATGGTCGAAGACGAGACATCGTCCATGAAACTTGCGACCGCGCATGGCTGCAAAATCTTTCAGCCGCAGGAGAAAAGCGAATGGGAGAAGGGCGCACGCAGCGTCTGGAACGATTTCGCCCCGATCGTCGGCGGCATGGACAGGATCGAATCGATTCGCAGCGCCGCCTGACGATCAGGTTCCGCCTTCCCACGCCTCGACCAGCTTGCGCGGCGCCTTGAAGCGAAAGGCCTTTTCCATGCGCAGCCGCAACTCCTCATCGGAAATCGCACCGAGCCTGACGAGCAGGGCCGGCCAGCCCTTGTAATGATCCGTCTCGAAATAGATGGCGGGCGCGCTTTCGAAGAGCAATCCCTTCTCTTCCAGCGGGCACATCAGCACCGCCGTCTCGGCATCCTTGACGCGCATCAGGAGTTTTCCGCCGGCTTTTATCGCCGGCGTGCCGCAGGATGTCGCAAGGGAAATACCGGGCAGTCCGGAAGCCGCCTCCGCTAGGCGTGCGCTTGCACTTTCAAGAGCGCCTTCGCCCCTGGCCTCAAGCGGCGAAACGGTCGGCTTCCGCGCCATAATAGTTGAGGTAGCGGGGCGAGACGAATTCGACGGGCAGAATGATGAAGACGTCCGTGGTGCCGAAATCCTCGTCGACGACGCAACCGTCGCCGATCTTCGCGCCAAGCCTGAGATAACCTTTGATAAGCGGCGGCATGGCGGCGAGCGCCGCCTTGGGATTGACGGCTTCGGGCGGCAGCATGTCCATCCTGTGGAAACGCGAAGGCACCGCCCTCACCTCCCAGTATTCGTTCGCGCGGCAATTATGCGCAAGGAACGAGAGCGGTTCGGCGTGAGCCGCCGGCACGGTGCCGTGAAAGGAGGCGCATCCGGTCATCACCGAGATATTGTAGTGGCTGATATAGGCATAAATGCCTTGCCAGAGCAGTTCGATCGTGCGCTTGGAACGATAATTCGGCAGAACGCAGGAACGGCCGAGCTCCAGAAAACGTTCGTCGGGATGGCGCGCGATCAATGATTCGAGCTGGAATTCCTCGTCCGAATAGAAGCCGCCCGCGGCGAGGGCGCTTTCCTGCCGAAGCAGCCGGTAGGTGCCGACGATCTGCTGCCCGCCGGGGAGCGAGCTATCCAGCACCAGAAGGTGATCGCAGACCGCATCGAACCGGTCGGCATCCCGCTGCTCAAGCGCATGGATCTTGTGCCGCCGCGCGCCGAGTTCCTCGTAGAAGACGCGGAAGCGCACTTCCTGCGCCGCCGCGATCTCAGAACTGTCGCGCGCCAGACGGACCTCCAGCGGGCCTATACGGCCAAGGACGGCGCCTCCCGGAACATCATTGCGGATGTTCCCGGCAAGAGCCGGTATGGCTCGGCTTCCGTTTCCACGCTCCAGCATCGCAGCCCGCACACTTATTCTCCCCTCGCTGGCTACCCCCAGCTAGAGGGGCAATGCAACAGGAGAATGACAATTTCAAAGGCCGAACGGCCGGCGTCAGGATGCCTAAGTTCGGCCAATCATGCAACCGCCTGTTCGGCGACAGCCTCTATCAGCGCTTTCGGGTCGAGCGGCTTGGTGACGAAACCTGTCGCGCCATGCGCGAGGACCGCGTGGCGCGTCCCTTCCTGCCCATCGGCGGAAAGCACCATGATGGGGATCGGCCGAAGGCCTTTTTCCTCTTCCTCCTGACGGATGAGGGCAATGGCGTCGAGGCCGTCCATCACCGGCATGTGCAGGTCCATCAGCACCAGATCGAAGCGCTTTTCCACAGGATGGATGATGGCCTCCACCGCCTGGCGGCCATTTGCGACGACATGGACCGCGTGGCCGGCCTTCGTCAACGCGGATCGGGCAAGCAGCGCGTTTATTTCATTGTCTTCCGCGATGAGGATCGAAAGGCCCGCCCGAGCCGTGGCGACCGGCTCCTCGCGCGATTTCGAGATGGATTGGGGAACGGTTGAGGCGATCGGCGCCGTCTGCCGCGCCGTCAGGACACGCAGCAGGGTTTCACCTCTCACCGGTCTTGCGAGGAAAGTCGAATAGCCGTTGGAACGATATTGGTCGAGTCCGTCGCGGTCTGTCGGCGCGATCAGCGTTATCGCCTCGAAAGGCGTCTCGACGCGCTGCCGCAGCCGCTTCAGAAGCTTCCCGTCCCGATCATCCAGTTTCGCGTCGATCAGCATCGCGACGGATGTGCCGGCCGGAGCCGCGGCTATCCGTTCAGCGGCGGCATCGGCGGAAGAGGCCCTCTCCACGCCGCAGCCATAAGCCCCCAGCGTCAGGGCGATGGCTTCGGCCTCGGGCTCGTTTTCCGACAGGATCACGGCGAGGCTCCCGGCAAGCAGCGGAGCCGGATCAACTCCCGGCAAGCCATCCTGACCAACGGGAATATCGAAGAAGAAGCAGGTCCCCTCGCCCAATTCGCTTTCCACGTCGATCGTGCCGTTCATCGCCTCAACGATCCGCTTCGAAATCGCAAGCCCCAAGCCCGCACCCCCGTGGCGCCTGGTCGAGGTGCTGTCGGCCTGTTCGAATTCCTGGAAAACACGGTTGAAATCCGCAGGCGTCAGGCCCGGACCCGTATCCTCCACGGAGAAGCGGATCGCATCCTCGATATCCGGAGAGCGCGTGACGGATACGAGAACGCCGCCCGTCTCGGTGAATTTGATCGCGTTGCCGATCAAATTGAGCAGCACCTGGCGGAGGCGGTCGGGATCGGCGGCGATCCGCTGCGGTGCGTCCGGAGCGCAATAGCAACCGAGGCCGATCCCCTGTGCGTAGGCGCGGGCGGCGAGAAGCTCAGCCACGTTCTCGACCAGTTCGCGGGGCGAAACGGGCTGGAATTCCATGTCGAGGCGGCCGGCTTCGATCTTGGAAAAATCGAGCAAATCCTCAATCAACGCCAAAAGAGCGTTGGCCGAAGTCGAGATGGCGCCGATATAGGTCTTCTGTTCGGGGGATAGCCGCGTGTCCGCCAGGAGTTTGGCCATACCCATTATGCCGTTCATGGGTGTGCGGATCTCGTGGCTGACGGTGGCGAGAAAACGCGACTTCGCCTTGTTGGCGAATTCGGCGCGCTCGCGCGCCGCGATCGATGCCTCTTCGGCCTGCTTGCGGCCGGTGATGTCGCGCGCGATGGCGCGATGCGAAACCGCGTCGCCCGCCTTGTCGCGGACCGACAGTTCGATCCAGGAATACCAGCGCGTCTCCCCGCCTGTACGGATCGCGACGTCGGTGGAACTCAGGCATTCGCCATCCGACAAAGCCGCATCCGGCATGATGCCGACATCGATGCCGAAATCGGACAGTTTCCTGCCGGACAGCGCTCGCTGCTCGCAGCCCACCAGATCCGCCAGAACGCAATTTGCATAGACGATGCGCCCTTCCCGGTCGCGATGGACGACAATATCGCCGAGCGCGTCGATCAGCCCGCGAAAGCGCTCCTCGCTCTCCTGCAATTCCCACATGCGGTCGGCAAGCGTCTCGAATTCCACCCGATTGGCGGAATTTTCCTCCTCAAGCCGCGCCAGGCGCTCGCCGTCGCGAACTGTCCGCCGGTAAAGCCAGAGACTGGCAACGCCAACGCACAATGTGGCCGCCGAAAGATAGAGAGGGGACGCCGACAGCCATGTCAGGACCGTAAGCGCAAGCGCGGCGGCGGCAATCGCCAGAAGGCCACGGCCGGACCCCGCTCGCGGCAGCGAGGGCACAAGCGCAGGCGCTTCGACGATACGCCTTTCCCCCGCGCCCGTTTCGACGGTTGGACTGGCCGAATCCGCCGGTTTTGCGGTCGATCTGAAGGAAATGTCCCACGCCATGACGCCACCCTAACCGATGGCGGTTAGGGAAGCTTTTGGCCGATGGATCGAATTTTAGCTAACAATGCCGATGTTCAACTCTTGAGTCTTGGATCGAAGTCAAACGTCAGAGCTATCGGCCCTGTCGCCGATTTCCGCCACCAACCGGCCACGTACTTTTCCGCCCATGATGTCATGCGCCGCCTGGATCAGGCCGTCGAAGCCGATCGACGTGGTGAGCGCGGCGAGCTTGGCATGGTCGAGGTCGCGCTCCAGCCGTCGCCAGGCTTCCAGGCGGATCGTCTTCGGCGCCATGACCGAATCGATGCCGAGCAGCGACACGCCACGCAGGATGAAGGGCGCGACGCTTGCCGGCAGGTCCATCCCCTGCGCCAGGCCGCAAGCCGCGACCGCTCCGCCATAGGAGGTCATCGACAGGACATTGGCGAGCGTATGGCTGCCGACCGAATCGACTGCGCCGGCCCAGCGCTCCCTGCCGAGCGGCTTGCCGGCGCCGGAAAGCTCCTCGCGCGGGATGATCTCGACCGCGCCGAGTTCTTTCAGATAGGCATGTTCGGAAGCACGCCCGGTCGAGGCGATCACCTGATAGCCAAGGCCCGACAGAATAGACACGGCGACCGACCCGACGCCACCGCTAGCGCCAGTGACGATGACCGGCCCACGCTCGGGCGTGATGCCATGGCGCTCGAGCGCCATAGCGCAGAGCATCGCCGTATAGCCGGCCGTGCCGATCGCCATCGCGTCCTTCGGCGTCATTGAAGGGGGAAGCGGCACCAGCCAGTCGCCTTTCACCCGCGCATGCCGGGCATAGGCGCCGTAATGCGTCTCGCCGACACCCCAGCCATTGAGGATGACCTTGTCGCCGGCCTTCCAATCAGGATTTTCCGACGCGATCACCGTGCCGGCGAAATCGATACCCGGCACCATCGGGAAGCGGCGCACGACCGGCGCCTTGCCGGTGATCGCCAGCCCGTCCTTGTAGTTCACCGTCGTCGCCTCGACGGAAACGGTCACGTCGCCGGCCATCAGATCGGTATCCGCCATGTCCGTGACATCGACGGACTGCTTGCCGTCATCGCCGCGCGAGATGAGAATGGCTTTGAAGCTATCGTCGCTCATGATGTTCTCCGATCCGCGATAGGCGCTGCCGACAGGTCCAGCGCATTGATACAAAATCTAACGTTCGACCGGCGGCTTCGATCCGTTCGACGCGTTGCGTTCCCTGAACCACGTCACGATTTCTTCGAGCAAAATCAGCGCCGCACCGACCGTGATAAAGGCGTCGGCGAGATTGAAGATGGCGAAGGACCAGACCGGCGTGTGGAAGAGGACATAATCGACGACGTAACCTAGCCTTACCCTGTCGATGAGATTGCCGAGCGCGCCGCCGATGATGAGCGCAAAGCCGGTGCGCGCGAAGATCTGGCCGGCCGTGCTCCGTACAGCCAGAAAAAACACCACGGCGATCACGACGAGCGCGACAAGGATGAGCCCCTTGTCGCCGAGGCCAGCCAGAAGCGAAAAGGCGATGCCTTTGTTATGCGTGCGGAAAAGCGCCAGGAAGGGCAGGATATCGATTTCCTCATGCATCGCCATGCCGGTCTCGATCAGCTGCTTCACCCATTGATCGAGCACTATCGCGACGGTCGCGATCAGCGCATAGGGCCATAAAGCCTTGATCTTCATGCAGGGTCTCCGATCGTCAGCACGGCGCGGCGGATCTCGAAAAGCATGATGCCGGTGGCGACCGCGAGGTTGAGCGAATCCGCGCGCCCCGCCTGGGGGATACGGGCAAGCCGGTCGCATTTTTCGGCAAGGGCGTCGGGAAGGCCTTGCTGCTCATTGCCCATCAGAAGCACGACCGGGCGGCCGCGATAATCAATCGAACGGTAATCCACCGCGCCCTTGAGATGCGTGCCGACCACGAGGCCGCCGAAGCTTTTGCGCCATTCGAGGAATTCTTCAACGCCGGCTTTCGCGATCGGCTGGGCAAAGATTGAGCCCATGGTCGCCCTCACCGTCTCCAGCGAAAACGGATCGGTGCATTCGCCGACAAGGATGACCCCTTTCGCGCCGACCGCGTCAGCGGTACGAATGATGGTGCCGAGATTGCCGGGATCGCGCACGCGGTCGAGCGCCACCCAGACATCCTCCCCCTCAGGCCTGATCGCCGCAAGCTTTTCGAAGCGCTGCGAAAAGACGCCGACGACCATTTGCGGATTGTCGCGGCGGGTGATGGCGGCAAGCACCTTCTCGCTCACCTCCAGGACCAGTCCGCCCGAAGCCACCGTTCGGGCCGCGGCCTTTTCCACGACGGCATTGCCCTTCTGGGCCTTGGCGAAGACGAGGGCGCGGATCGTCCATCCCTGGTCGAGCGCATCGAGCACGAGTTTCAGGCCCTCCGCCAAAAAGGCGTTCTGCTGATCGCGGAATTTCTTCAGCGCCAGCGCCTTGATGTCCTTCACGATCGGGTTGGAAAGGCTCGTGACCTCCTTGACCTGCCCCGGCGCGCGGCTTGCGGCACGCTCTTCCGTCATGCCGCCACCCAGCGCGAGAAAAGCGATGTGGAGAGCGCACGACTTGCCGATTTCTCGCGGATCACCAGTTCGCCCGATTCCACCATGCCGCCCATGCCGGCGAATGTGTCGCGCATCAGGGCATGGATCGAGAAGAAAGAGGCGCGGATCGAATAGGCGGTCAGAACGACGGCCAGCGGCTTCGGCGTCAAGATCGCGCGGCAAAGATCAACCATGACAGGGAGATCCTGGAATATCTGCCAGACTTCTCCCTTCGGGCCGCGCCCATAGGCGGGCGGATCGAGCAGGACGATGTCGTAGCGGCTGCCGCGCCGTTCCTCGCGTTCGACGAATTTCATCGCGTCCTCGCAGATCCAGCGGATCGGCTTGTCGCCGAGACGTGCCATTTCCTGGTTCTCGCGCGCCCAGCCGATCGCCTTTTTCGAGGCGTCGACATGCGTGACTTCCGCGCCGGCGCGCGCCGCGACAAGCGAGGCGAGGCCGGTATAGCCGAAGAGATTGAGTACCCGGACTGGCCGCCCGGCCCCCCGGATCAGCTTTTCCATATGGCTCCAATGCGTCGCCTGCTCAGGAAAAACGCCGACATGACGGAAGGAAGTGAAGCGGCCGACATAGTCGATGCCGTCATGCCGCATCGGCCAGGTTTCGCCGAGCGGCGCCTTCGGGAAGCGCCAGCGACCCATGCCCTCCTCGTCCGTATTGCCGGTGAAGATGGCGTCGGCCTTATGCCACTCGGACTCGCCAAGCGCCCTTTGCCAGATCGCCTGCCCCTCAGGCCGCACAATGCGGTAGGGGCCGTATTGCTCGAGTTTTTCGCCATCGCCGCTGTCGAGCAGCGCATAGTCGGCGTTCGGGGCGACTTCGAGGACGAGCGGCAGGTTTTCCGCCGGCAAGGCGCCGCTTCGCTGCGCCGGAACGCGCTTCGGCGCCTCGGCGGATCGTGGAGCATCGCGCGTTTCCCGCGCTCTCCTCTCGTCCCGCTCTTTCTCGCGCGATGCTTTCAAGACGTGACATCTCCGGCCATGGGCGGTGCTTCTGCCATAGGGGGCCAAGGACCGCAACCGAAGCCGATCGATGGGGCATGCGCCAGCTTGAATTTCAGCTTTGGACCCAGGCCTGCCATCCAGCGGAATGGATTGGCACCCTCATATCCCTAGCGCTTTTTTTCGAGCTGCCAGTTCAGCCCGGAGCGTATAGCTGGCCACTCCGACGCGATGATACTGTACACGCAGGTATCGCGAAGGGTGCCGTCGCGCATGCGTTGATGTTGACGCAAGATGCCATCGAGTTTTGCGCCCAGCCGTTCGATGGCGCGCCGGCTTTGATGGTTGAGGAAATGCGTGCGAAACTCGACAGCCAGACAATCGAGCTTATCGAAGGCGTGGGTGAGCAACAGCAGCTTTGCTTCGGTATTCAGCGGGGTTCGCTGGACACGTTTGGCATACCAAGTTGCCCCGATCTCCAAACGAGGGGCTTGAAGGTCGATATTCAGATAGGTGGTCATCCCGACCACGCGTTGCGTCGCTCTTTCGATCACGGTGAAGGGTAGCATCGCGCCCGCGGCCTGAAGTCCCAAACGGCGATCGATTTCCGCCGCCATCGCGTCAGGTTCAGGGATGGTCGTATACCAGAGTTGCCAAAGATCGCCGTCCCGCACCGCTTCGACGAGGCCGTCGCAGTGCTCTCGCATCAATGGAACGAGATCGACATATCGGCCCGACAGGGTCACTGTTGCCAAAGTCATGACGGCGTATCCTTTATCATCTTCAAGATTGTCGCTGCTTACACATATTTGTTTCGGCTTGGCAAAGATTTGAGCCTGCGCGGCATGGATTCGACGGCGCGCTGACGCCAGAATCCGACGAACGAATCACCACGGTTCACGATGGCGCGCTCCGAACGGTTGCTTGACCTCCTGCAGGCGCTTCGCCGCCGTCGCCGGCCGGTCAGCGGCCAGGCGCTGGCGGACGAACTCGATGTCAGCATCCGCACACTCTATCGCGACATCGCCACGCTGCAGGCGCAAGGCGCGCCGATCGAGGGCGAGGCGGGGCTGGGCTATGTGCTGAAGCCGGGTTTCTTCCTGCCGCCTCTGATGTTCGGCGAGGAGGAGGTCGACGCCATTATCCTCGGTCTGCGCTTCGTCGCGCAACGGGGCGACGAGGATCTGGAGCGGGCGGCGGAAAACGCCCTTGCCAAGATCGAGGCGGCGCTGCCGCCCGAAATGGAGAACGCGGCAGCCGAAAGCGCCCTGCTGGCCGGGCCGGCGAAATCCGGCAAGCCGGCGCAACTCAAGCACATCCGCGACGCCATCGGCCGCGAGGAGAAACTCTATCTCGCCTACACCGACAAGAAGGGAAAGGCGACGGAGCGGCTGATCTGGCCGATCGCCATCGGCTTCTTCGAGGCTGCGGAAGTCCTTGCCGCCTGGTGCGAGACCAGACGGGATTTCCGGCATTTCCGGCTCGACCGCATCCGATCGGTGACGCCCGTCCATGAGCGGACGCCGAGGCGGCACCGCATCCTGCTCGCGGAATGGCGTCTTTCGCAGGAACTCGACGAGATGTTCTGAGGGATGGTTTACGCAATTCCGAACGCAAAACCGCGCCACACTTTTGCTGGAATTGCTCTACTGCCGGAAATTGACAGTGGCTTCTTCTATCGTGCCCCCATCAACCAGGGAGACACGCCATGCCGAACGCCAATTTCATGCTGCTTTATGTCGATAACCCGCCGGCAAGCGCGGCCTTTTACACAAAGCTTCTCGGACAGGAACCGGTCGAAGCGTCGCCGACCTTTGCCCTCTTCCGGCTCTCATCGGGCCTGATGCTCGGCCTCTGGTCGCGGCACACGGTCGAGCCGGCCGCCGAAGCAGGAGGCGGCGGCACGGAAGTCGCCTTCACTGTCGAAAGCGCGGCCATGGTCGATGAAACGCATGGTGTATGGAAAGAGAAGGGATTGAAGATCCTCCAGCCGCCGACGGACATGGATTTCGGCCGCACCTTCGTGGCGCTCGATCCCGACCGGCACCGGTTGCGGGTCTTCTTCGCGGCCGGTTGACGGTGCGGCCGCGTTAACGCGCGTTCATGCGCCCGTAGACGGCGATGCCGGCGGCAAGGTCCTCAAGCGCGGCGCCGACCGACTTGAAGAGCGTGATATCCTCATCGTTTTGCCGCCCTGGCTTCTCTCCGCGCGCCAGTTCGAACAGATCGGCGACAATATCGTCCGGTTTGATGACGCCGCTCTTGAGCGGCTGGACGATGTCGCCCGCCTCCTTGCTCGCGCCGGCGCGCGTATCGACATAAAGCTTCGCGCGGCGGACCGCCTCGTCGTCGCTTTCCCTGAGCGTCGGCGTGAAGGCGCCGACGAGATCGACATGGGCGCCCGGCCGCAGCAAGGCGCCCTTGACAAGCGGTTCGGGCGAAATGGTCGCCGACGAGACGATGTCGGCCCAGCCGAGCGCCGCGTCGAGATCGGCGGTTACTTCGGCGTTCAATCCTTCGTCGCGAAGCGCGGTCGCCATTTTCCGCGCATTGGCCTCGGTACGGTTCCAGACGCGGATTTCCCTGATCGGACGAACTGAGGCGTGCGCCCGCGCCAAAAACGGGGCCAGCGCGCCTGCCCCTATCACCAGAAGGTTTTGGGCATCCTCGCGCGCCAGCCATGTCGCCGCAAGGGCCGAGGCAGCAGCCGTACGCCACAATGTCAGCCGCTGTCCGTCGATCAGGGCTTGCGGCTCTCCCGTCCGGCCGTCGAGAAGCAGGTAGAGCCCCATGACCGCCGGCTTGCCGACAGTGTTGTTGTCCGGCGAGACCGTTACGATCTTGACGCCGATATGACCGTCCCGCTGGCCGGAAGCGAAATCCGTCCAGGCCGGCATGAGGAGAAGCGTCGCCGGATTGCCTTCGGGATAGTCGACCTGGTGGTGGTGGCGGACCGGCTGGACCGCCCCCTCCAGAAAAGCCTGTCGCAGCGTTTCGACCATGAAGGGAAAATCGAGGCAGTCATCGACATCGTTCGGAGAGATGCTCAGCATCGCCGTTTTTCGTCCTTTCTGGCTGTCCTGCTTGCGCCGGGCTTCCGGCATTCAATGTGAGGATCCGGGCGACGGGCCGGTAATCGCGGGCCGCTGCGGCGCGGGCTTGCCGCGGGCGATCTCCTCCCTCAGGCTCCTCGCCTCCTCGGCATGGCGGCGCGCCTGTTTGCGATACCGGCCCTGTCTCAGCCATGTTGCGGCGCCCCCGACCAGGAGGCCAAGCGCGAAGGCGATGAAGAGATAGGCGAAAAGCGGCCACGCAATGGTGAGCGCCGGATTGCCGGGATTGAACGGGTCGATCGTGAAAGGTTGCGCGCCGCGATTGGCCACGGCCAGCGCAATCAGGATGACCGCAAGTGGAACCAGAATGACGATCGTAAGGAAACGGTTAACCATGGGGGAAGAAGGCAAGGGCAAAATTGTGGAAAGCGGTCACCTCGCGGCGAAACCTCAATTGCTGTTCAGGCGCTCGCGCAATTCCTTGCCGGTTTTGAAGAACGGCACCCATTTCTCCTCGACATGGACCGATTCGCCGGTGCGCGGATTGCGGCCGGTCCGCGCCGGCCGGTTCTTGACCGAAAACGCGCCGAAGCCGCGCAGCTCCACCCGGTTTCCAGCAGCCAGAGTGTCCGTGATCTCATCGAAAATGGCATTCACGATGTTCTCCACGTCGCGGAGGAACAGATGAGGATTGCGATTGGCAATAATCTGCACAAGTTCCGATTTGATCATGAACTTCACTCCCCGTATGCATCTTGGGAAATTGTCTCGGAGACAAAAACCGCTTGCTTTTCAGTCACTCAGGCCGCGCCACGTCACCGTGCCAGACCGATTGGAGACCGTCAAGAAAGATACCGTCTCCGACCACGCGGCGGACCAGGCCGCCCGCCTCTTCCGGCGCTCCCAGCCACTGCGCAATGGCACGGGCGGCGGAGCGGCTGAAAAGCCATCCCCTCGACTTCTCCGGCGCCCATTCGATCACTTCGAGCTTTGGATCGACGCCTTTCGTGCCGAGCCACGCGATGGCCTGACGCTCTCCCCCTATTTCATCGACAAGCTTGTTGGCAACTCCCTGCCGGCCGGTGAAGATCGACCCGTCGGACAAGGCCAGCGCCTGGTCATGGGTCAGCTTGCGCCGTTCCGCGACGATGCCGACGAACCAGTTGTAGCTGTCGAGAATGAGCTTGCGCACCATGGCCCGCTCCTGGTCCGTCGTCGGATTGAATGGAGACGGTTCCGCCTTGAGCGGCGCCGACTTGATCTCCTCCAGCTTGATGCCGAGCTTGTCCATGAGGCCCGTCACGTCTGGATATTCGATCAAGACGCCGATGGAGCCGACGATCGACGTCCGGTGCGCGACGATGTGGTCGGCGGCGCTCGCCACCATGTAAGCGGCCGACGCGGCAAGGGTGCCGATTTCCGCCACGACGGGTTTGTCCGCCGCAACCCGCCGCACCTCATCATAGAGGGCTTCGCCGCCAACGGTGGTGCCGCCCGGTGAATTGATCTCCAGGATAAGCCCTTTCACAGCGTGCGACTTGCGTATCTGCTCCAGCAGGTCGATCAGATCATCGTTCTGGGTGATCGTGCCCGAAATCTTCACCTTGGCGATCTGGCCGGCAGAGGAAGCGCCGAAATCGTACCGATAAAACCGCGTGCCGGCCGCGATGATGACGACGGCGGCGATCACTATGGCAGCGATCCGCCAGAACGTCAGTTTTCGGCGCAACTGGCGGCGATCTATCAGTTCATCGGCTCTAGAGGGCATGCAGGGGACTTTCCGGCTCGATTAAAAAATCATATTAAAGGAACGCCGATGCGGCCGCCACGGTTTTCGCCGCAAAGCATCGCTATTGAAATCCCAGCCGGAAAGAATATCTCCCGCCTGCGGCCCAGTTCGGATTTCCTGCCTCAAAAATGACCCGAAGACAGGGAAGATGCCGCAAAATCGAGAAAAATTAAAGACTTCGTCAGAGGGTTCATTATCGCAAGAGAGTTTTTTCTTTGCCGGTTTTAAGGCGGCGTTGCTATCAAACGAGGCGAGATCGGTTATAGTGGTGGTTTCGCCAGCATCAGCGGGCACTTGGATAGATGTTTCTCAGGCACGACATTCGAGCGGACATGGCGGTTGCCGAACCAATATTGCCGAAAGGGCAGCAGAAGGGTGGAGCGCCGAGGGAAAGTGGCAAGGGCGCGCTTGCCGATGCTTTCCGGCGGGCGCGGCGGCATTCCGCGGTCGTTCGCACGCTCAAATTTCTACTGCCTGCGGCGGCGGTGCTCATCGCGCTCTCGTTCTTCGCCTATTCCTACGTCTTCACGCCGGCGCAAATTTCCATCGACCTCCTGAATACCGGCTTCAAGGACGGAAAGCTGATCATGGCCGATCCGAAGCTGGAGGGATTCACCCGCGACAACCGGCCTTACAGAATGCACGCGGCCAAGGCCATACAGAGCGTATCCAACACCAATCTCATCGAACTCCAGAAGATAAACGCGCGTCTGCCGATCTCCGATGGCAATTGGGCGGATGTGAGCGCCGACAAGGGCTTCTACGACAAGGACAAGAATACGCTCGACATAAAGAGCGACATGATTGTAACCACGTCGAACGGCATAACCGCGAAACTCAAATCGGCTTTCGTGGAAATGAAGAATGGCACGATGACGACGCCGGACCCGGTCGATATCACGGTGAATACGTCGCATATAACGGCGGATTCGATGAGCATCGAAAATCGCGGACAGGTGCTCGTCTTCAATCGCGACGTGAAACTCATTATGATGCCCCAAGGCAAGAAAGCGGCGGGCGGAGGGACAGATGCGAAACAATAATGGCCTGGGTTTGCCAGCCGCCCTGCCGGCGCTCTTTCTCGCGCCGGCATTGCTGATCGGAAGCGGCCTCGCGCAACCGGCGCTCGCCCAGGGCAACACTTCCGGCTCCGCCACCACGACGAGCGGGCCGAAATTGTCCAACAACCAGCCGATCCAGATCGAGAGCGACAAGTTGGAGGTCCACCAGGCCCAAAACGAAGCCATCTTCACCGGCAATGTGAACGTCGTTCAGGGGGATACGCTCCTGAAGGCCGGCCACATGGTGGTCTATTACGTCAAATCCAAGCCGGGCGATGCAAAGGACAGCAAGGGCGGCAACGACTCGGCGGCATCCTCGGGCAAGAAGAGCGACGTCGGCGAAGGCGGCATAGCCCTCGGCGGCGCTTCGGACATCGATCATATCGAGGTGGACGGCAAGGTCTATGTCAAGTCGCAGGACCAGCAGGCGACCGGCGACAGGGGCACCTTCGACATGAAGACGCAGATCCTCACACTTTCGGGGAAGCAGGTCGTCCTGACGCAAGGACAGAATGTCGTGGTCGGCTGCAAGCTCGTCGCCAATCTGAAGACCGGCCAGTCGAAACTGGATGGCTGCGGCGGCACTGGCGCGAGTTCTCCGGGCCGCGTCAAGATGCTCCTGACGCCTACCAAGAAGAACGGCTCGGAGTAGCCGCTTGTCCGCGCATACGCAGATCGCCGAACCCACCAGCCAGACCACCGCTTCTTCCTCCGGACAAATTGACCGGGAGAAACTCAAGGGCACGCTCATCGCACGCGGCTTGACGAAGAGCTACAAGGGCCGCCAGGTCGTCAGCGGCGTTTCGCTCGGCGTGCGCGCCGGCGAGGCGGTCGGCCTGCTCGGTCCGAACGGCGCCGGCAAGACGACATGCTTTTACATGGTGACGGGGCTCGTCCCCGTCGACAAGGGCACGATCGAGATCGACGGCTACGACGTCAGTTCGATGCCGATGTACCGCCGCGCAAGGCTCGGCATCGGCTATCTGCCCCAGGAAGCCTCGATCTTCCGTGGCCTGACCGTCGAGGCCAATATCCGCGCCGTCCTCGAAGTGGTGGAGAGGAACAGGCGCGAGCGCGAGCGCAAGCTCGACCAGTTGCTCGACGAATTCCATATCTCGCATCTGCGCAAGTCGCCCTCTATCTCGCTGTCCGGGGGCGAGCGCCGCCGCCTCGAAATCGCTCGTTCGCTCGCGACCAATCCGAAATTCATGCTCCTTGACGAGCCTTTCGCCGGTATCGACCCGATCGCCGTGTTCGACATCCAGCAATTGGTGCGGCAGCTGACGAGCCGTGGCATCGGCGTTCTCGTCACCGACCATAATGTCCGCGAGACGCTCGGCCTCGTCGACCGCGCCTATATCATCCATGCCGGCAAGGTGCTGACGCATGGCAGGCCCGCCGAGATCGTCGGCAATGCCGATGTCCGCCGTCTCTATCTCGGGGAAGGCTTCACGCTTTAGGATCGCGTCGCGAGCGATCCTGCCCGCGCTAACGCCGCGGTAAGCAAGCATCGCTATCGTTTTCTTGACAAGCAAAAGCCGGGCCATTTTCATAAAAGGCATGAAAATCATGCCTTGGCGGTTCGGATAAGAGGAAACGAGGTTGGGGCTTTCGGCCAAGCTTCAGTTGCGCCAGTCGCAATCGCTGGTGATGACGCCACAGCTCATGCAGTCGATCCGGCTGCTGCAGATGGCGCATCAGGATCTCGATCGTTTCATCGACGAGGAAATCGAGCGCAACCCGCTTCTCGAGCGCCCCCATGAGGAGGATGCTCCAGCTACATTGCCTGTCCTGGCCACCGCTTCCGCGCAGATGGAGGACGAATGGCAGGCAGAAGAGCCGGAATGGAGCGCCGCCGCGATTTCGGAACGGCTCGATGCCTCGCTGGAAAACGTCTTTCCGGACGACCCGGGAACGAGGGAGAGGATCGGGCCGGAGCTTGCCGGCCAGTGGAAATCCGCGGGTGGCTCGACCGGTTTGAACGGCGCGGCGTCCGACGGGTTCGATCTCGATGACTTTGCCGCGAGCCGGCAGACGCTGCGCGACCATGTCGGGGAGGAAATCGCCTTTGCCTTCGCAGATCCCGCAATGCGGCTCGTCGCAACCGCCTTGTGCGACGATCTTGACGACAATGGCTATCTTCGCGCCGAGCTTTCCGAAATCGCCGGGAGGCTCGGGATAGAGGAAGACAAGGCGGCCAAGGTGCTCGCCATCTGTCAAGGCTTCGACCCTCCGGGAATTTTCGCCCGGAGTCTGAGCGAATGCCTCGCGCTCCAGCTTGACCGTCGCGACCGGCTCGATCCCGCCATGAAGACCATGGTCCAGAACCTCGACCTTCTGGCCAGAAGGGATTTCCAGACGCTCAGGCGGCGCTGCGGCGTCGATCAGGACGACATTCTCGACATGATGGCGGAAATCCGCTCTCTCGATCCGAAACCCGGCGCCGCCTTCGGCAGCGCTACGTCGGATATCGTCGTGCCCGACGTCGTAGTCCGCCCGGCGCCGGACGGCAGCTGGCAGGTCGAACTCAATCCCGAGGCGCTGCCGCGCGTGCTGGTGGACAACAGCTATTATGCGCGGGTCAGCGCCGCTACCCGGAACCAGGGCGAGAAGGACTTCCTCGCCGAATGCCTGCAGAACGCCAATTGGCTGACGCGCAGCCTCGACCAGAGAGCCAAGACCATCCTCAAGGTGGCGTCCGAAATCGTCCGCCAGCAGGACGGATTCCTCGTTCATGGCGTGCGTCATCTTCGCCCGCTCAACCTCAAGGCTGTAGCGGACGTGATCGGCCTGCATGAATCGACCGTCAGCCGCGTCACCGGCAACAAATATATGCTGACCCCGCGCGGCCTTTTCGAACTGCGGTATTTCTTCACCGCCGCGATCGCCTCGGCGGAGGGCGGCGATGCGCACTCCTCGGAAGCTGTACGTGATCGCATCCGGCAACTGATCAGCGAGGAAAAACCGGCGGCAATTCTCTCCGACGACGCGCTCGTCGACATGCTGCGCTCGAGCGGGGTCGATATCGCCCGCCGCACGGTGGCAAAATATCGCGAAGGGATGAATATCCCCTCCTCCGTTCAGCGCCGCCGCGAGAAACAGGCGCTGGCTTCCGCCGGACGGTAGAGCGCCACCCGCGAAAGGACTGGATGGCGGGAATTTGCTCGCCCTTTCCCGGCCCACGGCTCTGAACTCGCGTTAATTTTTGCCTTTCTACCCCTCTCCGTCCGCTTCGCGGACACCTCTCCCCCACTTCGTGAGGGAGAGGATAGGCCCTGGCCGCCGGCCCGGCGCCCATCCGCCACCCGCGAAGCGGGGAGGTGCCGAGCGAATGCGAGGCGGAGGGGGATAATAGTCTGTTAACCCGAATTCACAGCCGTGTTTCCCGGCTTCCTTCGATTGACATCCCCAGCCAAGATGGCTAGAAGCCGGCCCGCATGAGACGGTGATCAATGCCTGAAATCGTCATGTGCTCAGCCGTAAAGCAGATTAAGGCTCTGATAACGGTGTCTTTGGCGCCGTAAACCTTGTGCGCTCTGTCCACGGGTATAAACTCAATGCAACAGGGAACAAACGAGAGGTCGGATCTCCGATGAACTTGCGCATCTCTGGAAAGCATATGGATATCGGGGACGCGTTCCGGTCGCGTATCGAAGGGCGTATCGGCGACACGGTCGCAAAATATTTCGATGGCGGGTTTTCCGGCCATATCGTGGTCGAAAAGACCGGACCGCGTTTTTCAGCGGATTGCATGATCCATCTGGATACGGGCATGTCACTCCAGGCAGCCGGCCATGCACTGGATCCGGTCGCGGCATTCGAGGCGGCCGCGGAGCGGATCGAGAAGAGGCTTCGACGATACAAGCGAAGGCTGAAATCGCACAAGGCCGTCGGTAACGGCGCCGATACCGACGTGGCATACACGATCATGGCGCCCATCGCGGAAGACGACGAAGAAGAAATCCCCGAGGATTTCGCCCCTGCCGTCGTCGCCGAATCGACCGTCTTGTTGAAAACGATGACGGTTGCGTCGGCCGTCATCGAACTCGATGCGCGCGATGCCCCCGTCGTCGTTTTCCGCAATGCCGGAAGCGAACAAGTCAACATCGTCTACCGGCGGCAGGACGGAAATATCGGCTGGATCGACCCGGCAGCCGCAACAATGCGCCAGGGTTAGATGTTAGGCCTCAGAGCGGCGCCAATGGCGGAGCCCGCGACGCGAGAACGGAATCAGGCAGGGACGCGAAGAATGGATCTGAGCGATCTGGTCGAGGTTTCGGCAGTCATGCCGGCCTTGAAGGTGAATTCGAAGAAGCAGCTGCTGCAAGTGCTTTCGGAACGGGCGGCGCAACTTACCGGGCTCGCGGAGCGTCTTGTCTTCGATACGGTTCTACAACGCGAAAAGCTGGGCTCGACAGGCGTCGGCAACGGCATCGCCATACCGCATGGCAAGATTCCCGGCGTCAAGCGGATTCTGGGCGTGTTCGCGCGGTTGGAAACCCCCGTTGATTTCGAAGCGCTGGACGATCAGCCGGTCGACCTCGTCTTCCTTCTCCTGGCGCCGGAGGGCGCGGGCGCCGATCATCTCAAGGCGCTTTCGCGCATCGCGCGGGCATTGCGGGACGCCGACACTGTGGCGAAAATCCGCGGGACCACCGATGCCGCCGCGATCCACGCCTTTCTCTCCGCTGCACCGGCCTCACACGCGGCCTGATCCGGAATACAAGAGCCCTTCCGGATCCTGCTCGCGTCACCTCGCTATCAATTCCCCGGCCATTGGCGCAGGCCGATCCAGGTCTTGCGGTCGAGCGTATAGCGTTCGATCGGAACCCGTCCCGCGGCGAGCGAATCCATCATGCCCTGCCCGGCATATTGGAAGCCGCATTTGTGGATCACGCGGCGGGAAGCAGCGTTGATGACGCGGCAGGCGACGTGGAGCACCTCGATCTCCGTCGCCCGAAAGGCGAGATCCACCAGCGCGTGCGCCGCTTCCGTGGCATAGCCCCTGCCCCAGAAAGGCTCGCCGATCCAGTAGCCGAGTTCGAGGCCGAGTTCCTTGGGGTGAAGGCCGGCGCAGCCGACGAAAGCGCCGGTCTCGGCGATCGTCACGGCATAGCTGCAGCCGCCGAACCTTCCCTTCGCGGCCATTTCGACGAAGGCAGCCGCTTCGGCCTCGCCATAGGGATAGGGCATGCGCGCCAGCATCTCGGCGATGCCGCGATTGTGGGCGAGCCGCGCTATGTCGGGCATGTCTTCCGGATGCGGCGGCCTCAGCACCAGCCGTTCCGTCACGAGAACGGGGCATTCGATCCTCAGGCTCTCGCCTTCGATCTCTTCCTTCTCAGCAACCACTTTATCGTCCTCCAGGCAAAGAAAAAGGGGAGCTGGCGTCCCATCTCCCCTGTTCCTTTTCCTGGATTTTCCAGACACCGGACCCGAGATGGGGCGCCGGTGTTTGGTGTCGCGGAACCGGCTACTCCGCTGCCGCCATAATCGGCTGGACCGATACGTAGGTTCGGCCGTTGGCTTTGGTACGGAAGGCGACCGCGCCGGCTTGCAGCGCGAAGAGCGTATGGTCCGTGCCCATGCCGACATTTTCGCCGGGATGCCACTTGGTGCCGCGCTGGCGGACGAGGATGTTGCCGGCGAGGACCTTCTCGCCGCCGAACTTCTTCACGCCCAAGCGCTTGGAATGGGAATCACGGCCGTTGCGCGACGAACCGCCAGCTTTCTTGTGTGCCATCGGTGTTCTCCTTCAGCCTTTTCTTATTCGCCCTTGGCAAGCGCCTTGGCCTGCTCGCGCCAATCTTCGATCTGGTGGGTGCTGAACGGCATGGCCGCATCGATCTTCGCGACCTCTTCGTCGGTCAGCGCGGCGATCTGGGCGAAGGTGGTGATGCCCTGCTCGTGCAAATCCTTTGCCGCGACGGGGCCGATGCCCTTGATCACCGTCAGATCGTCAGGCTCGCCCTTGGGCGCCTTGAAGAGCGGCGTCGCCTTTTTCGCGGGCTTGGCCTCTTCCTTCGCCTCGGGCTTGGCCGCCGGCGCTTCCGCCTTGGCTTCGGACGCCTTGGCCTCAGGCTTCGCCGCCGCCTTCTTCGAAGGCTTGGCGCCGCCCGTCAGGATCTCGGAAATCCGAACCGTCGTCAGCAACTGGCGATGGCCGATCCTGCGACGCGAATTCTGCCGGCGGCGCTTCTTGAAGGCGATGACAGTCTTCGCCTTGCCCTGCTCCACGACTTCCGCCGTCACCAGCGCGCCTTCGACGAAGGGAACGCCGATCGAGGCCTTCTCGCCCTCGCCGACGGCGAGCACATTACCGAATTCCACGATATCGCCGACATTGCCGGCGAGCTTCTCGACCTTCAGCAGGTCGTTGGCGGCGACGCGATACTGCTTGCCGCCGGTTTTGATGACTGCGAACATCATTTTGCCTTTCGGTGTTCCGCCATGGCTCTCCAGCGGCCGAGACCGCCAGGCCATCTTTTTGTCAGTCGTTCCGGGTTCAAAAAAACAACAGGCGCGGGAAGACCCACGCCATGCGTCACCTGTCCCTAGACGATGGGACGATTCCTGTCAAGGTTCGGCAAGCGCGGAAAAGGCCAGCTTCGCTTCGAGCGGGCCAAGGAGGAAACGTCTGTCCATCGCATAAAAAGCTTGTACGGAAAGGCAAGCGTCGCTATCTAGACGCCGCGCCGCAACCGGGCGCTCACCTGATTGGAGAGGTGGCTGAGCGGTTGAAAGCACCGCACTCGAAATACAGCGCAAGCAATCTCACCTAGTTGAATTTAGGCTCAGAAGCTTAAGCTTGCCAACGGGTGGGGGTCCGTTGACCTACCCCTATTCCCATCTAATCGAACGTAGTTGCGCGGTGTTCTGGTCCAGAAAATGGTCCGGGTTCACGCGCAGGGTCGTCGCGGGCCGTTGTGAGTATCTGAACTACAAGCAATTCGTAAACGAAGAGCCGCCGAAACTGGTTGTCGTACAGCTGATCGATGACCGAACGGGAAGTTGGTAGATAGGAGCTGGCGGATTATAGACCGGTCGAGGGCTGTAGTACGCCTGCGCCGGGTAAGCTGGCGGCGCGGGGAAATTCCCGCTCGGCATTCCTGCGGCGGCCATGGCAACCCGCCGTCTTTCGTTGATGCCAGTCTGCATGCACTTGGCGAAGGCGTCGGTTCCGACTTTAAATCCGTAGTCGCTACAGTTTCGCCTCTAGTTGGCAAGGATTTGGCCCCGAGAGGCTTGTTGGTTGACAGCGACGCAACCTGAAAGCGCCCCAGCCGCAACGGCCAGCGATGAGCACATCAGGGAAGCCCAGATAAAAAAGCGGAAATTCTTTCTGCACATTCCCTTGCACCAAAACATTCTGATCCCGCCCTATAAGACAAAGTTCTGAAAGCTCTGGAAACAGGCGTAGTAAACGGAATGCTTTGCGTGCGACGCGCTCTAACTACCATGCGGGCGTGCGGGGCACACAAGCGGCAGAACTCCGGAGGATTAATATAGTTGGTGAACTATGTTGCGAAGTCCGATTCTGATTCTATCGTCAAAACGATCTATAGCGAAGCAACCCGGCATTTCTATCGAAGGTGGGTGCCGGGTACCCACCCCTCCGATCCTGGCAACGCGGCAACCAACCGACTACGATCATTAACGTTTATGATTTGCTACGCTGCTCGATTGGCGGGGTGCTATCATTGTTTGCGGTAAAGCATTGCGTAATCGTGGGCGGCCATGGGCCGATGCAACTTGCCGGGCCGATCCTCTGCGCGCTTCAGGGCGAGCACCGCAGTCCTTGTGCAGTGTCAACACTGAAAATCTAGCCGTAAAATCCTTAGGTTAGCTTGTGCTGGAAGCACGCAAGGACCACTTTCGGGACCATTGGCGCCAAAAGCCGGCCTCTTTTCCCGCCACGGCCATGTGACGGCTTCTAGGCAGTACGATCAGCATCGGCCCACGCTAGGCGGGCGCCCCGAGATTGGCGACGGCGCAATGCTGTTACAGTATCAATCATACAGATTTGAAAAATAGTTACAGCTCTTTTCTAACTTATATTGTATATACTTACAGATTTATATAACAACGTAAATACCAATTAACAAAGATTCAGATATCTATCTTCGATTATCAGACAACATCTGGATTCCGTGGCAAATCTACACCACATTCATTGTCAGTTTGTCGCCGGCAATCACGCCACGACCACACCAGAGAGTGAGAGAGTTGAATATGATGGTCATAAAACTTGCAAAGCCGGTACAGTCGGTATCGTATGATCAGATTCGCGCGCTGATGGCGCCCGCCGCCCATCCGATGCCTGCCAAGGAAATAGAGAAGCGCAGGCGAGCAGCCGAGAAACTGCTCGGGCGTCCGTTCCCAAAGCTGCCGCGAGAGGAAATGAGCAAGCGAAAGGTGTACCCCCTGACCGCTGGCAATGAGTGGGCAATGCTAGATGCAATGCACAGCGGTTTTGCCCCGCACGTCAAGCGCCTTCCTGCTTCGCGGCAGCATGCCCGCACCACCCACTGATCTACCAAAGCACGCAGCGGGCGCGGCCTCGAAAGAGGTTCGCGCCCTTTTTCTATAGGGCGGGTACCCTGGGTGCAGGTGTGCAAAAGACGTGCCTCAGTGGCGCCGGCCTTCCACGATCGGTGTGGCAAAGGAGCGGCGCGGTTTGAAAGGCAGTTAGCCGGCAACCCCTGGTCTTCCATCAGGTCCCGTACTGGCAAGTGACAACGGCCCGTTGTTCCCCAATCCGCGATCCATCGATAACAGGTCAGCCCGAAGGCCGAGCATAGACGGAACGGTGCCCGTTCAACCCGCGCCTGGGAAACCGGGGCAGGCTTCGAAGCGTTCGCACAGGCTCACCGTGGCGGATTCGCCGGGGAATACTGCTGTGTCGAAGCCTTTGAGCATCTTTAATTCACATGGAAAGAGAAGGCAGGCTTTACCCCGGTAACGGTTATTGAATCCCCTGTTTGCGGATCAGACGTGGCAATAGTTCCGCCGTTTCCCGAGACTACAGCTGGAAAAGTCTGCCAACGCCCTGACCCAAGAAACGCCTCGAACGAGGCGCCAGAAGTCTCATAAACAACCACGCAATACTGAATAAGAGCTGAGAGGGCGGCGGGCGTATCAAAAGTCCAGAACAGCGGCGCAAGGCCGGCCTCCACGGGAGTTACTGCTGCCGCTTCGGCAATCAACGTCCCCAGCGTGGAAAAATCTGTTTCAAACACGCGTAAGCCTAGCGTCTGTGTAGTTAACCACTGGCTAAAAAGACTTACCTTATCGAGTGTGAAATCTTGCACTGGCGTGAAAACATTTAGCTTGGCGCTGGTGGTACTGCTAGTTGAACTTGAATTGTCGTTGATCGCCCAATATCCGGCACTCCCTCCACCGCCTCCAGCGGGCACGCTGTAAGCTCCCGTGCCGTCGAGATATTTGGTTGCGTCGTTGGGCAGCTTCGGCGCAAAGCCATGCCGCGCCGTCGAGACGTTATTAGTGAGCACGTCAGAAAGGTTGATTTCCGACTCATCCACCGTCTGCCGGGGAGGCGGCGCATAGGTGCCGTCAGCGCGCAGGAACTTATCCACGTCTCCCGGCGTCGGCAGACCAGCCCACGCCGCGGAGCCGCGGCGCAGCAAGTCGCCTTCCGTGCTCGCTATGTGATCGAGCAGTAGCGACATGGCCGCGGCATCGGAGGCGTCGGGAATGCTGCCCGTTATCCGCGCCAGCGCGTTCCATTGCTGGATAAAAGACAGCAATGGGCGCCCGGCGCTATCAACGATCGGGACATCCCAGTTGATTTGGGAAAGAAATTTCTTGGCCATTACACCGTCCTGTTCACGCGCACTTTGGACAGAAGGATGCTGGTCGGCGTCAGCGCGTCGCCGCTGTCAGGATCGGTGTCGAATGTGTCGAACGTCAGCGTCGGCGTGGTCGAAAGAACATTCGCCGCTCCGTCCGTCTTGCCGCCATCGGCGCCCACGAACGAAACCTGCGTCGTGGCCGAACCGGCGTCAGTTTTCCACTGCCGCGCCGCGATGGTGATGCTGTCCACCACCGACGTGTTTGACGGCAGGCGCTGGAACGAGAATTGGGAGTAGGGCGGTATGTTTTCGCCGCCTGAGAGCGTTGCGCCGCCCCAGGAGCCGTTCGCTGCCGTCGTGGTGGAAGCGATAGCGTTGCCGCCCGTGCCCGGCGTAAGGGCTGTGACAAGCATCTGGTTCGTCGGCTCAAGCTGGGCCGTCGCATCCGCATTGGCTACCGTGCCGGTCCCGTAGGCCGTTCCTGCCCCGGTGCCGGCAATGACGGCGGCAACGAGGTTGCTCATGGTGGCCTGGATAGTGGCGCCGATCGCCACATCATAGGCGGCCGACACGGCAGCGACGAACTTGTAAACCGCCGCGGCGCTGCCGTCCTTCGTGCCGACTGTCACCGTGTCGTTGGCAGCCGGAAGCGCGGAGAGGGTGAACAGGCCGGTTGCCGGCAGCAACGCAGCTTCGATGAATGTGTTGTCGGTCGGCTGCGGCCCGTCGATCGTCTGATAAGCGAACTCGCCATCATCCGGCGTTATAGCAGCCGCGCCGTTGCGTGCGACCAGCGCCAAGCCGTTCGGGCCGTCATCGGCCACCACCGCGTCATCCCAGCTCGACAGCCATGCGACGCTGCCCCAATTCGGGTCATCGCTGTTGCGCGGGAAACCATCAGTCGGCGGGGTGAAATTGGCGGTGTAGCGCGCCAGCCCGACTGACAGGCGGAACTCGTCCTGCCAGCCCTGAAGGTTGGTTCCCGCGAGCACGGTTGAACCGTGCGTTTGAGCGCCAAGCGTCGGTAGCGCCGTACCGGCGAAATAAGTGTCCGTGTCCGCTTCAGGAAGACCTTGCTGTATGCCGTCGATGAAGAGCAGCAGCTCGCCCGATGAACGCACCAGCGCGACGTGATACCAATGGCCGATAACCGGCGACCACGCCCATTTAAGCTTCTCGACAACCGTGCCGTTCTGGCCATCCGTGGACGTGCGGAATACCAGCAAGCCGTTCTCCAGCTCCGGACCGCCGAGATAAAGTTGGTAACTCCGCGTGTTCGCCGCTTCGTCCCACTTACCGAAGAAAACCGCCTTGTTGCTGCCCGTGGGAAGCGCCTGGAAGCGGAACTGCCCCTCAAGCGTGAAGTCGCCGGCGCCAAGGTCGGTGTGCGTGTCGCCGGGGCCGGTGACGGCCTTCAGTGCCGGCGTTGCGCCGAGTGCGTCAACGGCCAGATCGAGAATGCCGACGCCGAAACGAT
The DNA here is from genome assembly GCA_035547755.1 of Rhizobiaceae bacterium. GTDB lineage: Bacteria > Pseudomonadota > Alphaproteobacteria > Rhizobiales > Rhizobiaceae > Mesorhizobium_L. The sequence goes on from DASZUG010000002.1 coordinate 90,012, forward strand.
GCAGCGGCTGGGCGGTCCAGCCTTGGTGCGCTGCGTCGTCCTTGTTGGGGAGCAGCGTCGCCACCTTGCGGTCGCCTACGGGGAAGGTGCTGCCGGAATCGCGAACGATCAGGTGACCGATATAACCAACAGCGGTTTCCGTTGGGCTACTCCCTACAGTTCCAAGGCGGTACTGCGCCACGCTGGTATCGGAAAATGTGATTCCAGAAGCGTCAATCACCTTCGTCCCATCCGCGTAAAGTACGAAAGTCCCGTTACTCACGTTGAACTGGCACTCGATATGCGAAGCCTTTTCCGCGACTAGAACCGGGCCGCTCGTCGCCGCGATGGTTGTCCCGTCACTGTCAACAAGCCTAAGTGATCCAGTCGTGGTAACTTGAAGTTTGGCAATGACGCTGTTTCCAGAATCACATATTGCTAAAATGGCCGTGTTAACATTGTTCGTCAGAGGGAGCGAATTGCAGCCATAGTAGAACGAAAAATCTACTTCGTTCTGCGCTTCAGGCAGCACGCGCCGAATATAATCTATACCAATATTATTTACATCTCCAAACTGGTAGTAAAAATAGGTATCCGGGTTAGCTGCGTCCCAAGGAAGCGTAGTGATGCCCTTATCGGCCGCAATATAGCCGGCGACGGAGGCATATGCTCCGGACAGCATTGCGAGCGCAACCGGTGTGGTGCCATTGCCGATCTGGCCGACGCCGTAGGCGCCGAAGCCCTCCACAATCACATTTGACATGATAGATTTACCTCAGTGTAGTTGTTGCATTCCCGCCGTCCTCAATAGGCGGGATCGGGCTGAGACAAGAACTGTCCAATTTTCATTCCGGCCATTCCCGAAATGGCGTTGGCGAGCGCTTTCAGTGATTTCGCGTTCGTCTCGCCCTGGCGAAGACTGGTAAGCGTCGAACGCACCACGGCCGGGTCGGTGCTGGTAAGGCCGGCCGCGATCTGCCGCTGCACGTCCTCAGGGAAGGTGTGGGAGCCGAAATAGGTCGCCAGCGCCCGGCCGACGCGGGCGGCACCGGTGTAATGGAGGCCGCCCGCGGCTTCCGCCGCCCCGACGACCAGATGCCGGCCGGCCTCGTCGGACTCGGCTGCGGGCGTGATCGTGCCCGGTGTCGATTCAGCAGCCGATTGGGCGGCGCGGCTGAAGGCCCCGGCCTGCCCGCGCAGGTTATCCGCGTTGGGCTGCGGAACGGCGTTGGCGACCGCGGCGCTGGTGGCCGTGTGCCCCGACAGCTCGCGGGCGGTGCCGATCGCCTTATCTGCGTTCTGCGCGGCGCGGTTGCGGTAATAGGCCATGACGCCGTTGGCGTGGCCCTGCTGTCCCTCAGCGCTCGCCAGCGACCGCCGCAGGCCGGAATCCGTGGCCGTCTCCATTGGCGCTCCGGAGCCGTAGGAATGGCTGAAGCCCTCGATATAGCGCGAAGCCGCGCCGTACTTGTCGAGCACGTTCCTATATTCGGGGACTTGGCTAGCGCCTTCGGCCGTCACTTCTTTGCCGATGTCGTAAAAGGGGCTGCCCGGTGCGGCAGTGGCGAGCTTGTTTGCAGCGCGTCGGATGCGATCCACATCGTCAATGCTGATAGCGCCGCCGTCAGCAAGCTTCATGCGAACGTCTCGGAAGTTGCGCCCAGATAGAAGATCGTTGAAGTGGGGGTCTTCCACCAAATCTTGAGGTAAGCTGACTGGTGTTTCGCGGATTGGGTCCAATGCTGCCGTCATTGCCGAATCGCGGGCGTCGAGTAGCGCTTGCGGCGACTGCCGGCCGGCCGGTACGGAGTTGATGAACTCCGGACGCGGCGTTGTGCTCATATTCTGTTCGATCGCGCCGACAACGTTGCCCGGCATTTCCTGCGCCGTCGTCTCCTGCGCTTCGCGAAGCATCTGCGCGGTCGCGGGGTTCTTGCTGGCGAAGTCCTTTATGCCGCCAGCGGCGCGCGCTTTCACGATCTGCTGGATGGACGGGTTCTGCCCCGTCGCGGCGCGGAAATCCTGCACCCAGGCGTCAAGATCATCAGCGGACGTGCCTATTTTCTGCGCGAGGTAACGCCACGCCTTGTTGGTAACGCCCGTTGCGGCACGGCCGATCGTCTCGCCAACCTTGCCCGCGACTGGTCCGAGCACGGCGCCGATACCGGCAGCGGTGGCAATGTCGCGGCCCGAGCCGCCGTTGATCGCCTCTTCGCCGCCCGAGAGGGCGCCGCCGACGCCGGCCGCCTTGGCGACGTTGCGGAGGCCCTGTCCAGCCTGCGGCTCCAGCCACTCAGGAAGCAAGCCGCCAAGCACCTTAACTCCGCCATAGAGGCCCGCCAGATGGCCCAAAGCGTTGGCGTAGGGGTGCTGGGCCGCTAGCGCCTCGTTTTGGTTCTCTACCGCGCCCCTAGCTGTGCCGTACGGCACGCCGTACATGACGCTGGCAAGGCCGGCCTCTGCCGCTGGCGCAACGCCGAAGGTAGTGTCCCCCGCAAATGGCTGAAGGAAGGCGTTCACAGTGCTGCGGACGCCGCTGTAATCCTGTTGCGGCGCTTCCTGGGACGCTGCCGATGGTTGTGGAGCCGACGCTTGAGGAATTGGCGTAGGGGTGGCGTCCTGCGGGCCTCGCAACGGCGTGTTCGTCACGTCGCTCATGGCGGGCTGGCTGTAAAGCGCCCTCAGTTGATCGGCGTAGTGCTGCGCGCCGGCCGCATCGCCCGCGCGGTCAGCCGAGACAAGCCCTGTGAGAAGTTGTTGTTCGGTCGGGTCCATTGGTACTAACCGCTCTAAATCATCAGGTCACGCATGAGCGGCTATACAACCGAAGCGCTGAGGCGCGTGAAGCCAAGAGCGCGATGCTGCTGGATAAACCAGCAGCGTAAAGAAAGGTTAGCCTTAATTAATGACTGTGTAAACAGCTCACTCGCCGGATTTGGGTGATTTTATAGAATCATCACAAGCCTTTTAACTTGATGTTATTCAGAAACCCGTAGAAATTGGCGCCGGCCCAACAGATTAGCGGCACCAAGGCTAAAAATGTTTCACTTTGCTGTCATAATCATCGGAATCGCGCTGCTGCCGGTGGCCACCGCCGTGGCTTTGGGATTGGCCAGGGCGGCTCTAGAGGTCGCTGGTGAAATGGTGGCGGGCTTGGGAAGTGTGGGCGCAGCGATCACCAGTTGGGTCCCGGTAAGTTTTAGAGCATGTGGCGCAGTCTTGGGGGAACTAGTCGGGACCATATGCGTCTTCGCGGGACTTCTGGCTTGTCTTCTTTTCTTCGCCTCCGGTTGCTATGTCATCATCCTTGTTGGCGGGAACGTGGTGCTTCACCCCACCGAATCCTTTCTGACAGTTAGGTCAACCATGATGGCGATACTTGTAATCGGGGGCACAACCTATGCCGTCGCCGGGATTCGGTACTTCTGGCGGGCGCTAGACGCGCAAACCGCGCATGTCCGCGAGCGCGTCCGATAGGTTCGTGCTAGCTTTGAACCTAATCAACCGGGCGCGTACTCGCCGTTAATCACACTGTCCTCTTGGGCCTTGTCGAGCAGGGCAAGCAAATCCTCCACCGCCGCATGAGCGGTGATGGCAACCGAGCGGCTCGGGATCGGCCCAATGGCCCTATTCAAAATTTCCTGGGCCGCCGCGACACGCGACGACTCCGAGCGGCCGTAAACGCAGACATTCATCAGCGTGGTGAACGCAGCGGGCGCGGCGGCTTCGAAGCGGGAACGGGTCTCACCGGCAATGGCGCTTCGAATGCGTCGCGCGGAAAGCAAGCGCTCAGCTACATCCCCCGCTTCGTGCGGGTCGTCGGTGTAGCCGGCCTGCAAAGCTGCTTGGGCGCCATGTTGCGGGCCGCCGAGTGCGACGACCGCCGACACGAAAGCAATCTCCTGCGGGTGGGTGAGATTGGCGGTGGTCAAATCAGCGGGCATTGTGACCTCACACTGTGAACGGTTGCATTAGGATCAGCTAGTCATGTTATACTATAACGTCCCGGTTCGCATGCCAATAGGGGCAGGCCTTCCGAGGGCCGTCAGCCCTATTGGGGGTATGGGGGTGTGCCCGCCTCCCCTATTTTTCCGCTTTTTTCCCAGGTTTTTCCTGTATTTTTCCCCGTGTTTTTCCCGCATTTTTCCCGGTATTTTTCCCCTATCTCTGATTGAAAAACTCAGGATACAGCAACCAAGAAGCGACAACGCACTTTTCGAAGTATATTACACTCGGTTGTATCTTTTAGCTTAAGTGCAACTTTTGACTGTAATATTTGACCTCAGCAGCCTCGCAAACCAAACAACTCAACCCTCTCTGATGCGGGCCGCTTCGTGAATTTCACGGGCGCGTTCGCGTGCGTTCGCAGCCGGATAATACCCAGCGGTTTGGTTCTTTGTGCCGGGTATGAAAACCAAATCTCCGCGTTGAATGAGGTCGTCAAGCATGTCGCCAACTTCCTTTTTGGACGGCGCCCGCCCCAGCGCGGCTTCACATGCTTTCAAGCACCTTGTCGGAATGGCCCCCCGCCGATTGAGCGGCGTCCTAGCGTCCGCGCTTTTTATGACTTCCTGCAACAACGCAAGGCGCCCCGCCTCTTGCTTCCCGTCGTCCGAGAGTGCCTCGACAGGCAACAAGGCCCCTTCGTGGAAGCGCAAGTTGAGCGGCGGGACCGGAGCGCCGTGGTTCCGCTTGACCACACTCAGCTCGTATGTGTCGGGAATATCCTTTGTCGCGTTGAGCGCCAGCCGTCGCCGCGGCGAATTCGTCCATGCCACCGACCAGCCATCCATGCTCTTGCGCTCGCTGCCAGCCTGAGACGGGTGCCAGGGAATCATGAGGGTGCAGTTGCCCCGGTCGCACAGGCTTTGGAGCACCACTTTGATGAAGTAGTTCACGCTATCCTCATCAATCTTGGCGCGGCCGGCGAAGCGGACGAAATCGTAAGCGCTGTCCAACACCAAGATTTTGTGGCCGGGAACGGCCTGAAGCCGCTCCAGCAACTCAGAATAGAAAGGCCGGGCTTCCGCTTCCCCGCTTTCCTTCATGACGACGAGTGCCGAATCCATGCCCCTGCAAATGATGAACTGGCCTTGCTTTGGTTTCGGCATCTTCAGGACGTGGCAGATAGCCTGAGTGCGCCGCGCAAGCTCGTTGGCGTCATCTTCGGCCGAGCAGTAAAGCAACGTCACCTTCGGCGGCGTCAGGGTGCCGGCCGCCGCGCCCGGAACGGAGGCTCCTGCATTGAGGCACAGCCCCCATTGCAGCGCGAGGCGCGATTTATTGACACCGCCCGGCCCGGCGATGAAGTTCGGGATGCCTTTTTCTATCCAGCCGGGCACAAGCTCTTCCACCGGCGCAACCGGCCGGCCAAGCAACTCGGCAACGGTGTACTCCTCGTGCACCTCGGCGCTTGGGCTGAACAGATCGGCGCCCGTTGTGACCTTGATCGTTTCCGGCGACTGGCGTAGTGCATGGAAGGCTTTGACGCCCCAGCGGGCAAGGTAATCGTCAAGGCCCTGCTTCGTACCGGCCGGCGCAGAAGGTAGGCGTATGTGGTAAACGTCGGCGCCACGTTGCTTGAGGGTGGCGGCCAGCCCATCGAATGCGCGCCGGACCCTTGCATTGTGCGCCATGTCCGAATCGAACACGACATAGACCGGCCGACCGTGCCACTCGATCCCGACGAGATCGGGATGCAACTCTTTTTCGCCTTTACGGTGCCAGCAATCCACGCCCGTCAGCGAAATCACCGCGAGATCGTGCCGTGCGCCAGCAATAGCGCGTGTCTCGCCCTCGGTGATGACAAGCCCGTACCCCGGATCGGTTGCGATTTCCGGCCATGGCACTTGGGGATGCTGTACGAAGTAGACACGCACGCCGCCATTCGACGGTTGGTTGAATTTCCTGTCGTCGGTGGGGAGAGTGACAAGATATCGGACGCGGTGGAAGGGGCGCCCCTGGTCATCCAACATAGGCCCGCCTGTGGCGGGATCGAAGAACCACCACACCAACGCCGGGCGGCGCCAGTGCGATCGATCGACCCGGCTCGCATCGGCAACGACTTCGCCCCCAGCGGCAAGGAAAGCCTCCAGGGTGGTGCCGCGTGCCTCAAGGTAGTCGGAGGCAGCCTGCATATGCGCCGGTTCGGCCACGACGGGACCCCAGCCCCGCGGGACCGGAGAGTTGGAAATGCCCCCGTTCGGCGCAACGGAGTCACCGGCAGCGTCCGAGGGTGCGTTGTTGTCATCCACGAAGAGACGAACTATGTTTTCTGTCACTGCACTACCTGATTACCGGTGCACGTTTTCACTCGAAGCCGCTTCCCAGCGGGCCATGCTGGGAAGCGGCTTTCGTTTCCGCCCCTTAATCCCGAAACTACGCACCGCTACAACTGCGAACAGCTCCCGCGTGGCTGAAGCTTTTTTTACTTCGTCTTTTTGCGGCCTTGTTTCTTGCTTGCCTCTCCCGCATCGGACAACTGCTGAACAATGATCGGCAAGTTGAGGAACACCGGCCGTCGCCGCATTTTGCGCCCTATCCACCGCATAGACCGAATCGCGGCGTCCTGGCGGGCGAGCTTCAGGCGTTCAACATCGTCGGGCAGAAGCCAATCGGTAAGTGGTCCGAAGCGCGTCATGGCACACAGCGTCTCGTCAACATCGCCCAGCAGCGTGGAGAGGCCGTGGGCCGCCATCAGCGCTTGCGCCTTCTCGGCAAGCCATTCCGACCGTTCCGCCAGCTGCTCGGCGGTCGCTCCATCCGCAAGCGCCAGCGTGGCAGTGTCGCAGACATAATCGATTATCAGCAGCGCAGCGATGTCGGTGCCAAGCCCGATCAACTCCCCGTAGGTCTGATTTGATAGCTCCGCGGTCCATGGCAATAATCTTATCGCGCCACTCGCGCGCAGCTCACGCCAGAGGCGTGTAATCGTGCCGTGGGCCTTGGTGTTGCCGATGAAGGGCAGGCGGTTCGCCGTGGGCCGTCCCCTGCCGCGCTCCCATATCGTAATGTCGGTTGTAAGCAGCTCGCAATAGCGTGCGAGCAGTCCTTCGGCGTCGTCCTGATCGATCTTGACGCCTGTTACCGTACCCGGTCGCGAACCGGGCAGCAAAAGCCAGCCATGGCCGCCTTCGCGGCACACGCGTCCCGGCTCGGCAAGGTTATGTTGGATGATCTCGTTGCGTGTCGCCATGGTGTTCTCCATCGACCTCCTTACTCAGCCGGCCCCGCGTAGGTCATAGGCGAAGGTGTGCAGCGCACCCAAAAACTGGCGTTCGCGCAGTTGCAATTCTTGTAGTACGGCCCAAACAGGCGTGGCGCGCAGAGCTTTTCTCATGTCGCCCACGGCCTCGGGTGAAACCCACGCGCCGGCCGATCCCCAGCGTCCGTCGCGCAGGACCGCGGCTACGCGCCCGGCCTCGATAGGCCTCCCCATGTCCGCTGCGTACTTAGCGACGGCTTTAGCGAACGGTCGGGGATGCTCGTCTATTTCCGGCAACGTCGTTCCGAGCACCGCCGCCAATAGCGCCACGTCGATCGACGCGCGGAATGCCCATGCCTCGTCTGATTCCGCGACATTGGGGTTGCCGAAGCGGAGGAAAGCCCAAGGCGCGGCACGCTCAGAGCTGCTTTGGCGAAGCTCATAAAGCAACCACGTAAAGCCGCCGTTTCGGCCCTCTCGGAAAAACGACGCGATGGCGGCGTGTTCTTGAGGCGTCGTTTCCAGGGTGATCGCGCTCACTACGCCTCCCTCGCGTCACCTTCCGCGACCTGCGGAATGCGACCGTGCAGCAAGATTTCCGCCACGACGGGCCGGGGGATGAAAATCCTACGTCCTAACCGAACATGTGGAATCACGCCGTCACGCAAAGCCCTATCAATTATAGGCCGCGAGCAACGCATAGCCTTCGCCAACTCGCCGGGCATGAGGGGTGGTCCATCAATCGCGAATGTCATCGCTTAACTCCATGGTAAATGAACCACAGCGGTTCTCATTAACTAAATATGCATCACGATGGTTCACGTCAAGCAATTTCTGTTGTAGCAGATTTCCATATTGTGCTAATTGAAGCATTGAGATTTATCGGAGGCGGCGATGGCCCGCGCAGAAACACAACCGGTTCGCCTTCCTGCCGACCTTGTTGACGAGTTGCGGAAACGCGGCAAAGCGGCGAACAGGTCGGTTCCTCTTGAGGCAGAAACGCGTCTTAGCGAGAGCATAAAGCGAGGTGCATGGGCGGAAGTAGAGCCGCAGTTGGCAGCACGCCCGCGTGCCCTTGGCCGCCTACTTGGTCTTCTCGCCGCCGAATTGGCTGCGCACAGTCCGACCAACGAAGAGTTTGCCTATTTTCAACACGGCACCGCCCGGATGCTTGAACGGCTCAACGGCAAGGGATTATCCGAGACGAACCATCCGGCAGCGACCATAGCCGACTACTGGTGGCTGCGATTGAACAACGCACAGGAACGAACCTACGAAAACGGCGTCCCGATTCCGATGACCCCCGAGCAACGTGCTTTGGCGGAAATCCGGTTGGATTTGGGAATCGGGGAAGCCGCGGTAACGGAGCAACCGCAAGAGAAGCGGGAAGCGCCATGAGCCGCCCGGCCGCTCGCATCAAGTATGATGAAGTTGCTCGGCTGATAAGAGCCGCGACAGCCTGCGGCCTCGCGGTGACGCGAATTATCTATGATGGCGAGAGGGTTGAAATCGTCACCGGGAGCGTGGGCGGCTGGGGAGCCGACTCGGCTCCGGCTCCGTCGTCAGATGAACAACCAAAACCGCTTTTGGAGCCTCGACTATGAGCGCTCCGATGCACCTCAACCTTGAACACGTCACCGCGCGTAAAAACAAGGATGGGGCGCTGCGCTACTACTTCCGCCGCCGTGGCCAGCCCGTCACGCGACTGCATGGCGAGCCGCTTTCCGAAGAGTTCATGGCTGAATACCGGAAGTGCCTCAACTGGATCGCGCCGGGCGAGAGTATAAGCCCAGCAACGGCGTCGGCAGGCAGCATGAGCCGAGGGCGCACCTATACCAAAGCAGAGATCATGGACGCCGCCCAAGCGGCAGCGGAGGCCGGGGTGCGCGTGATCCTTCACCCGACCGGCGAAATTGAGTTCACGAAGTCCGCAAGGAATGAAGGTGATGAGTAAGAAAGCCAAGAAGCTCGCCGGCATCGATCGCCGTGGCGAAAACACGTGGCGCATACGCTACGTCAAGGACGGCAAGCGCCATGCTGAGACGGTGATCGGCACGCAGGAAGACGTCATCGCCCGCCGCGACGTGATCCGCGCCGATATTGCCCGCAACGCTTGGACCGCGCCCGCCGCCACGACACTTGCTGAGTGGGCCGACACATGGGCGGAACAGTACCTGAAGCGCTCCGTTTCGACGCGCTCGTATGAACGCCAGCGCGGAATCATCAAGCGCCATATCGTTCCGGCACTCGGCAAGGTCGCGCTCCAGAAGCTGACGCCCGTTCGGATCAACGAACTTTACCGCCAACTGGAGGCGGATGGCCTGCACACTTCCACCGTGCGCTATGTGCACGTGGTTCTCGGGTCGTGCTTCAAGGCAGCGGTCAAAATTGGGGCGGTAGCGCGCAACCCGGTCACGAATGCGTCGCCCCCAAAGTCGGGCACTCAAAGCGGCGGCCGGGCGCTGACGCAAGCCGAACTCGATAGGCTGTTGCGAGCGTTCGACGGCGATCCGCTGTTCCCAATCGTGGCGCTGGCCGCAGGCACGGGCGCCCGTATCAACGAACTCCTGGCGCTTGAGTGGACAGCAGTCGATTTGGGCGCAAAAACGCTGAGAATCGAAGCGGCGCTAAAACCGACACGTGAGGGGCTTCAGCGCGGCGTGCCCAAGACGGAGCGCAGCCGCCGCACCATCCGGTTGGATGACGGGCTGGTGTCCCTGCTTAGAGCGGAACGGGATCGCCAGGAGGAAGAGCAACGCCGAATCCACAACATAGGCAACGTGGCAACACTGCGCAGCCTGCTTCCCGACAACGCGTTGGTTTTCCCAGCTTCGCCAGTCGAGCCGGCAACGCCCCGCAGGCATGGGCCGATCAGCAAGGCGTTCGCGGCACGTGCGGCTAAGGTTGGACTGGGCGGGCTTCGTTTCCATGACCTTCGTCACACCCATGCTACGTTGCTGTTGCAAGCTGGCGTGCCGGTCGCGGCCGTCAGCGCACGCCTGGGCCATGCCAATGCAGCGGTAACTCTTGGAATCTACAGCCATGCGACGACGGATGCGGAGGCAGCAGCGGCGACGGCGGCCGGCGCCTTTCTGTCGAACGTGCTGGCGAAGAACTGAAAAGCGCAAAACATCGGCCGGAAAGCAGGCAATGTGCTGACGTAAACACTTACGACGCTCCGCGCACGCGGCATCTTTGCTTCCGAACGGGAGCGAGTGTAAACACCGCAGATCAAACGGCCCAATCGTCTGCATACCCCTATTGTTCACGCCCCCAAAAATGAAATCTATGGTAGAGTGATCTCATATGGGGGGGTAATCAGATGCTATCACGCCGCTCGGTATCTATTGGCCTGCTTTCGATGCCGTTCGTGGCCAAGGCCGCTCAAGCACATGCCGACGATATCTCAGATGCCGAGCAACCGTTCTTTCAGCTGAGCTATCCAGCCGTCGAGGCTCTCGATAACCCACAACCTTTTGGGTACTCCGAACCTACAGAAGAGCAAAAAGAACACGTAAGAGAAATTCTTGCAGGAACGCCATCCGGCCCCAAGCCGATAGACATCATGCAGAGCTTCGTTGACCGTTTTTTTAAGACGGACCCAGATGCAATCTCCCAATGGCCTGAGCCGGCCGCATGGAACCCTTTGGTGGTAGAATTCTTTCGTGCGACTACCACCCACGCGACGAACGACATGATCGCATGGTGTGCAGCGTCCGCGAACTGGTGCATAGAGCGTGCTGGCCTGAATGGCAGCAGGAGCGCTGGGTCACAGTCGTTCCTTTCAAAAAAATTCGCCCGAACTAAGTCGCCGCAGCGGGGCGATCTAGCTGTATTTACGTGCTATAAGAAGGGCACACAAGAGAGTCTGGGTCTCGGCCACGTTACATTTTTCAAAGAAAAAATCTCCGACAATCTCATTCGCTGTGTTGGTGGCAATCAATCTGCCGATGGGCGTTCAAGCATTATATCGGAGAAGGCTTTCATTACATCGGATAGGATTGTCCATCGGCACGTAGGAAAGAAATATGTCCCCTGCACGATGCGTTTAAATTCTTTCATCCGTATAGGGTAACGATGTGATGCTTAGAGAACTTCTTGTTTCTGGAGCCGTTTGCGGTGCGGTTGCAGCGCATGCCACTCCGCCGACGGAGATTGTGGCAAACAATACCCGAGCTATCGTTTACCTTCAGGTGGAGGACGCCAACGGCGGTGTCCTCGATCGAGGTACTGGCTTCATCGTCTCGCATGACGGGTATATCGTGACGGCCGCCCATCTCAAAGTTGAACCAAACCAAAAGATGTGGGCGGTTATAGGTCAACGTGAAGGTATCCGATTTCCATTACAGTTCAGGGAAGCGGATGAAGATTCAGACACGGCCATCTGGCAGCTCCCTCAGTCCGCCTCCTGTCGTTATGCCGCCACCTTAAGCGACAAGAGAGCGAAGGTCATGGATAAGGCTCTCGTGATTGGTTTCCCTGGCAAGGAAGGTCTGACCCCTGCGGCTGTCGATATCGAGAATACTGCCTCCCAATTGGGATTCTACAAAGCCAACGGTTATCTGGAGCCGGGCGATAGTGGCGCCCCTGTTTTTAACGAAGCTGGAAAGGTAATTGCCCTCGTTGAAGGGGGAAGGCTTCCTGGAACAAACAACAATGACCTTGTACCAATCTCCGCTGCCATCAGTCTTTTGAAGAAGCGCGGAGCAGAGATTGGTATCGATGCTCCAATCCCGTTCGAAAGTTCATGCTACGCATCCTGTGCCAACCCGGCAAATGGCATTGCTGGCTGGACCACGCAAATGAACTGGGCGAAGGACACTGGTTGGTTGCCCGGTGGAAATAACTATACCAAAGCCTGCAACGCTCTAATGGCAGGAATTGCGGCAGCGCAGCCGGGTTCGCAAGTTGAATTATCTCCCTGTACTCAAACATTCTGCGAAGACAACAAGCACGGGCCTACGGTCCTTTACAAGTATCATTGCAAGGGGCTAATCCGATCAGGCCCGATATACGCAACAAAGCAGTCGCCAGCTTGTGGCCTGTGGCAGTGACATAACAAACCCGAACTTGCCGGCAGCGGGTGGTGGCCGCTGCGCAGCATCTTCGCTGTTGCAGGCACGCTAAGCGCTGCGGACAACCTGCCGCGCCGGGGAGGCGACCGAAACACGGTAGGGGCAACGTACGCCTGATCCGGTCGTAGTTCGTCCAGCAGCTCCCAGTCTCGACAATCTTGCCATAGCCGTACCGCGCGATTCGTGATAGGTGGTGGTACGTTTGACTGCGGCGCTTCTCATCTGCGTAAGTAGGCCGGCCGGCGTTATTACCCCTTGTCGAAGCGACCGGGGACCGCTACAACGCGCCCGCTCAAACCGGGTCCGACACCGATTTGGTCCAAGAATGGTCCAGGGCTTGAGTTTGTTCGCAGAACGTTCCGCCCTATATACCTGGAAAATGGCGGAATCCTGCGGTTCGGAGAGGTGGCTGAGCGGTTGAAAGCACCGCACTCGAAATGCGGCATACTCGCAAGGGTATCGGGGGTTCGAATCCCCCCCTCTCCGCCATAATTTTTAAATTATATCAGGCACTTGGCTGGTCAATATGTCTGAGCGACCAGACGGCGTAGCCGTCGGTTTCCCCGATTTTCGTGTAATTCTTCCAACGTTCAGCGAAATGGTGGTCCTGTTCGAGCCACGAAAGATAGTCGAACGGAATCCCGCCGAAATAAGGCTTTCGGGGGCGGATATCGACATAGACGAGGACGGGTGCGCCTTTCAGGAAATCCCGCACAGCGGAGTCGCGCGCGAAGGCAAGGGCCTTGCGGGTCTTCCCGCAATCGGGGGAAGCATTCTCGCAAGAGGCCAATTTCTCGACAGCTCCCGGAACGATCCATTGGGTCGGATAGCTGCTTGTCCATTCCCCGTGCACAGCATTCACGAAGGGGAAGGCGGCCGAAAGGTTGCTTGAAAGAACGAGGATGCGCGGCTTCTCCATCCCTTTCGCATAGGCGGCGAAATCGGCCGTCAGCACCAATGTCTCGTTGGAAACGAAACTCCGAATCCACTTGTCGCTGAAGGCCCAGTATTTGGCTGACAGGAAGGTGAATGCCGGCACGGCGAGCGCGATCCAGGGCAGCGCCAGGACAAATGGCAGCCCTGCTCTTTCGACCACGAGCCAGATGATCAGGTTGGAAAGCCCGTATCCGCTCAAGGACAGAACGCGAAAACGGGCCAGATATCGCCGATGGCCGGCCCTGTGCCCGAATGTCCAGTAGAAATGGCCCAGATAGGAGACGATAAAAGCCGAAGCAAAGCCGGCTGCGTTCGCGGCATAGGGCGAGAGATCCATGCCCTTCGCGGCAGCAAATGCGATCAGGAGATGAAGCAGCGTCGCTGCAACGCCGGTGCTGCCGAACCGCAACGCTTCAAAGAATGTTTCGATCACCGCCCTCTTCCGGCTATGGCGGAGACGGACAATCGGAAAAATATCCGCCGCCGCGCCACCAGATGTCCATGGCGTCTCTATATCTACCAAACGGTAAAAGGCGGCGGGGCTGACGCCCTTCCATTCTCCCCGGCATGACTCGCGGTAAATGCCGGGTTAATTCCATGGTCGGTAACCACCGCGCAAGGACCCGCGGCCTTTGAACGTACCGCCGATCCCTTTGGCCTCCGACCATACTTAAACACTCAGGCAGAGATATTTCATCTCGGTATAATCGTCGATGCCGAATCTCGAGCCCTCGCGGCCCTGGCCGGACTGCTTGATGCCGCCGAAGGGGGCGACTTCGGTGGAGATCAGGCCGGTATTGATGCCGACCATGCCGTATTCCAGCGCTTCGGCCACACGGAAGATCTTCGAGACATCCTTCGAATAGAAATAGGAGGCGAGGCCGTATTCGGTGTTGTTCGCCATCCGGATGACGTCTTCCTCCTTCTCGAACTTGAAGAGCGGCGCGACCGGCCCGAACGTTTCCTCATGCGCCAGCTTCATCTCCATCGTGGCGCCGGTCACGATCGTCGGCTCGAAGAACAGTCCGCCCCTGGCGTCCGGCTTGCCGCCAAGCGTCACCCTGGCGCCCTTGGCCTCGGCGTCGCGCAGATGCTCCTCGACCTTGGCGAGCGCCTTTTTCGAGATCAGCGGCCCGGTATTGACGCCGGCCTCGAAGCCGTCGCCGACCTTCAACGCCTTGACCCTGGCGGCGAGCTTTTCGGCGAAGGCGTCATAGATTCCGGTCTGCACGTAGAGCCGATTGGCGCAGACGCAGGTCTGGCCGTTGTTGCGGTATTTCGACACCATCGCGCCTTCGACGGCGGCATCGAGATCGGCATCGTCGAAGACGATGAAGGGCGCGTTGCCGCCAAGTTCGAGCCCGAGCTTCAGGACCTGGTCGGCGGCCTGCCGCATCAGGATCTTGCCGACATTGGTCGAGCCGGTGAAGGTGAGCTTGCGCACGTGATCGTTCTCGCACATCTCCTTGCCGACGGCCGAGGAGTCGGTCGAGAGGATGACGCTGAAGAGCCCTGTGGGCACGCCGGCGCGCTCGGCGAGGAGCCCGAGGGAAAGCGCCGAGAGCGGTGTTTCGGCGGCGGGCTTAGATACCATGGCGCAGCCGACGGCCAGCGCCGGCGCCATCTTGCGCGCCAGCATGGCGTTCGGGAAGTTCCACGGCGTGATCGCCGCGACGACGCCGACCGGCTGCCGGACGACGATGATGCGCTTGTCGGGCTGATGGCCGGGAATGGTGTCGCCATAGACGCGCTTGGCCTCCTCGCCGAACCATTCGACATAGGCGGCGCCATAGAGGATTTCGCCTTTCGCCTCGGCTAGCGGCTTGCCCATCTCGATGGTCAGGATAGCGGCAAGGTCGTCGGCATTGGCGGCCATCAATTCGTAGAGCTTGCGCAGGATCGCGGCGCGCTCCTTGCCGGTTTTTCTCGCCCAATCCTTCTGCGCACGGTAGGCGGCATCGATGGCGCGCGCAGTCTCGGTCCGGTTCATGTCCGGCAATGTGGCGATCACTTCGCCGGTCGAGGGATTGGTGACGTCGAACGTCTTGCCGCTGTCGGCCCCGGCAACCCATTTGCCGCCGACGAGCGCCTTGTCCGTCACCAGAGACGGGTCCTTCAATTTTGCAAGAAGCCTGTCGGAGATCATGGCTAAAGACCTTTCAGCACATTCGCATAACGATTCATCGAATATGGCCGGCGTCTCGAACATGTCCAGCGTTTCCCTTTGCGGAGAACCCTTCTCGGCGCGCCCGGCGCCGTATTGCCGGCGTCATGCCAACCGTATTGCCGCCATGGTCGCGAGTCGGCGGAGACTGAGCCTCGAAAGGGGGGAACAAGCGCGGCGTTCATCCGTTTTCCGCGCAATGAGCGCGATGTTCGCGGAGCCGGTCCGCCTCAAGGTCGATGGAAGCGTGCGGACCATATCCTCCCTCTATGGGGCGGAGCAGATGATGGTCGACATAGCCTGGCCGGTGCATGGCCCCTGCTATGACGAGGCGCTCACGATCATCGCGCGGGCGATCGACGGGGAGCGGAGCACGGCCGATGCCGAACGGGCTTTCCGTGAGGCAGCCGCGGAAGCCGGTTTGCTGGAGAACTGACGGCGCGGCGGCATCGAAGAGAGCGATAGCGTCTCATTGTCCCACAATATGGTGCGATTTGGCTGATCCAAGAGGACGCACCGGCTTGGGTCTTCACGCGCCGGCTTCACCGGCTTATTGATGCAGCGGCAAATATCGAAGTCTTACCGCAACAGAAGAATCGCAGGTCCGAGCCATGAACATGCAGCCGAATTCCATCGAGGCGCGCGACATCGCCTATCAACTCCACGCCTACACGAATGCCCGCAAGCAGGAGGCCGAGGGCTCGCTGGTCATCGAAAGGGGTGAAGGCATCCACGTCTTCGACAATAATGGCAAGCGCTATATCGAGGGTATGGCGGGGCTGTGGAGCGTCGCGGTCGGCTTTGGCGAGAAACGGCTGGCACAAGCGGCAATGCGGCAGATGGAGAAGCTGCCCTATTACCACACCTTCTCCCAAAAGACCCATGGCCCCTCGGTCGATCTGGCGCAGAAACTGATCGAACTGGCGCCGGTGCCGATGTCGAAGGTGCATTTCACCAATTCCGGCTCGGAAGCGAACGACACGATGATCAAGCTCGTGCGCTATCGCTCGAACGCGCTCGGCAAGCCCGAAAAGAAGAAGATCATTTCGCGGATGAGAGGCTATCACGGCGTGACGCTTGCGAGCGCCAGCCTCACCGGTCTGCCGAACAATCACCGCTCCTTCGACCTGCCGATGGATGGCATCCTGCACACGACCTGCCCGCATTTCAAATCGATGGCCAAGTCCGGCGAGAGCGAGGCGGATTTCGTCAAGCGCTGCGCGCAGGATCTCGACGACCTGATCCAGGCGGAGGGCCCGGAGACGATCGCGGCCTTCATCGGCGAGCCGGTCATGGGCGCCGGCGGCGTCATCGTTCCGCCCGAAGGCTACTGGCAGGCCATCCAGGCCGTGCTCAAGAAATACGACATTCTGCTCGTCGCCGACGAGGTGATCTGCGGCTTCGGCCGCACCGGAGAGATGTTCGGCTGCGTCACCTACGGGATCGAGCCGGACATGATCACGGTCTCCAAGCAGATCTCGTCCTCCTACATGCCGCTCTCGGCGCTTCTGATCAACGACCGCGTCTACCAGCCGATCGCCGACGAATCGAACCGCATCGGCACCTTCGGCCACGGCTTCACGGCGAGCGGCCACCCGGTCGCAACGGCGGTTGCGCTGGAGAATCTCGCTATCATCGAGGAGCGCGACCTCGTCGGCAATGCGCGGCGACTCGCGCCGCTTTTCCAAAAGCGGCTTCGTGCGCTGGAAGAGCATAAGCTGGCGGTCGAGGCGCGCGGCGTCGGCCTTATCGGCGCGATCGAACTCAGACATGACAAGTTCGCCGAGCGTCCCGGCGCGCTCGGAGCGATGGTGAACCAGGCGATGCTCAGGCGCGGGCTGATCTCGCGCAATATGGGCGATGCGCTTGCCTTCTGTCCGCCCCTGATCGTCACCGAGCGGAATGTCGGGGAAATCTTCGACATCGCCGCCGCCGCGATCGGCGAAGTGGCCAAAGAGATCGAGGCGGCGTAAGCGCCAAGGCGTGAAGATCGGGAAGTCTGATATCGCTCCCACCGCGTGGCTGCTCCTGGCCGCGCGTTTTGCCCGCAGCCTCTGGCAGGGCGCGCTGGTGGTGGATTTCGCGCTCTATCTTCATGCCTTGAAATGGTCGGCGGTCAGTATCAGCGCCGTTCTGGCTGCCGCGCTGCTGCTCGGCGCCGTGCTCTCCATGCTTCTCGGGCCGCTCAGCGATCGCTTGGGGCGGCGGCGTTTCCTCCTCGCCTATGACGCAATCCAGGGCGTCGCGGCACTCGTTGCGTTTGCAACGCCCGCGACCGCGCCGCTTACTGTCGCCGCGGTCGCGGGCGGTTTCGGCCGTGGCGGCAATGGCTCGGCCGGGCCGTTCGCGCCGATCGAGCAGGCATGGCTGGCGCAATGCGTGCCTGCCTCCGAGCGCGGCTCCGTCTTCAGCCTCAACGCCGCTCTCGGTTTTTTCGGCATGGCGATCGGCTCGGTACTTGCAGGTATCCCCGGCTGGACGGCAGCGTCCACGACGCCACCACCCGAGGCGTACACGCCTCTTTTTCTCGGCGCCGCGCTGCTTTCGGCAGCTTCCTTCCTGCTTCTCGTCTTCGGCAAGGATGTCGAGCAGTCGCGGGGCGCCCATGCGGCGCAGCTTGTCGATACCGCGCGCGAGGACGACGCGGAACGAAGGCGCGAGAACCATCTCCTTCTGCGGCTTGTTCTCGCAAATGCGCTAAACGGGGCCGGCATCGGGCTGACGGGGCCGCTCCTCAGCTATTGGTTCGCGCTCCGATTCCATCACGGACCCGGAACGATCGGTCCGATGCTTGCAGTAGCCTTTCTGCTCGCAGCCGCGGCATCGCTGGCGACGCTCTTGCCCGCCCGCAGGCTCGGCCTCGTGAGAACCATCGTCGCCATGCGCGCGATAGGGCTTCTGCTCCTGATCGCGCTTCCCTTCGCCACGACGTTCTGGCTGGCGAGCGCGCTCTATATCGGACGCTCCGTCCTCAATCGCGGCACGAGCGGGCCACGATCGGCTGTCAATGTCGGCATTGTACGGGCGGCGCGACGGGGTTTTTCAAGCGCGGCAGCCAACACGGCGCTGCAAATACCGCGTGCGATCGGCCCGGTTGTGGCCGGTCTCTTCTACGAAGCCGGGTTCTTTCGGGAACCGTTCCTCATCGCCGCACTTTTCCAGGCGGGCTATATCTGGATCTATAATCGCAGCTTTCGGGATATCGCTTTTCACTGATTCGCGGCGAAGCCCGGTCAAGCGCAAATCACGAAAATTTTTTTAGGCGACGAACTAAACATTTCGCCATTCAATGCCTATGTGTGCGTCCGATCCAAAAAGACGGAAAATACGCATGCCTAAATACTCCTTTGCCATTCTCAGGGAGCGCATCAATTCGGACCTCGGAGAAATGGATTTACCCGACAACAAGGCCGCACTCGACCAGCTTCTCCACTATGCCAGGGAGGAAGCGATCGACGAATCGGGCGCAGTCCGCCCGAAATGGGCGGCGGTCCTGAAGGACGACAGCGGCGAAACCATCGCCATACGCGACTTTTGTGATCTCATGCATGAGCGGGCCAGCTTCGGCTGATCGCTTCGGCGATAACCGCCATGCAAAATCCCGCCCGGTTTCCTCCCCCGGGCGGGATTTTCTTTTGTTCCAGCAAAACGAACGCGGCTGCTCGCCAAACGATCAGCCGCGTCAGTCAATTCCGGATCGGATCAGCGGCAGACTTTAACGTTGCGCCAGACCCAGTGGTGGTGCACGCGGACCTTCTTTTTCACAAAATGGCAATGACGATGGTGGTGCATCGACATGTGGTGATGGTGGTCGGCGGCGGAAGCCACGGAAGGCGCCGCAATGCCGGCCATCGAAAGCGCGACGGCGGCAAGAACGAATTTCTTCATCATGAATTGCTCCTCAAAAGACCCGAATCGGGACGATCGGATGCTAGAAGCAGGATTATGAACAACGGATGAAAGATTCGGACCGAGCCGTCATGGGCGGAAAACCATCTATCCGCTTGGACGAAACGAAATTTAGTCTGGCGCTTCTGTCCTGATCCCGAAGAATTCAAGGATCGCGCTTGCCTGGCCCTCCGTCATGGCCGATCCGGCAAGCGATTTTGCGCCTGCTTCCACCGCCTTGCGAAGAAGCGGCGTCATATGCGGCGTCGGAACAATGTCCGCCACCGTCATCGACGGGGAAAGCGCCCCGATCTCGCCCGGCAGCCCATCTTCTGCCTTCATGCCGATCGGCGTGGCGTTGACGAGAATGTCGTGGCCTTCGGCGAGAGCGGAACCGATACGGGCTTCACAACCGGGGCGGGCCCGCCGAATTCGCTCGGCGAGATCGCCGGCCCGCTTGTTGTCGAGGTCGTTGATGGTGATCGACGCAACGCCAGCCTCTGCAAAGGCGAACGCTATAGCGCGGCCCGCGCCGCCCGCGCCGATCAGCAGCACTTTCGACCCGGCAATATTGGTCCGGGCCTCCACCGCCCTCAGCAGGCCGATTCCGTCGAACATGTCACCGACCCAGCGCTCGTCTGAGCCTCGCCTCATGGCATTCAAGCCACCGACCCGCCGGGCTCTTTCCGACAATTCATCGGTCAGGGCGAGGGATTTCTCCTTGAAGGGATAGGTGATCACGAGGCCGTCGAGATTACCGAGGCCCATGATCGCCTTCATCGACGCGTCGAAATCCCGTTCGCGGACATGGAACGGCACGAGGACGGCATTGACGCCGGCCTTTTCCATAAGCGGATTGAACAGGGCCGGCGTCCTGGCTTGTTTGATCGGGTCGCCGATGATCGCGAACAATCGCGTCGCACCGTCAATTTTCATTGCTAGGCTCCTGTGCGCGTTGCCGAAATATCCGATGCCCAATCAGGAACGCCGCCTGATCGCCGGACCTGACAGTTCCGACGCGGCCAACGAGAATTGAAGAGCGTACATACCTCGCCTGATTTCGTGATCGACGCCGGCGGCCGTCAAACTGTCTTCGCTCAGGACTCCCTTGCGGAGCGCCTTGATGGCGCCCTGATCGACAGCCTCGACCAGCAAAACCCAAGCGGCCGTCTCATCGGGCCTTCCCCGCAGGCGCAACTCTGCCGTCTGGCCCGTGCCCGTTCCCGCCTGACCTTCGAGCAGATGCGTCCCGACGACCCCATATTCCCGCGAGACTGCATTTAAAACCGTCTCGACGAGCCCGCGCTTGAATTCCGGGGCGTCCATATGGGACCGGAGCCTGAGCGTCTCCATGAATACGCCCTCCCCCTCCCCAGTGCTCATGGCGACGTCGCAGATTGTCCGGGATGTATCGCGGAAAAACCGCACGACATTGCGCGTCCATTCGGACGGATCGTTCAAGGCCTCCCGATAGGCAGGCGATACGAGGTCCGAAGCGGAAGAGGTCTCGTAGAAATTGAAGAACTTCGGGAAGCCGTCGATCGCCACATAACGGCGGCCGCGCAGGAAACCCGGCAGCGCAACCCGCTCGGGTATGTGCTCGTGCACATGCCATTTGAGGAATTCGTCTTCCGCGTCCTGGTCTATGCCGTTCCAAATGGCCAGGACACCTTTGCCAAGCAGGGACATGACGTTTCCTTACATGTTCGCGCGGCGTCGGCAGCGGCGGGATTCCACGCGCCGCCGAACTGCCGAATCGCAATTGGTCAAACAGACAGGGGCCATTTGCCGCGCACCCATGCCTCGCCCATGATCGGCGCATAGGGGACGATGCGCTGCTCCTGCTCGCCGAGCCCCGAAACGCCGAGGCGCATCGTGTCGCCGGCTTTCATGAAGACGGGCGGGTTCTTGCCGAGGCCGACGCCGGGCGGCGTCCCGGTCGTGACGATGTCACCTGGCTGCAACGCCATGAAGCGGCTGAGATAGGAGAGCAAATATGCGCAAGTGAAGATCATGCGCGTCGTCGTGCCGTTCTGGACGCGCTTGCTGTTCAGGTCGAGCCAAAGGTCGAGCTTTTGGGGATCAGGAACCTCGTCGGCCGTCACCAGCCACGGACCGCAGGGGGCAAAGCTCGGATAGCTTTTTCCCTTGGTCCACTGGCCTTCCTTCTCAAGCTGGAATTCGCGCTCGGAAATATCATTCAGCACGCAATAGCCGGCGATATGGTCAAGCGCGCGCTCTTCGGAAACATGCCAGCAGGGCTGGCCGATGACGAAGGCAAGTTCGACCTCCCAATCCAGTTTCGTCGAACCGGGCGCCAGCAGCACCGGATCGTTCGCGCCGCAAAGCGCCGAGGTGTGCTTGTTGAACAGGATCGGCTCGCGCGGGATCGGGGCGTTCGTCTCCTCCGCATGGTCCGTATAGTTCAGGCCGATGCAGATCAGATTCGGAACCCGTGCGATGGGAACGCCATAGCGGACCGGCCCTTCGATGGCGGGAAGAGAGTTGACGTCAAGCTTCCGCAAGGCGTCGAGGCCTTCCGGTGCAATCGCTGATGCGTCGATATCCGCCACCACAACCGAGAGATCGCGCAATGTTCCGGCGCCATCGACAAGCCCCGGCTTCTCCGAACCCGGAGGGCCATATCTGAACAGTTTCATGACAGTCTTTCCTTTTGCGGTTGTGGCCGGGTGGGAGGCCTGGCCCGATCGATGCTCTTTCAGCCGTGAAGCGACCGTCGCGGCGTGCGCGCGCCCGATGGCGCGTTCTTCAGATCCTCGGCAAGCCCCATGGGAGCGGGATCGAACAGGCGGGAATCCATGGTCACGAGATTTTCGGAGACGGTCGGGCGGAACGCCATATGCGCGAAGACGTCGCGTTCAATATCGATGCCCGGCGCGACCTCGATCAGCCTCAACCCATCGGGCGTGATGTCGAACACCGCCCGCTCGGTGACGAAAACGGCGATACGCCCCTCTTCGGAAGCAAACCGCGAATTGTAGCAAATCTGCTCGACCGAAGAGACGAACTTCTTGTGGCGGCCTTCGTTGACGATCTTCAATCGTCCGTCGGTGCACCGGATCTCCAGCCCGCCGGATGTGAACGTCCCGCTGAACACCACTTTCCGCGCGTTCTGGCTGATATTGATGAACCCGCCGATGCCGACGATCTTGTCGCCGAAGCGGCTCACATTGACATTGCCCTGAGGGTCGACCTCGGCGAAGGAAAGGAAAGCGACGTCCAGCCCGCCGCCGTCATAGAAGTCGAACTGGTAGGGCTGATCGACGACGGCGTCGAAATTCTGCGCGCCGCCGGAATCCACACCCGTTATCGGGGCTCCCCCTATATAGCCCTGCTCGTTGGTCAGGACGATTTCGTCGAGGATGTTCTCTTCGGCGGCGACAGCCGAAACGCCGGTCGAAATGCCGGCGCCCAGATTGCAGATCGCGCCGATCCGAAGCTCCATGGCGGCGCGGCGGGCGACGATTTTCCTCTCTGTGAAGGGCAGGCGTGTAATCCTCTCCAGAGGGATGCGAAGCTCGCCGGAATAGCTCGGGCTGTAGGCCGTCGCATAGGTCTGTCTCTGTTCCGGATCGACCACGACATAATCGACGAAGATGCCGGGTATCTTCACGTCACGCCCCGGCAGGGTGCGGCGCTTGGCAAGCCGCTTGACCTGGACGATCACGGCGGCGCCCCGACGCCGGGCGGCCTGCGCGCTCGAAAGCATCTCGCCCGGTATCGCCTCGTGCTCCATCGTGATGTTGCCGTCCTCGTCCGAGGTCGTGCCGCGCAACAGCACCACGTCGAGAGGCAGCGGCTTGAAGCGCAGCCACTCCTCGCCGCCGATCTCGATCAGTTCGACCAGATCCTCCTTCGCAGTATCGCTCTGGCGCGCGCCCAATTGGCGGGGGTCGACGAAGGTATGCAATCCTGTCTTGGTGATCAGGCCGGGACGGCCGGCCGCCATCTCGCGCGTCAGCTGAGCGATCACGCCCTGCGGCAGCGTGTAGGATTCGATCCTGTTGTCGCGCGCCAGTTCGATCAGCGGCGGTGAGTCGATCAAGGCGCTGGTCACGCTGCGCTTGAGCATGCCGGGATGGCGGAAGCAGGCCGCGCCCTTCAGCTTCCTGTCGCCAATGCCGACGGCATGAATAAGAGTGAGATCGCGGGGCGCTCCCGTCTCCAGGAAGCGCGCCTCTATCGCGTCGAGGATCGCCTGCGGCACGCAATGACCGCCGCCCGAGCCGCTGACGAAAACATTGTCTCCGGGTTGAATGAGGCTTGCCGCGTCTTTGGCGCTGACGATCTTCATCTCGCGTTCTTTCCGTGCATTCCGACTGGGCGTTTCACGATTTACCGAAACAGCATCGTTTCTTTCGGGATTACATCTGGGACGAGAACATGCTTTCCATCCTCGCTTCCGGCTGCCGCGTCTGTTTGTCCAGTCTCAGCCGCAGGGGCCATAATTTCGACAATTCGGAGGCCGCGGCGACGACGACCGGGCCGAGTTCCCGGATCCGTTCTTCCGTCAGCCTGACGCTTGGTCCCGCAACGCTCACGGTTCCCGCCACGGGTCCGTCTTCACGCGAGCGGATCGGTGCGGCCAGGGCGGTCACGCCCGGCTCCGCCTCGCTGACGGCGAGCCCGTAGCCCCGCTTCGCGGCTATCTTCAGCTCCGTCATCAGGGATGAGACCGAGCGGACGACGTTGGGACCGTATGCGGCGGGATCACCGAATCCGCCATGCTTCATGACGATCTCCACGGCATCGTCGACCGGCAGCGTCGAGAGCCATGCTTTCCCGCTCGCAGTGGCATGGAGAGGAACCGTGGCGACTGTGTCGCGCGGCTGATACATCAGCCCACCCTTGGCGCCTTGGGCATGGGCGACCCAGACCAGCGTGTCGGAATCGACTACCGCCATGCGGACGAACTCGCGCGACGCGGCGGCAAGATTGTCGAGGAGCGGTTGGCAGATGTCGGGAATTCCTGTCGCAACGTAAAAACGCTGCCCGAGGACGGCGAGCCGCATGGTGAGCCGGTAGAAACCCGTCTGCGGGTCCTGTTTCGCCCAGCCGAGATCGACCAGGGTCGCGAGCAGGCGGTGCGCTCCACTCTTCGGAAGGTCGAGCGTTTCCGCAATTTCGCCGAGCGGCAATTCGACCGCGTTTTCCGCGAGCAGCTGGATGATCGACAGGCAACGTTCTGCGGGGACGTGGGTCATCGGGACAATGCCGTGGTTGGATTGAAGAGGACGGGCAAGCGGGCGTATCCCGGCTTCGCCAGCGGCTTCCGGATGGAGTCCGTATCCCGATTCTCCCGGCCTGGTGCAGGATTTGCGTGGATATCCCCTATTCGCGGCGTCGGCACATGATCGATCATCGGCCTTCGAACTCCGGCGGACGCTTGGCAAAGAAGGCCGCGACGCCTTCATGGAGATCACGGGAATCGAAAATCTTCTGTTGCGCGACAGTCGAAGCTGACAGGGCCGCATCCAGCGGGCCATCCTGCGCGGCATCGACCAATTGCTTCGCGAACCTATTGGAGAGCGGCCCTCGCTTGGCGATCGTCCCGGCAAGCTCCCGCGCGCATTCCAGCGCCGAGCCTTCCGCGACCCGGTTGACGATTCCCCATTCGAGCGCTTTGGCGGCATCGATGGTCTCGCCGGTAAACAGCAACTCCTTCGCTCGTGCCGGACCGATCAGCCGCGCCAGGCGCACCGAACCATTGCCGGCAAGACCGCCCAATTGCGATTCCGGCAGGCCTATTGTCACACCTTGCCGAAGGATCCTGAGGTCGCAGGCCAGCGCGAGTTCCAGCCCGCCTCCGAGCGCAGGGGCATCGATGGCGGCAATGGTTGGAAAGGGAATGCGCGCTAGGCTTCTCAGCACCATGTCCTCGAAGAGAATCTTGCGCTCGCTGGCGGCGGAACGAAGACCGTCGAATTCCTTGATGTCGCTCCCGGCGCAAAATGCCCGCGCTTCTCCGCCGTGGAGAATGAGGCAGCGGAGGCCAGTGTTTTTCGTCACACCCGCCAACGCGTTATTGAGGTCGACGAGGAGCGGCTTCGTAACGAGATTGAGCGGACCGTTCGAAAGCGTGATCTCGGCGAAAGCGCCTCGAACCGTAACGGTTGCAAATCTATTTTCTGACGATGCAACGGGCGCCATCGAACTGCCCTCAGCCGCTTCCCTCGTATCGGCCATATTCACCTCGACGCGACGGGCTGAGGCAGCGATCCCAGTCCGTGGAGCACGCCAAGGCGCTCGAAATGCCTGTGGATCCGATCGACATAAGCGCTGAATTCGGGCGCGTCGCCCAGCACGATCGGACGGGGGCGCGGAAGTTCCACACGGATTTCGTCGATGACCTCTCCGGGGCTGGGGCTCATGACCAGAATGCGGTCGGATAGACCCACCGCTTCCTCGACGCTGTGGGTGATGAAAAGCACGGTCGGACGGCGGCGCATCCAAAGCGATTCGAGATCCATGCGGACCTGCAATCGCGTCAGCGCATCAAGCGCGCCGAAGGGCTCATCCATCAGAAGCAGGGAGGGATCGTGCACGAGACTGCGGATAAGGGAGACGCGCTGGCGCATGCCGCCCGAGAGCTGGCGCGGATATTTGTTCATCGCGTGCTCGAGCTTCAATTGCCCAAAGAGTTCCCTGGCGCGCTCCTCGATCAGCTTCCTCGGCAGTCCCCTTATGTCCGCATGCAGCATGACGTTCTTGAACGCCGTGCGGAATTCCAGGAGCAGATGGTCCTGAAAGGCGATGCCCACATCCGTGATCGGCTTCGTCACGGGCTTGCCGCCGACCGTGATTTCTCCCGTCGTCTGTTTCAACAACCCGGCCACCATCAGCATCAGGGTGCTCTTGCCGCAGCCGGAAGCGCCAACCACCGAAACAAACTCGCCGCTATTGATGGAAGCGCTGACTTCCTTCAAGGCGCGGAAAGGCTTTTTGGTCTCTTCGCCAAAAATCTTCGAGACGTTTTCTATGGTGATCGGGACACCGGAGATGCGGTCGGGGTCTTCGAGAATACTCAACGCGGCATTTCCTTTCCTTCAGCGCCGCTCACGGAAACCGCGACGGCCTTTAGCGGAACCTTCGACACCAGAAGCGCCTTGCGCCCGCGCTGCACGACGCCGCCATCCTGGTTGACCAGTTCGACGTCGAAGGTGGCGATAGCCTGAGTGGGACGCGACTTGCTGTCGCGCAATTCGGCAAGCGCGTAGTTCACGAAAATCGTATCGCCGACGAAGATCGGAGCGAGGAATCTCCAGTCGCTGATGCCCAGGAAAGCGATCGCAGTTTCGCGCAGCTCCCCGGTTCTCGCCCACATCAGTCCGTGCGCATAGGCGAGCCCCAGCATGCCATGCGCTACCCGGCGCCCGAACTCGCTGTTCCTGGCATAGACGTCGCTTGTGTGGAGTTCGGAAAAATCGCCCGTCAGGCCCGCGAAGCCGACGATATCGGCATCGGTGATCGTCCTGCCGGGGCTGCGAAAGCGCATCCCGACGAACAGATCCTCGTAACGGTAAGAGCCTCTATCGGTCATCTTATCATCGCTTTCGTGAAGATGGCAGCCCCGCCCTTCCTGTCCGGGCCGTGTGCACGGCGTCAGCCCTTGCAGGCGTGCAGCTCGGAGTCCGGCGGCAGGAAATCGTTGGTGTAGTAGGCCTTCGGATCCTGCCCCTCCGGCAGAAGCTTCACCTTGGCGAGCAGCTTCTGCGTCAGCGCCCAATGCGCATCCGTCGCCTTGCCGATATATTTCGTTCCGCCGCTGCAGAAAAGCGACGGGATCGCGGCGAGCTGGGCCGCGGCGAGCTTGGTATCGACATCGGGGAAGGCCGCCTTCAGATCCGCCACCGCCTTATCCGGATGGGCAAGTGCGAAAACCCAACCCTTGAGGCTCGCCGCGATGAATTTTTTCAGGACGTCGGGATGGTCCTTAATGAAGCTGTTTCTCGCGAATATGGACGTGCTGACGGTCGGCACGCCATGGTCGGCAAAAGTGAATTTGTCGAGCTTGGCGCCTTGCGACTCGGCCTGGATGCCGTAATCGTCCACCGATCCGAGAATGGCATCCACTTGTCCGGTCAGCAGTGCGGGAACCATGGAACTCGGCGGCATATTGATTTCATTGACGTCGGATTGCTTGAGGTTGTTGGCCTCGAAAAAGAGCGGCAGCATGGTTGTCTGGGCGCTGCCGGCGGGAACGCCGATCTTCTTTCCCTTCAGATCGGCGATCGATTTGATGCCGGTCTTCGTCAGCGCCTCGACCTCTTCCGGGTTCGATTGATAGACCGTCGCCACGATCTTCATCGGCGCGCCCTTGGCAATAAGCTGGCTGACCGCCACCGCATCCGCATAAGCGAGTTGCGCCTGGCCGCTCGCCACCATCTGCGCGGTATTGGCGGAGCCATTCCCCTGGATGATCGTAACGTCCAGACCCTCGCTCTTGTAATAGCCCTCCTTCAGGGCGGCGGCAAAGCCGGCATTCGAGCCGCCCGCATACCAGTTCAGCTGAAAGGTCACGGGCGTATCCGCGAAGGCGCCTTGCGCGAACAACAGGCCCGATATCGCGGCGCATGCCGCCAGCCATTTCCGATTGAACAACATCATTATCTCCTCACCCTTTTTGATTGTTGCCGTTGCGTTGAAATCGAGGGGAACGCACCCCTTACTTCCCGTCGCGTTGCCATGGAGCGAGCAGCCACTCGCTGAACTCGACGATGTAATTGATGGCGAGGCCTATCACCGTCAGGATCACCAGGACCGCGAAAGTAAGATCGATGTTCATCGTGCTGGTGCCCTTCAGCAGGACGTAGCCCAAACCCTTATTGGCCCCGACGAACTCCGCGACGATGGCCGCCGTGGCCGCGATCGTCGCCGACGTCTTCAATCCGGAGAAGATCACCGGGAGCGCCGCGGGAATGCGCAGATAGCGGAACGTCTGCCAGCTCGTCGCGCCCATGGAGCGCGTCAGGTAGAGCAACCGCGCGTCGAGGATCTGGAAGCCGCTGATGCTGGCAATCAAGAGAGGGAAGAAGGTCATGAGCAGGGTCAAGACAACCTTCGATTGCATGCCGAACCCGAACCAGACGAGGAACAGCGGCGCCATGGCGACCTTCGGGACCAGCTGGAGCAGCATGGCCGGCGGATAAAGGACCTGTTTGGCGAGCGGCGACAGCGCTATGACGAGCCCCAGCGGGATTGCCGTCACCAGGGTGAGGCCAAACCCCAGCAGGATCTCGGCGATGGTGGTCTTCGAGTTTTCCCACAACATCCCCGCATCGGAGATGAGGAGCGCGAAAACGCTTCCCGGACCCGGCAGGAGATAGGCCGGAATAGCAAAAAAACGGACGGCGCCGGCCCATAGGAGAACAATGCCGACAAAGGTCAGGGCTGGAATGAGGTTCCAGCCGATATTCAGAAGCACGCGGATGAAATCCGACCTCGGAGCCCCGGCCTGGGGTGCTTCCGCACCCTGTTCTTTCACAAGATCATCCGATCGTGAGGCGGGTTTGGCCGATATGTTCGAAGGCATGACCCGGTTTATCTCCTCCATCCAAAATCATTCAGACAGCGCCATTTCAGGCGTCGACAAAATCGAATGACAATTGATGATGGAACGCTATTCCAACTTTGATTTATGTTCAATCTCATTTTTTCGAAATAATTTGATGCGCGGGCCGGAACGGCGAACCGGAAGCAACTTTGTCGGATCAATCGCAGGATGGATTCACGCTTCTCCGGGCGCAGGCGCAAGCAGCGCTGCAAAGCGACATCAGGTTGGGCAACCGCTAAAGACTGACACCCAGCCTGTTCACCCAGGCGAGGCCGTCCCCGGTCGCGGCGCGGGGTTTGTATTCGCAGCCGATGAAACCCGCATAGCCGATCCTCTCCAATTCCTCGAAGATCGCGGGATAGGAAATCTCGCCTTCATCGGGTTCCGCGCGGCTCGGCACGGCGGCGATCTGGACGTGACCGATAAAGTCTTTGTAGCGGCGCAACTTCATGATCACATCGCCTTCGGTGACGCCGACATGATAGACGTCGAACATCAACCGGACAGCGTCGGAACCCAGTTCCTCGATGATCGAGACGGCTTCAGCCGCCGTGGAATAGAAATAGTCCGGCATGTCGCGCGGATTGAGGGGTTCGAGAAGGAGCATCACGCCCTGTCCGGACGCCTTTTCGGCAGCCTCGGCCAAATTGCGCAGGAATGTTTCGCGCGCCTTCCGGCGCTGATCCTGGGGTACGACACCCGCCATCGCGTGAACGGCGTTTGCACCGGATACCCGGCAGTAGGCAAGTGATTGGTCGATCGCGGCCTGAAAATCCGCTTCCCGCCCGGCAAGGGCGCCGAGGCCGGACTCGCCGCGCGACGCGTCGCCGACCACGGTGTTGATGCCGAGCAACGTCAAACGATGCTTTTCGCAAGCTTTCCGGACGGCATCGCCCGGCGTGTCGTAGGGCCAATGAAGCTCTATCGCGCGGAAACCGGCCTCGGCGGCGTGGTCTATGCGCTCCAGAAGCGGGAGGCCAGGCCAGAGAAAACCCAGATTGGCGGAAAAGCGGAGCATGATTTTCACCTCAGCTTGAAAGAGGCGTCCAATTCGGCAATCTGTTCCGCGGAAAGCCGGCGGACATCCATCGAACGTGTCAGAATGACAAGCCTCGCCGTCTCCTCGAGTTCCTCGGCGGCGAAGACGGCGGCCTCAAGCGACATTCCAGCGACAACGGGTCCGTGATTGGCGAGCAGCACCGCCGCATGACGCGGCGCATGTTCCCGGATGACCGGCCCGACTTCCACCGACCCGGGACGGGCATAAGGCAGGACGGGGACACGCCCGACCCGCATGACGACATAGGGCGTGATCGGCGGGATCGCATCCTCGGGATCGGTATCGGCCAGGCAGGATAACGCCGTAGCGAAGGTCGAATGGAGGTGGACGACGGCACGCGCGCTCGGACGTCCCTCATAGAAGCCGAGATGCAGGGGCAATTCCTTGGTCGGCTTGCCGCCGCCGGTGTGTTTCCCTTCATTGTCAAGTCGCGACAGACGATCGGGATCGAGGAATCCCATGCAGGAATTGGTCGGCGTCATCAGATAGCCGTCATCGAGCCTGACGGAGATATTGCCCGAGGAACCGACGGTGAAGCCGCGCTCGAACAACGAGCGTCCCCATTTCGCGATCGCGACGCGGAGTTCCTGCTCGTTGCTCATGCCGATCCCAACATTTCGAGCGCCTTCTCGTAAAAATCTCCTGCGCCGAAATTTCCGCTTTTGAGCGCAAGCCGCAGAGGGCGCGCTCCGATAGCGGCAAGCGCGGGAACGCCCGGGTCGATTTCGGGGCCCACGAGCATATGGGGAATCTCGAGCGCGGTGACGACGGCGCCGGAGGTCTCGCCCCCACCGACCGCGAGCCGCACGACGCCTTCCTCGGCCAGACCGACGGCGAGCCCGGAAAAGAAATGCTCGACCGCCCGTGCGGCTTCCTCCTGCCCGTATTTCTCCTGCACCGCTTTCACCTTGTCAGGCTCGGCGGTCGAATAGATGATCGGCGCTTCGCCGGCGTGTTTGCGAAAGAACGCAAGGGCGGCATCCACCGTCAGCCCGCCCGACAGGATATCGCCGCCGTCTACCGCGAGGCCGGGATGCGCCTTCAGATAAGCCTCCACCTGCGCGATCGACGCGCGCGAACAGGAACCGGAGAGCACCGCAGCCTTGCCTCGAACCGGCGTGAAACCGGAGCCCTCATCGCGCAGCAATCCGCGTGAGCGGAAATTCTCGGGCAAGCCAAGAGCGATGCCGGAACCACCGGTGATCAGGATATGATCCGCAATTGCCCGGCCGATCGCCATCAGGTCGGAATCGATAATCGCATCGACCACGATGAGCCGATGTCCCCTTTCCGTTTCCGCGGCAATGGCCGCTTTGATCGAATCCGCCCCTTCCCGAACACGGTCATAGGCGACAAGCCCGACCTCGATCTTCGTCTGTCGTCGCAGCCAGCGCCTGATATCGGGGTCGGTCATGGGATTGAGCGGATGGTTCTGCATGCCGGATTCGCTGAGCAGACGATCGCCGACGAAGAGATACCCCCTATAGAGCGTTCGGGCGGTTGCCGGAAACACCGGACAGACGACGGCGGAGGGGGCGTCGAGGGCGTCGAGAAGCGCTTCGGCAACCGGGCCGATATTGCCCTTGGGGGTCGAATCGAATGTCGAGCAATATTTGAAGAGGAACTGGCTGCAGCCCTTTCGCCTCAGCCATTCGAGCGCGGCAAGCGACTGGGCGACGGCGTCTTCCGGCTGTATGGAGCGTGTTTTCAGCGCCACCACGCCGGCCTCGCAATCCGGCGCATCGTCGCCTGCCGGAACGCCGGAGAACTGAACGGTCCGCATGCCCTGTTTGGCCAGCGTGTTGGCAAGATCGCTGGCGCCGGTAAAGTCGTCCGCTATGCAGCCGAGCAGCATCGGTCGCGCCTAATTCGCGGAATGGCCTTCATCTTCGACATAGGCCCGGATGAGGGCGTCGAAAGAGGCGTCGGCCCGGAAACCCAGTTTCTCCGCGCGCTTCGTATCGAAGTTGCGCGGCCAGCCGGCAACGATACGCACGACGGTCGGGTCGGGCTCGCGCCTGATGAGCTTCACCGCGGCATCGCCGGCGGCGCGGCGCAGCGCTTCAATCTCTTCGCCGACGGTGGCCGTGAGACCCGGCATGGAGAGATTGCGGCGGTCGCCGAGCAGAGCGAGATCCATTTCCGCCGCATGAATGAGGAAGCCGACGGCCGCCCTTGGGCTTGCGAACCAGTGGCGCACATCTTCCGACACCGGCAGGATCGCCTCCTTGCCCGCCAGCGGCTCACGCAGGATGCCCGAGAAAAAGCCCGAGGCCGCCTTGTTGGGCTTGCCCGGCCGGATGCAGATCGTCGGCAGCCGGATGCCGATTCCGTCGAAGAAGCCGCGGCGGCTGTAATCGGAAAGCAGGAGTTCGCAGATCGCCTTCTGCGTGCCGTAGCTGGTCAAGGGCGTGGAAAAGAACTCGTCGCCGATCTTCTCGGGGAACGGCGCGCCGAAGACGGCGATCGACGAGGTGAAGACGATGCGCGGATAATAGCCTTCCCCAGCGAGCCGGATCGCCTCGAAGAGGAAACGGGTGCCGTCGAGATTGATGCGGTAGCCCTTCTCGAAATCGGCTTCCGCCTCGCCCGAGACGATGGCGGCGAGATGGAAGATGATATCGGGCCTGAGATCGACCAGCCGGGCGGCCTCGCCTTCGGCGGAAAGATCGGCCGTTCGAAGGTCGGCCTGACCGCCAAAGCCAGCCGGCTTTGCCGGCGCGACGACATCGACCAGCGTCATGCGTTCGACGGGCTTCCCCGACAGGCTGCCGTCGCGGACAAGGCGCTCCGAGAGCTTGCGCCCGATCATGCCCGCCGCCCCGATGATCATCACATGCATTTCATTGGCCTTTCATTTTCATTTGCCAAAGGGATTGATGGGGATCGTAGCACTCTCCATGCCCACCGACCCAGACCCGGAGGATTCGAACGCCGAAAATCGCAACTGATCTACTGGACCAATCTCCGGACCAGTTAGGCCGTAATCTGCCGCAGTGTCAATAGAAGCGCCGACATGGCCACGGCTGTGAATTCGGGTTAACAGACTATTATTCCCCCTCCGTCTCGGCGGAGCCTGTCCTCGGGCCGGCCAGCGGCCGGACCCGGGGGCCCGAGCCACCTTCCCCCCGCTTCGCGGGTGGCGGATGGGCGCCGAGCCTGCGGCCAGGGCCTATCCTCTCCCTCACGAAGTGGGAGGAGGTGTCCGCGAAGCGGACGGAGAGGGGGCAGAAAAGCAAAAATCAACGCGAGTTCAGAGCCGTGGATATGCCGTGGTTTTCGCGCGATCAGACCGCCCTTACCGCGCCGCGCCTCATGATCCTGTCGATGACCAATGCGTATCGCCGCTTGATGATGCTTTGGCTAACTCGGGTGGAACCATTCCGTGCGGGAGGCGTTGCGCCGGTTCGATCATTTTACTACTTTTGTGGGATTAAAGCTGGAGGGTTAAATGTTTAAATTCATTCTATCGCTGGCGATCGCCTCGGTGGTCGCCGTCCCCGTGGCCTTTGCCCAGCCGAAACATAGTGATCATAACCGCCGGAGCGAACATCATCATTCGCAGTCGCATCGCGACAGATCGCATCACATGCGGCCGTCGCATCGCCATCATCGCGATCACGACAGGCGCTACAGGCCCGGCCATCACTACCGCAGCGCGCCGCATGGCTGGCATCGCTATCACCGCCGCCCGCACGACTGGCGCACCCGCGGCTGCATCATCGTCGGCCCGCTCTGGTTCTGCCCGTAAGCTCAGGCGGCGAGAAATCGCCTGAGGAGCGCCAGTTCGTAGGCGCTCGCGAGAGTTGGCGCGTGACCGAAGCCGGCAAGCACTTCAAGCGCCGGCTTCGGCCCGCGCTTCTGCATTTCTTCCGCCACCGAAGGCGCCAGCACGTCCGAGCTTGACCCACGAAGAACGAGCGTCTTGGCGCTGATGGCGTCGTAGGCCTTCCACAGGTCGAGCCCTTCTTCGGGGCGGCTCAATTGCTCGGCGATCTTCGGGTCGTAATGGACGGTGATGCGGCCGTTGTCGGTGCGACGGACCGACGTATCCGTCATTCGGCGCCAGAAGGCCTCGCTGTTGGCGCCGAACTGGGCGTAGTTCGCCCTCAGCCAGGCCTCCATTTCGCCGACCGTGTCATAGACGGGCGGATGGCCGACATAATCGGCGATGCGGCCGATGCCTTCCGTCTGGATTTCAGGGCCGATATCGTTGATGACGAGATGGCTGATGCGCTCCTTCAGCCTGCCGCCGGCGAGCGTGACGCCGAGCAGCCCGCCCATCGAGGTGCCGACCCAGCGCAACTGCCGGATGCCATAGCGATCAAGCATGGCAAGCGCCATGTCGCCATAGGTGCGATAGGAATAGTCGGTCTCCGGGCTTTTCGCCCAGGCGGAAAGGCCGCGACCGAGCGTATCGGGGCAAAGGACGAAACAACTGTCGGACAGCGCCTCCGCCGCCTCGTCGAAATCGCGGCCGGTTCGGGCAAGGCCGTGCCACATGACCAGCGCCGGTTTTTGCGGATCGCCCCATTCGGTGATGTGCATCTCATGGCCGGCGGCGTTGATATAGGTCGAGCGAGGGCCGTTCATCGGCGTTTTCCTTTTCCCATGAGCGTTCCGGCGATGCCCGCCGGGAAGAAATAGACGAGCAGGATGAAGAGCAGCCCGAGCCAGAGCAGCCAGCGGTCGGGATCGAACAGCTTCGGCAGGAGCGGCACGGCGGAAGTGGCGGCAGCGACCGCCTCCATGATGTCCTTGAGATAGAATTGCGCCAGCGTCATCACCGCGACGCCGATGACGGAGCCGATCGTCGTTCCCATACCGCCGATAACCACCATCAGCAGAATGTCGACCATGATCGAGAAAGAAAGCGCCACGTCCGGGCCTGTATATTTCAGCCACACCGCCCTCAGCACGCCGGCAAGCGCCGCGATGACGGCGGCGATGCAGAAGATCGAGGTACGATAGGCGACGACGCGATAGCCGATCGCCTCGGCGCGCATCTCGTTCTCTCGGATCGCCTCCAGCACCGTGCCCATGGGCGAGGCGACGATCCTCAGCATCAGCAGGAAAAGCAGGAGCGCGGCGACGAAGACGAAATAATAGACGGCAAGCCGGCCGTTGAGCGCCGTGCCGAACAGCTTCACGACATGGCCGTCGGCATCGGTGAGAAACTTCATCGACGGCGCGAAAAGATGCGGCACCGAATAGGTCAGCCCATCCTCGCCGCCGGTCAGGTCGGACAGTTGGCTCGCCAGCACCAGCATGACGGAAGCCGCAGCGAGCGTGACCATGGCGAAGAAGATCGACTTCACCCTGAGCGACAACAGCCCGATCAGGAAGGCGAGCACGAGCGCCGCCGCCACCCCGGCAAGGCCGCCGACCAGGATGGCCCCGAAGCTTGGTCCCATGCCTTTCAGCGCGATCGCGGTTCCATAGGCGCCGAGGCCGAAGAACATGGTGTGGGCGAAGGAGACGATGCCGGTATAGCCGATCAGCAAATCATAGCTCGCGACGAGGACGACGAAGACGCAGATGCGCGCCGCGACTTCCTGCGCGCGGAAATCGTGAAAGAGAAAGGGCGCGAAGAGCAGCACCAGCCCGATCAGGCCGACAACGACATGGACAATCAGCCGTCCGGGGGCAAAGGGGCGGGAAGCAGCGATCATCTCTTCACCGCCGGCCTCAAGCCATAGGGCCGCCACAAGAGCACCGCCATCATCAGGAGCATGTTGGAGGCGAGCGACATTTTCGGCAGCAGGAAGGCGACGTAATTGCCGAGCAGCCCGACCAGGATGGCGCCCAAGAGCGACCCCTCGATCGATCCCAGCCCGCCGATGATGACGACGATGAAGACGAGGATCAGCATCTCCGAGCCGAGTGTTCCCGAGATCAGGCCCTGATAGCCGGCCCACATGGCGCCGCCCATCGCGGCGAGCGCCGATCCGGCCATGAAGACACCGACGAAAAGCCGGTCGATGCGGAAGCCGAGCGCCTCGACCATTTCGCGGTTCTCGACGCCGGCGCGGATCAGGAGCCCGATGCGCGTGCGGTTGAGCACCAGCGCCAGCACGCCGTAGACGACGAGACCAAGAATGAAGGCGAAGACGCGGTAGATCTCGATCGTGGCGTTGCCGATGACGAAGGAGCCGGAAAGAATCGCCGGGCGCGGCACGGCGACGGGCGAGCCGCCCCAGATCGCCAGGATCAGCTGTTCGGCGATGATCAGCGCCCCGACCGTGACGAGGATCTGGCGCAGATGATCGCGAT
The DNA here is from genome assembly GCA_035547755.1 of Rhizobiaceae bacterium. Taxonomy (GTDB): domain Bacteria; phylum Pseudomonadota; class Alphaproteobacteria; order Rhizobiales; family Rhizobiaceae; genus Mesorhizobium_L. Next base: position 126,165 of record DASZUG010000002.1, read on the forward strand.
AGACGGGCCGGACGATAACGCGCTCGAAAAACCATCCGGCGAGCGCGCCGAAGGCCGTCGCCGCCGCGATCGCCAGCAGGATGGCGGCGAGGTTGAGCGCCGGGTTGCCGCCATGCAGCCAGGAGGCAAGCGCGGCGAGCACCGAGGCGGCGATGAAGGCGCCGAAGGAAATGAAGGCGGAATGGCCGAAATTCAGCACATCCATCAGGCCGAAAACGAGCGACAGGCCCGACGCCATCAGGAAGATCATCATGCCCATGGCGAGCCCTGCCGCGGTCAGCGTCACCCATGAGGAAAACGAACCGATCAGCGGGAGCGCGATAATCGCCAGGGTGAAAGGCAGGAGATTGACGCCGCCGAGGCGGGAGAGAGTGGCGGAGAGGGAAGCCATCATTCAATGTCCCTCCAGCGACAAGCTGAGCAATCGCGTCTGCAACGCCTCATCGGCGGCGAGAGCCGCCATGTCACCCTGATGCACGATCCGCCCGTCCTCAATCACGGCGACGCCCCTTCCAAGCGCCCGGGCGAAATGGAAATTCTGCTCGACCAGCAGGATCGTCGCCTCCCTGGCGATCTCGCGGAACGCCGCGATCATGTTGCGGATGATCGCCGGCGCGAGGCCTTTGGTCGGCTCGTCGATCAGGATCAGGTCGCGTTTTTCGATGATGGCGCGGGCGATCGCCAGCATCTGCTTCTGTCCGCCCGAGAGCGTGAAAGCCTGCTTGTCCCAGAACCGCTCCAGCGCCGGGAATAGCGCGAAGATGCGCTGCAAACGGCCATCATCGAAGCGACCGCCGACGGCAGCGAGCCGCATGTTCTCCTCGACAGTGAGGCCGCCGAAGATGCCCATATTCTCCGGCACATAGGCGATGCCCAGCCGGGCGATATCGGAGGTATGGAGCGCAGTTATGTCGCGATGGCGGAAGACGATTGCGCCGTTTCTCGCCCGCCAGAGTCCCATGATCGTGCGCAGCGTCGTCGTCTTGCCGGCGCCGTTGCGGCCGAGCAGCACATGCACGCCGCCTTCCGGCACGTCGAAGGAAACGCCGTGCAGGACGTGGTATTGCGCGATGTCGGTGTGGACATCCTCGAGTCTAAGGATCGTGCCGCTCACGCGACCTCCTCCTCGCCGACGCCGAGATAGATCTCGCGCACGACCGGCAGGGCCATCACCGTCGCCGGTTCCCCATCGGCGATCAGTTCGCCATTGTTGAAGACGATGATGCGGTCGGCGAGTGTGCGCACGACATCCATCTTGTGCTCGACCAGCAGGATCGTCTTTGAGCGATCTTTCTTGATGTCGGCGATGAGGTCGAGGATGACCGGCGCCTCGTCGGCCGACATGCCGGCGGTCGGCTCGTCGAACATGAAGATGTCCGGCTGCATGGCGATCAGCAGCGCCACTTCGAGCTTGCGCTGGTCGCCATGCGGCAGCGCCGCAGCCGGCAGCTGGGCTACCTCGGAAAGACGCGTGCGCTGGAGGACCGTTTGCGCCTCGTCACGAAGCGCGGCGAGCGCGGAGGCGCGGCGAAAGATGCTTGCGCCCGCCCCTGCCCGCGCCTGTACGGCGAGCCTGACATTTTCAAGCACCGAAAGCCGCGGGAAGAGATTGGTCAGCTGGAAGGCGCGGCCGATGCCGGCCTTTGCCCTGGCGGAAGGCGAAAGTGACGTGATCTCCATATCGCCCTTGACAATGCGGCCTTCCGTCGGCGTCAGCTGGCCGGAAACGAGATTGAACCAGGTCGTCTTGCCCGCGCCGTTCGGTCCGACGATGACCGTCAGTTCGCCCGGCCGGAAGGCGATCGTCACGCCGTTGACGGCCGCATGGCCGCCGAAGCGGATCGTCAAATTCTCGGTGCGGAGGGAAGACATGTCGGCAGTCGGCATGTGGCAGTGGGCAATCGGACAAAGGGCAGCGGCGGCTTCGAAGCGGACGCCCGACTGCCCATTGCCGATTGCCTATTGCCGCACCTCACTTCTCGTCATTCCGGCCGATCGGAATATGCATCTGGTCGGGCTTGATGACATCGACCAGTTCCGGAATGGCCCAGGCGACCTTCGGATCGACCTTGATCTTGAAGTGATACATCTCCTGCATCGCCTGATGGTCTTCCTTGCGGAACGTCATGGGGCCTTTCGGCGTGTCCCAGGTCATGCCCGCCATGGTCTTGATCAGGGAATCGGTCTTCAGGTCGGGAGAGGTCTCGATCGCCTTGACGATGGCGAGCGCCGCAGCCATGCCGCCGCAGGTGAAGAAGTCCGGCGGCTGATGATAGCGCTTCTCATGCTCCTTCACGAGCCAGTCGTTGATCGGGTTCTTCGGGATGCCGTAATAGTAATAGGTGGCGCCTTCCATACCCGGCACCTGCTTGTAAGCCTTCATCACCGGCAGGATGTTGCCGCCGGTCGAAAGCTTGATGTCGTAGCGGCCGGGATCGGCGGCGACGAGCGGCGTCAGCGCGTCGATGCCGGCGACATAAATGACGATGACGCGGCGGCCGGGCTTGTCCTTCAGCGCATCGAACATGCGCTGGATGGTGGCCGTGAAGTCGGTGGTCTTGATCGGCACATATTCCTCGTCGACGACATGCGCGCCGGTGCCCTTGAGCGCCGTCTTGAAAGCGGCGATGCCGTCCTTGCCGAAGGCGTAATCCTGCGCCAGGGTCGCGACGTAGAGGTCCTTGTCCGGCTTCAGCGCCAGCGCCTGCGCCTGCATGTCCTGCGAGGAATTGCGCGACGTCTTGAAGATATAGCGATTGGAATCGGGACCTGTCAGCGAATCCGCCACCGCCGGCTCGACCACGAGGATCTTCTGGTTCTCCGCCGCGATCGGCAGCAGCGCCGTCGTCACGCCGGAAGACGTGCCGCCGACCGCGAACAGCGCATCGTCGTCATTATAGGCTTCCTCCAGCATGGAGCGGGCCACGTCCGGCTTGAACTGCGTGTCCTTTTCGATGATTTCGATCTTGTGACCCTTGACCGTCATGGTGCCCTTGGTGGCGTATTCGAGGCCGAGATTGAAGCCGATCGTGGTCTGTTTCGAATAGGTTTCGAGCGGCGAGCCCGACAATCCGTGGACAAGCGCGATCTTGATCGCGTCATCGGCCAGGGCCGGCTGCAGGGCGGCCATCGCGCCGGCGAGCGCCAGCGCGGCGAGCAACTTCTTCATCCTCTTGTTCCTCCTCATTGCGGCGGTCTCTTCGGCAATCGTCCGGCCTGCCGGTTTTTTCTTGGTCCAGCGGAAACCAGCTTCTATTATTCGCCGGGCGCCGTGATCGGCAATATGGTGGAAATACGCAAATGACCGACCCGACGAAGGAGTTGAACGCGATCGCCTTTCGCCACGCGCCGGTCGGCATCGTCATGACGGCGAGCCGCGTCATCAAGGCGTGCAATCCCGCCTTCTCCGAAATGTTCGGCTATGGTGAAGGCGAACTGATCGACCAGTCCTTCGCCATCCTCTACCCCTCCTTCGAGGAGTTCCTGCGCATCCGCAATGTCGGCGTCGAGCCGCTGAAAAAGACCAACCGCTATTCCGACGAGCGCATCATGGCGCGCAAGGACGGCTCGCTCTTCTGGGTGCGCGTGCGCGGCCATTCGCTGACACGCGAGGACGACCCGCTGCGGCAAGCTGTCTGGAGCTTCGCCGATCTGTCGGCGGAACGGACGGTGGCGGAACTTTCGACGCGCGAGCGCCAGATCGTCATGCATCTGGGCGAAGGCCGCACCTCGAAGGAAATCGCGCGCACGCTGTCGATCTCGCCGCGCACGGTGGAGGCCTATCGCGCGCGGCTGCTGAAGAAATATGCCGCCGGCAATGTCGCGGAGCTCCTGTCGCATCTCGGCGGCATGCCGCCCATCAACGCGCTCCGTACCGGTTAGTCAGGATTATCTCCTCAGCGCAGCCGTTTTCTCCCGGTCGACCACCATCGACGCCGGATCGATCGCGACGCCGAAGCGTTCGGCGGCTTCTTCGGCGGTGTAATAGCCCATGGCGACATCGTGCAGGACGGCCTTGGGGTCGCGCGTCAGCGGATCGCCATAGCCGCCGCCGCCCGGCGTGCCGACGCGGACGCGATCGCCGGCCCTGAGCGGAATGTCCTGCTCCTTGGAGAGATGCGGCGGCGTATGCGGGATGCCTTTCTGGAAAACGGTGACGGCATTCGGCCCGCCATCGGCGCCACCCAAGACGCCCTGCGGTCCGAAACGGCCGTGATCCATGACGAAGGACGCGCGGGCTTCTCCACGAAGGATCTCGACATCGTAGAGCAGGCCGAAACCGCCGCGGTGCTTTCCCGCGCCGCCAGAGCCTTCACGCAGCGCATATTCGCGATAAAGCACCGGATAGGCCTGTTCCATCACCTCCACCGGCGGCGATTTCGAGATGCCGATGGTGGAGCAGCCATTGGCAAGCCCGTCATGATGGGCGTTGCCGCCATAGCCGCCCCCGGATATCTGGTACATGACATAATCACGCCCGCGCGCCGGATCGCTGCCGCCAAGCGCGAAATTGCCACTTGAACCGGCGGGCGCGGCGGTCACCTCCTCCGGCAGGGCCTGGACGAGCGCGGCGAAGACGGCTTCGGCGATGCGCTGCGACACTTCCGCGGCGCAGCCCGAGACCGGGCGGGGGTATCTCGCATCGAGGAAGGTGCCTTCCGGGCGCTTGACGATCAGCGGTTCGAAGGCGCCGGCGCTCATCGGAACGTCGGGAAAGATGTGGCGGACGGCGAGATAGACGGAAGACAATGTCGTCGCCAGAACGCTGTTCATCGGCCCGGCGCAGGGCGGCGAGGAACCGTCGAAATCGAAGGTCAGCATGTCGCCCTTCTTCTCCACCGCAAGCGCGATGGTGAGCGGCTGGTCGACGACGCCGTCGGAGTCAACGAAAGCCTTCGAGCGGTAGACGCCGTCGGGAAGGACCGCGATGCGGGCGCGCATCTGATCGGCGGCGCGGCGCCGCAGTTCGCCGATCGCTTCCGTCACCGTTTCGTCTCCGTAACGATCCAGCACTTCGAAGAGCCGGTCCTGTCCGACCATCAGCGCCGCGGCCTGCGCCTTGATGTCGCCGATGCGCTGATCCGCGACGCGGATATTGGAGGCGATGATCGCATGGATCTCGGGATCGAGCCGGCCTTTCTTGAAGAGCTTCACCGGCGGCAGCCGCAGGCCTTCCTGCTCCACGGCGGTAGCGGACGCCGAGAAGCCGCCCGGCACGGCGCCGCCGATGTCCGGCCAGTGCCCGGTATTCGACAGCCAGCAGAAAATCCTGCCGTTGCGATAAGCCGGCATGACGAAGCGCACATCCATCAGATGCGTGCCGCCGAGATAGGGATCGTTGACGATGTAAATATCGCCCTCTTCCGGCGGCAGAGCGCGGCCACCTGCGATCATCTCGATCAGCACACGCGTCGAATACTGCATGACGCCGACGAAGACCGGCAACCCCCCGACCCCCTGCGCGATCAGGGAGCCGTCCTCGGCGGAATAGATGCCGTCCGACCGATCGTTCGCCTCGGCGATGACCGGCGAGAAGGCCGCGCGAGAGAAGGTCAGGTCCATCTCGTCGCAGACCTGCTGCACCGCGGCCTGGATGACGGAAAGGGTGATTGCGTCGAGGCTCATGGCTATTGCACCGCCGGAAAGGCAAAGCGTTGCGAATGACGGATTTCTGTATTACACTGTATAACAACAAAAGGAAAAACGATGTCGAACATGAAGAACCTCTCCGACCCCATCGCTCTCAGGGTGCCCGCGGACATTCTGGCCGAAATCGAGCGGATCGCGCAGCTGAGCGAACGCAGCCGAAGCTGGGTGATCGTGCGAGCAATGAAGGCGTATCTGGCGGCGGAAGGCAGGGACATCCTTGCAGCAGCCGAGGGACGCGACGAGATCGCGCGCGGCGAATCGGCCGATCTTGACGACCTGCTCGACGAACTCGACGACCGCAAGGGCAAGGCGGCGTAATGCGGGTTGTCATATCCGCGCGCGTAAAGACCTTCCTGCAAGCCGAAAAATCCTACCTTTCGAGACACAGCACCTCCGCCTGGAAGATGCTGGCGGTGAGACTCCGGCAGACGCGGAAACTGCTCGCGGAATGTCCGCTCGCGGGAAGCGCAAAGGCTCTGCCGATGAAGGGACTGCGCCGCATTGTCATGGGAGATTATGTCCTCGATTATGAGGTCCGGAATGGGGAAATCCATATTCTGAGCATGCGGCACGGGCGCCAGAACGATCCCGACCTCGAATATGAACCCGATTTCGGTGATGAAACCGGGCATGCTTCCGAAGACGTGCGGTGATTTCCATGCTCACCGCCCTCCGATCGTTATGATGATATTCCCGTCGGCGTCCGATGTCGCCCGGTCGCCGGGCTCGATGACGGTCGTCGCGTCGAGTTGTTCGAGGATGGCGGGACCTTCGATGACGGCGTCGAGCGGCAGCCTCTCGCGGCTATAGACCGGTGTCTCGTGCCATACGCCTTCATACCATACGGGCCGGATCTCCGTCCGCGCCTCGTCAAGCGTCTTCGCCCGGCCGGCGGGGTCGATCAGAGTCGTGAGATCGACCTCGTCGCGCACGCCGATGACCGAGGTGTTGAGGTTGACGAGATTGGCGCGGATTTCAGGCAGTTCGACCTTGAAGCGGGCGAAATAGGCTTTTTCGAAAAGCGCCTGGAGCGTGGCGCGATTGATTTCGGCGGAGGGTAGCGGCACGTTGATCAGGTGCGTCTGGCCGACGAACTGCATATCGGCGGAATGGACGAGCTTGATCGTCTTCGGCTGCACGGCCTCCTTGGCGATCAGCGCGCGGCCCTCCTCCGCCTGAGCGGCGAGCACGCTACGCACCCTTTCCTCGTCGACGCTTGCGACGGGCTGGTTCAACGTGCGCACGAAATCGTGGCGCAGGTCGGCGACGACACAGCCGAGCGCATTGGTGATGCCGGGCCGCGCCGGCACGAGCACGGTCGGGATGCCGAGTTCGCGCGCCAGCGCCGAGGCGTGCAGCGGACCGGCGCCGCCGAAGGCAAACAGCGCGAAATCGCGCGGATCGTTTCCTTTCGCTACCGAAACCATCCTTATCGCACCAGCCATTTTGAGGTTGCCGATTTGAAGGACGGCGCCCGCCGCCTCGACACCGCTGACACCGAGCCGGCGGCCTAGCTTTTCGGAAAAGATGGCGTTGATCGCGGCGACATCTGCGGCCCCCTCGACCGAGAGAAGCTTTTTGGGGTTGAGGCGGCCAAGAAGGAGATTGGCATCCGAAACGGTCGGCTCCGTGCCGCCCCTGCCATAGCAGATCGGGCCGGGCGCCGCGCCGGCGCTTTCCGGCCCTACCCGCAGCAGGCCGGCATCGTCGATCCGCGCGATCGAGCCGCCGCCTGCGCCGACGGTATGGACATCGACCATCGGCACGTGGATCGGCATCGCATATTCGATCTCGATCTCGTTCGAGACGGCGGGCTCCGCCTTGCGGATCAGCGCAACATCGGTCGAGGTGCCGCCCATGTCGTAGGTGACGATGTTGGGAAAGCCCGCCCGGCGCGCCGTATAGGCGGCCGCCATGACCCCGGAGGCCGGTCCCGACATCACAGTCTTCGCCGCTTCGCGGGTGACGAAGCTCGCCGAGATCATGCCGCCATTGCCGTTCATGACGAGGAAATCGCGCTTGTAGCCGCGGCCGGAAAGCTCGCTCCGCAGCCGCTCGACATAGCGCTTCAGGATCGGCTGGACCGAGGCGTTGACGGCGGCGGTGACACCGCGCTCGAATTCGCGCGCCTCCGACAGGAGCGCGTGCCCCATGGTGATGTGGTCGTTCGGCCAGAGCCCGGCGGCGATCTCCGCCGCACGCCGCTCATGCGCCGGATTGGCATAGGAATGCAGGAAATGGATGACAAGCGATTCGCAGCCTTTTTCGAGAAGCCTGCGCACGGCGTCGCGTACCTCCTCCTCAGCGAGCGGCGTCCTGACAGCACCGGACGCCTCGACCCGCTCGGCGACTTCGAGCCTCAGATCGCGCGGGATGACCGGGACGAAAACGCCCTTCATGCCATAGGGCTGGGGGCGGGTGCGGCGGCCGAGTTCAATGATGTCGCGGAAGCCCTTCGTCGTGATCATACCGGTCCGGGCGAGCCGCCGTTCGAGCACGGCATTGGTGGTGGTCGTCGTGCCGTGGACCAGAAGATCGACCGCCCCGACCGGGAAGCCGGTCTCCGCGAGCGCCGCGACCACGCCGAAGGCCTGGTTTTCCACTGTGGTCGGTGTCTTGGCGAGGAAGACCCTGCCGCTCGAGCGTCCGTCGATCAGGAGGAGGTCGGTGAAGGTTCCGCCGACATCGATGCCTGCGACGACATGGCCGGCCTTTGCGTCGCTTTTCACGCTCATGGAAAAATCCGGAACATCGAGGGGCCGCGGCTCATTGGTAGAATGAAGACGACTGACAGGACTGCCATCTTGACATGAAATTCATTTGTATACTAATAAATTTCCATCGCAAGTCCGCCCTCCGGTGAGACCATCGGAAATTCGAAGACAGTCCTCCTCCCCGACCGAAACGGAGACATCAGGGGCCCCCGATGACCATTCCCGCATCCTCCCAAGCCCGGCAGCAGACCGCCTTTCCGATCCCTGCCAATGTTCATGCGGAAAAGGTCGTTTCGGTCAAGCATTATACCGATCGCCTGTTCTCCTTCCGCATCACGCGCCCGCAAAGCTTCCGCTTCCGCTCGGGCGAATTCGTCATGATCGGCCTGCCGAACGCGGAGAAGCCTGTTTTCCGCGCCTATTCGATCGCCAGCCCCGCCTGGGACGAGGAGCTCGAATTCTTCTCGATCAAGGTGCCCGACGGACCGCTGACGTCGAATTTGCAGAAGATCGCGCCGGGGGACATGGTGCTCTTGCGCCAGAAGGCGACGGGCACGCTGGTTCTCGACGCGCTGACGCCGGCAAGACGGCTCTACATGATCTCGACGGGCACCGGCATCGCGCCTTTCGCCAGCCTGATCCGCGATCCCGAGACCTATGAGAAATTCGATCAGGTGATCCTGACCCAGACCTGCCGCGAAACGGCCGAACTCGCCTATGGCGAGGAGCTTTACCGCCAGGCGACGGAGGATCCGCTGATCGGAGAACTGACGGCCGGGCGGCTGACCTTCTACAGTACCGCCACGCGCGAGGATTTCATGCGTCGCGGCCGCATCACCAAGCTCATCGAGGACGGATCGTTGTTCGCCGATCTCGGCGTCTCGCCCTTCGATCCGGAGTCCGACCGCGTCATGATCTGCGGCTCGATGGAGATGCTGAAGGACGTGAAATCGCTGGTCGAAGGCGCCGGACTGGCGGAGGGATCGAACAGCAATCCAGCCGCCTTCGTGGTGGAGCGCGCCTTCGTCGACTGAGGCCCTTTCGCAACCCGTTTAATCACGGCTGTGAACTCGGCTTAACAGACTATTATCCCCCTCCGTCTCGCATTCGCTCGGCACCTCCCCCCGCTTCGCGGTGGCGGATGGGCGCCGAGCCGGCGGCCAGGGCCTATCCTCTCCATCACGGGGAGAAGTGTCCGTGAAGCGGACGGAGAGGAGGTAGAAAAGCAAAAATTAACGCGAGTTCAGAGCCGTGCCCGTTTAATACAGGCGCTTGACGGGAATCGCAGGCGGGGCGAAAGCTGCGAATGCGGGGAAGGAAGTCGTTCCTCCGCAAACGTCGCGCTCTCATCCGGCGAGGTTTTCTCTTGGGTATCTCGGCCCTGCTGCAACTCATCGCCTCGACGGCGGCCTTCATCCTCGCGGCAAGCGCGGCCAAAAACTGGGCCGTCTCGCCCAATATCTGGAAGCTTCTGCTAACGCTCGCCCTCTATACGCTCGGCAATCTGATCATCCTGAAGCTCATACGCGGCGTCGGGCTCGGCGTCGCGCTCAGCCTCTCGGCGGTCATCCAGCTTCTCGCGGTCAACGTCCTCGCCTTCTTCTATTTCCAGGAGAAGGTGAACGCGGTCCAGGGCGTCGGCATCGCCTGCGCGGTCGTGGCCGTGGCCCTCATTACGCTTGGGCCCTACCTCGCTTCGGGGCGCTGACCGGCTCCAGCCCGACGGGCGCTCTATCCGCTGAAACAAGCGCGTAGTGGATGGCGATATCGCGCGCGACCGTTTCCGGCCGCGCGTGGAATAGACGCCCGGCGTCTTCAAGGCATTCCGCACTCAGCTTCTTGTGCTTTCTCCGCATAATCTTGCGGACGAGCTTTCGATCTGCCTTGTCGCCGATCTGTTCATTCTCAATCGTTGCCGCCAGCACCGGAATATCGTGCAGATCGCCAAGGCGATCGCCGAGCTTCTCGGCCTTCTTCCATCGCTCCTTCAGCACCGCCGGCCACGCGTCGCTCAAAAGCTGGAGATGCATCTCGTGATATTTGACGCCTTTGCGCAGTGCGTGGAAATCCGCGTCGCGGCCTTTCTCGGCTGCCTTGCGCAATGCCTTCCGCGCACGCCGGCACGTCTTTTCGACGCTTTTCGCCAGAAGTTCCGATGCTTCAGCCGCATCATCGCGAAAAGTCAGCTTTTCGAGCGCCTTTTCGGCGCGATGGAGGCCTTCGATCGCCCGGCCGACCGTCGCCTCCAATGAACCTTGTTTCCTCAAGATCCTGTCGCGTCGGGCGAGAAGGCCACGGCGAAGCGCCATCAGATGGTCGATGGCTTGCGGGTCCTCGGCATCCCCCGCGAAGCGATCGATCGCCTCGATCATCGCGGTCGCATCGCGGATGGCGGAAAGACTGTCGGCGATCTCCTTGATGCGTTGCTCTTCCCGCCGACGAAAGCCCGGCGCGGCATCGGCGATCAGCCTCAGGAGGCCACGGAGGCGTTTGAAACGTTTGCGCGCTTCATGTGCGCCGGCGTCGCGTTTCAAACGCCCTGCATCGAGAATGGCGACTGCTTCACGAAGCTGCTCGACGCCGATACGGCGGATTTCAAGGGAAAGCGGGGCGCTGGGATCGATCCTGTAGCTCATTTTCGCTCCGCCGGACGGCCAAGCGTCGCGAGCACCGCATTATAATAATCGTTCTCGCCCGTTACCTCACGCCCAAGCCAGGACGGAAGCGCAGTATCGAGGATGTCGTCAGTTGTTTCCAGTTCGGCCAGGACAAGGCCATCCAGATCGCCATGGAACTGATCGACTTCGAAGACATGGCCGCCATGCGGCACGAGATGACGCGTCTTGTCGATGATATGGCCGATGGCGAAGGCACGCATCTCGCACGCATCCTCGACCGGAACCGGAAACTCGAATTCGTCGCGTACCTTGGCATTCCGTCCGAATTTCAAGGTGATTACGGCTCTCATCCCGTCCTTGATGCGGATGCGGACGGAGCGGCCTTCCGCGAGCGCCAGATAGAATTGTTCGATGCGGCTGACGGAGGCACTGGCGCCGCGCCATGCGTCGCTTGCGACGAGGAACTTGCGTTCGACCTCCTTGGCCATTGCTCCATCAAAGCCGGTCGGCGTGAAGACCGCAAGGGCGCGGCAATCTGAATCGGCGAGTCCGACCCTCTTGCGGATATCGCAGGATCAGAATCAGGCAGTCCCAGCCATGATCCCGGCATAGAGCGACAGATCGACATTTCCGCCTGAAAGCACGACGACGACCGTCTTGCCGGAGAGATCGAGCTTGCCCGATTGGACGGCCGCGAAGGCAACGGCGCCTCCGGGCTCGACAACGAGCTTGAGGAAGGCGGCGGCGTCCCGCATCGCCTGACCCGCCGCCCCGTCGGAGACCGGAACCACGCCCGCGAGAAGCTTCGAATTGATCGCGAAGGTGATTTCGCCCGGCATCGGCGACAAGAGCGCATCGCAGATCGAGCGATGACCTGGTTCAACCGCAAGCCTCCTGCCCGCTTCGAGCGAAAGGCGGGTTTCGTCGAAGTTTTCCGGTTCGGCGCCCCAGACTTCCGTTCCGGACGACAGCGCTTTCACTGCCGTCGCGATGCCGGCCGCCAGCCCGCCGCCTCCGCAGGGGGTAACGACGATATCCGGCGAAAGGCCGAGCGCCTCGGCTTCCTCCACGATTTCCAGTCCGACGGTCCCTTGTCCCGCGATGATCGCCGGGTCATCGAAAGGCTTGACCAGCGCCATGCCCCTCTCCGCATAAGGTTCGGCAATTTTTTCCCGATCGTCTGTGAAGCGGTCATAGGGCACGATTTCGGCACCCATGGCGCGGACATTGTCCGCCTTGATGGCCGGCGCATCGGACGGCATGACAATAATAGCCTTGACGCCGAACATGGCCGCGGCTGCCGCCACTCCCTGCGCGTGATTTCCCGAGGAAAAGGCGACGACACCGCGCGCGCGCTCCTCCGGCGTCAGCGACGCGATCTTGTTGTAGGCCCCGCGGAACTTGAAAGTGCCGGTCCGCTGCAGCACTTCCGGCTTGAACAGGACGCGGCTGCCCAATTTCTGGCTGAGCGCCGGCGATTCGATCAGCCTTGTCGGGAAAAGCAGGCCGTCCAGCCGTTCGGCTGCTTTCCTGATGTCCGCAATGCCTGGAAGAATCTTTGCTTCGGTGTTCATCGGATCCTCGTCTACCGCCGCCTCCCACAATGCATCCGAACCTATCCACCCGCATGTCAGGAGACCAGCGAATAAATGCGATCGGTATGATCAGCACAATTGACGTCGCACGACAGCACCCATAGTTTAGAACTCTTCTAAATCATACCGGATTCGTCATGTTCTCCAATTTCCTCGGCTTCGGCCGCCGCTCTTTCGACAGCCTGTCAGAACAGGAGATTTTGGCGCTCGCCATTTCCTCGGAGGAGGACGACGCCCGCATCTATCGCGCCTATGCGGACGGGTTGGCGGCGGAATTTCCGCAATCGGCCAAGGTCTTCGAGGGAATGGCGGAGGAGGAGATCAACCATCGCGACTGGCTGATCGATCTGCACCGCAAACGCTTCGGCGAGCACATTCCCCTGATCCGCCGTGAACATGTGCGCGGCTTCTACCAGCGCAAGCCCGACTGGCTGATGCGGCCGCTCGGCGTCGATAGGGTCAGGGCGCAGGCGGAACAAATGGAGGCGCAGGCGGAGCGCTTTTACCAGGAGGCGGTGCGCCGCGCGACCGATGCCTCGGTGCGCAAACTCCTCGGCGATCTGGCGATTGCGGAAAAGGCGCATTCCTCGCTTGCGCACCGTCTCAGCAACACGCTCGTGCCCGAGGATGTCAGGAAGCAGGAGCGGTTCGATGAGCGACGGCAGTTCATCCTGACTTATGTCCAGCCCGGCCTCGCAGGGCTGATGGACGGCTCGATTTCAACGCTGGCGCCGATCTTCGCCGCCGCCTTTGCCACACAAGACAGCTGGAAGACGTTCCTCGTTGGCCTCTCAGCCTCGGTCGGCGCCGGCATCTCGATGGGCTTCACCGAAGCCGCCCATGACGACGGCAAGATTTCCGGCAGGGGCTCGCCCTTGAAGCGCGGTCTCGCCAACGGCCTGATGACCGCTCTCGGCGGGCTCGGCCATACCCTTCCCTATCTCATCCCGAAATTCTGGACGGCGACCACCGTCGCTGTCATCGTCGTGTTCTGCGAATTGTGGGCGATCGCCTTCATCCAGAACCGCTATATGGAGACGCCCTTCCTGCGAGCGGCTTTCCAGGTGGTGCTTGGCGGCGCGCTCGTCTTCGCCGCCGGCGTCCTGATCGGGAACGCTTGAGCATCCAGGCAATAGCCGAGCCTTTCATCTGACGGCGCCGTTGGTTGCGGGGGCCTGATCGCGTCTCCGCAAACTCGTCCGATCGGGCGGATTTTCGAGGCAAAAACGCAATCAAAATTCGATTGGAAATTTCAAAATACATATGTATAGTTTTCTCGGCGGTCTCCTGAGAGAGGAGCCGGCTGTTGCCCCGGGAAAACGCACGAACAGCTTCTTTGTCGAGCCTCGGAGCATCTCGCTGGCGTGAGCCCAAGCCAAGGAAGTTCGGTTTTGAAGCTGGCCTTCCGACAGCGGATTTGTCTCGCTGGTATTGGGGGAAACGCCGTCTGGTGGATTTGAGGTCTCGATGCCGGAGATGAAGGAAGCGTCTGGAATGTACGACGCTTCGAGCCGGGCATTGCCCAAGACGGGAGGAAAATCGATGAACACCGAAGTGAAGATAGTGTCCGCGCCGGCGGGCGAAAGCAGGAAGAAACGCCGCGCCCGATTCCTCGGCGTGGCGCTCTCTGCTGTTGCAGCGTGCCTGTTCTCCGGCAACGCCTTTGCCTGGAGCCTGAAGGAAGCCGCAGCGCCCTATAAGGGCATGACGATCAATGTCGTCGGCCTCGACAGGCCGAGCTACAAAGCGGCACAGAAGCTGACGCCGGAATTCGAGAAGGAAACCGGCATCAACGTCCAGTGGACGAACTTCCCCTACGAGAACACGCTCAAGGAAGAAACGCTCAATTTCGTCGCCAACAGCGAGCAGTTCGACGTCATCCTCACCGATGTCGTCTGGCCGGTGAATTTCGCGGGCGCAGGCTGGGCGGTCCCGATGAAGCAATTCATGGACGATCCGAAGCTTGCCGATCCCAAACTCGATCTCAAGGATTTCTTCCCGGTCTGGCTGGCCAGCTTCACGGTCGACGGCAAGCTCTACGGGCTTCCCTTCGATTCCTATGCGGGCCTCCTCTATTACAACAAGGCCATGTTCAAGGATGCCGGCATCGCCAATCCACCGAAGACCTGGGACGAGTTGAAGGCGGATGCCGAGAAGCTCACCAACAAGGACAAGAAAGTCTACGGCTACGCGCTGCAATCGGCGCGCGGCGAGACGCAGACGGCGGACGCCTTCGCACGGTTCCTGTGGCCGTGGGGCGGCCGCTTCCTCGACATCCCGAACAAAAAGATCCTTGTTAACGATCCCAAGTCCGTCGCCGGCATGGAGTTCCGCCAGAGCCTCTTGAGCGTCATGCCGTCGGGCATCGTCTCCGACGATCACAGCCAGGTCGTCGAGATGCTGTCGCAGAAGCAAGTGGCGATGATCACCGAATGGTCGGCATTCTATCCGACGCTGAGCACCGGCCCCGTCGCCAGCGATCTCGGCATCGCTCCGGAGCCGAAGGGGCCGGATGGCGCCTATGCGGCCTTCGGCGGCTTCGCCTATATGATCAGCTCGCAGGTGTCGAAGGAGAAGCAGGACGCCGGCTACCTGTTCGTCCAGTGGCTAACCTCCAAGGAGATGGCGATGCCGCTGATCGAGAACGGCGCCGTCGTCGCGCGCCAGAGCGCCGACAAGGATCCGGCCGCACAGGCAAAGTTCCCGAACCTGAAGCCGATGGTCGAGACATGGGAAACCGCGACAGTGCCGGACTGGCGCCCGCAGTTGCAGTGCTATCCGCGCTTCTCGGACATCGTTTCCGACTGGGGCTCCCGGATCGAACTCGGCCAGACGCCGGTCAAGCAGGGGCTGGACAGCATGGCCAAGGACCTGACCAGCTATATGGACTCATCCGGCTGCTGGAGCCACGGCAACACACCGCAGAAATACATTTCGATGTATAAGTAAGGCGTTCAGCCTTGCCGGGAGGAAGGGGGCCATCCCTTCCTCCCTTTCATGCAATACTATTACCGAGGGTCATCATCATTGACCGTTAAGCGGCGCCCCTCATCCGCCTGCCGGCACCTTCTCCCCGCAAGCGGGGAGAAGACTGATGGCCGCAATAGTGTCGATAGTCCGGCAACGCTGACGATTGGCAAAACCGCCGATAAAGGCGTTCTTCGCCCGCCTGCGGGGAGAAGTGCCCGACAGGGCGATGAGGGGCAACACAGAGGATCAAAGCCAGAACCTTTGGCATTTATATGAGAATGCAGCCTTACATGAGACCTTCATGACCGACACGGCCATCCAGAGCGTCGACGTTCCAACAGGAAAAACCTTCCGGGAAAAAGCCGAGCCCTGGCTTTTCATCGCCCCTTCCGTCGTCGTGCTCCTGGTGATCGGGCTCTATCCGACCATCTACACGGCGGTGGTATCGCTGCAGAGCTGGGTGATGGGCATGGGCGCACCGGCCTTCAATGGCGGCGCCAATTACGTCACGGCCCTGACATCGCTCGATTTCGGCAGCGCGGTGCTGCGCACGCTCATCCTGATCGCGGTGACGCTGCCGGTCGAACTGGTGCTCGGCATGCTGATCGCGCTGGCGCTCGATTCCGACCGCGCGCCGTTCCTGCGCCGCCTCCTGCAGATATGCCTCGTCATTCCGATCGCCATCACGCCGGCTGTCGTCGGCCTGTTGACGCAGCTGATGTTCAACCAGCAGCTCGGCATTATCAATTATCTGCTCAGCCTGGTCGGCGTCGCCCCGGTCGATTGGCTGGGCGGCACCACCAGCGCCTTCGTCACCGTCATCATGGTGCATGTCTGGGAATGGACGCCCTTCGTCGCGCTCGTCCTTTCCGCCGCTCTGTCCACCGTTCCGCCCGAGATCGATGAAGCAGCGTTGCTTGAAACCGAGCGCTGGTGGCCGCGCTTTTCCGCCATCCGCCTGCCCTATCTCCTTCCCGGCATCACCGCCGCGCTCGTCTTCCAGACAGCCTTCACCATGAAGGAATTCGACATGATCTACACGATCGAGAAGGGCGGCCCGGGTACGGCCACCGAGGTCGCGATCATGCAGATCGAGCGCCTTGCCTTCCGCGGCTTCGATGTTGGCGTCGCCTCGGCGGAATCCATTCTCATGCTCGTGCTGTCGATCGTCCTGGCGCGCATCTACATCCGCCTCTTCTATAGGGAGATCGAATGATGCGAACCGGTTTCGGAGAAACGATCGGTCGCGTGCTGCATGTCGTCGGCCTCATCGTCATCCTGGTGGTGATCCTGTTCCCGCTTTACTGGATGATCGCAGGGTCGCTAAAGACCGAGACGCAGCTTTTCAGCATCCCACCGGTCTGGCTGTGGAAGCCGACACTCGCCGCCTATGCCGAGGCGATCAGCGATTCGGGCGTGCTGATCGCGCTCAGGAACTCGCTGGTTGTCACCGTGTCGTCGGTCGCGATCGGCCTCGTCGCGGGCGTCCCGGCAGCCTACGGCATCGCCCGCTACACGTTCCGTGGCCGCGAGCAGATCTGGTTCTGGTATGTCACCAACTGGATGCTGGTGCCCGTCGTCGTGCTCATCCCGTTCTATCTGACGGCGGCGAAACTGCATCTCATCAACAATCTCATCACGCTGATCCTCGTCTATCAGATCTTCATCATACCGCTGGTGGTGTGGCTGATGGTCGATCAATTCCGGTCGGTGCCGATTGCACTTGAAGAGGCTGCGCAGCTCGATGGGCTCAACCGGTTCCAGATATTCCTGCGCATCTGCCTGCCGCTGGTCACGCCGGGCCTCGCCGTTTCGGCAATCCTTTCGGGCATCTTCGCCTGGAACGATATGCTCTACGCCTTCATTCTCACGCCGGGGCATGGATCGCGGACCGCGCCCACCATCGCACTCACCTATCTCGGCGGCTATGTCGTGCCATGGCCGAAGGTTCTGGCCAGCGCCACCATGGTTTGCGCTCCGGTCATCATCGGCGGCATCGCCGTCCATAAATATATCGCGCGCGGCCTTACGATGGGCGCGGTCAAGTAACCCATCGAGGGCACAACAGGAGGGTCATCCTTGGCGCAAATCCGCATCGAGCAGATCAAGAAATCCTACGGCTCCGTCAACGTGCTGAACGGCGTGTCGTTTTCGGTCGAGGATGGGGAGTTCGTCGTTTTCGTCGGCCCTTCGGGTTGCGGCAAGACGACCCTGCTCAGGACCATTGCCGGGCTCGAAAAGCCGTCCGGCGGACGCATCATCATCGGCGATGACGACGTGACCGCATGGCCGCCGGCCCGACGCGGCGTCGCCATGGTGTTCCAGTCCTACGCGCTTTATCCGCATATGAGCGTGGTGGAGAACATCGCCTTCGGCCTCAAGGTGGCAAAGGTTCCGCAAGCCGAGATCGACAAGCGTGTCAAGGAGGCCGCCTCGATGCTGCAGATCGGGCATCTGCTGGAGCGCAAGCCGAAGGAGCTTTCGGGCGGCCAGCGCCAGCGCGTCGCGATCGGCCGCTCCATCGTGCGCCAGCCGCGCGCGTTCCTGTTCGACGAGCCGCTCTCCAACCTTGACGCGGAACTGCGCGTCCAGATGCGCGCTGAACTGGTCGGGCTGCACGAGCGCCTTGGCGCGACCATGATCTACGTCACCCACGACCAGGTCGAGGCCATGACGATGGCCGACCGCATCGTCGTGCTGAATGCCGGGAGGATCGAGCAGATCGGGGCGCCGCTCGAACTTTACCGGCAACCGCAGAACCTCTTCGTCGCCGGATTCATCGGCTCGCCGAAGATGAACTTCCTGAAAGTTCAAGTGGCTGATGTCTCCGCCGATGGCGTCGCCGTCGAATTGCCCGGCGCCGGCCGCGTATCCGTGCCCGTCGAGGCCGGCGGTCTCGCCAAGGGCGACACAGTTGATCTCGGCGTCCGGCCGGAGCATCTCCTGATCGGTTCGGCAGCGAACGGTACGGCGGACGCTACCCTGCCGGCGACGGCACAGCTTGTGGAGCATCTGGGCAGCGAGGTGCTGCTCCATGTTTCACTCGCCGACGAGACCTCGCTTGTCGCGCGCCGCGCCGGCGACGTAGCGGCCGAACGCGGCGATGCGGTCCCCATAGGGGTCATGGCCGATCTTTGCTATCTCTTCGACAAGGAGGGCCGGAGCCTTGCGCCGCTCAGGCCGCGGCGATTCCCGCAGTAGGAGAGGAAATAGGACACGAGCGAGCATTGGCTCACCCCACCCGCCTCGCTGCGCGAGGCACCCTCCCCTGGCAGGGAGGGAAAGGCGCCGCCGCATCTTTCCTCCACCTTTGAGGGGGAGGTGGCCGCGAAGCGGCCGGAGGGGGGTGGCCGAGCCGATCCTCTCGGAGATGATCTCGACGACATTCCGGGTCAAAGGACCGCGGCGGCGCAATCCTCGTCGGTGACTACCCGCTTCACATAGCCGAAGGACAGGATCGCCCGCACGACCGGCGCTTTGTGCAATCCGCCCGAGGCTAGAATGGAATCGGGTATTGCCTTGAGATCCGCCGGCGAGATCGCCATCGTGCGCTTGTTGAGAGGGTGATCGACGGGCCGGCCCGATGCATCAAGGAAAACGCCGAGCAGATCACCCACCGCGCCGGCTTTCCTCAGGCCTTCGATATTTTCCGATACGGTCTGCGTGGCGACAAGCAGGGACCTGTCCGACAGGTCGCCACATGAGACAAGCGCGAGATCGGCGTTGCGGGCCTGCTTCAATGCTTCCGATATACCGTAATGCGAGACAAGCGTCGCGCGGCTTTCGGCGGTGGGGAAGTAGATCGGCGCCGCCAGATAATAGCATTCGGAGCCGAGCGCCTTGGCGAATGCCGTCGAGACCTCGAACGTATTGGTCCCGGAGCCTCGCGTCAGCCCGCCCATCAGCGTCGCCACCCAACTGTGCGAAAGCCGGCGCGGCGCGATCTTCTTCAGCGCAAACGGCAAGGTCCTGCCCCAGCCGACGCCCAGTCCCATTCCGTCTCTTATCAGCGGGTCGAGCATTGTGCCGGCAGCTTCCCCGATCAGGCGCTGCTGCCCATCCCCTTCGCTGACCGACGGGATGACGCGCGCATCCCGGAGTCCGTAGCGCGCCTTCAGCCTCTCCTCCAGTTCGACGCAGCGGGCGACCGGAATCCGGATATCGATGTTGACGGAACCATCGGTGCGCAATTGCCCGACGATCTTGTTGACGCGGAGACGGGTGATGCCGAGCCGGCTCGCAATGTCCTGCTGCGTCAGCCCCGCGGCGAAATAGTACCAGGCGATGCGGGCGCGGACATGTTCGCTCGTATCGTCCTGCTGGTCGGCGTTTACAAGTTCGACTTGGCTCAAGATCGTTTCATCCAAAAGCGTGTTTCAATGTCCCGGCCGAGGAGATGACGGCGTCGAGGACGGAGCGGTCGTCGCGCTCGAACGGATAGAAGACTTCGAGAAAGACCGGACGATCGCCAAGCCCGACTTGCTGCAACGCGGCGCTCGCTACTTCAGGATCGACGGCCCCCGCCTCGGTGAAATCCCAATGCCGATCATACTGGAAATCGGTCTGCTGGATATGCACCATGCCAATATGAAGCGCCAGTTCCCGGAGCCAGTCTTCCATCGAGGCGCGATAGCGGCCGTAGAGCGGCTCGAAAGTCGCGTGGCCCCAGTCCGGGCACAGCCGCCAGGGAACCGGCGTGCCGGCGACATCCTCCATCATCTTTCGTGCCTGCGCGATCGTCCACGGCCATTCGCGCCTGAGCGGCGTCGGCTCGACATAAAGCTCCCGAAGCCCCTCCTTTTGCGCTTCATCGGCGAGCCTCCGCATGCGGGCGATCAAATCGTCATAATCCCTTTCGGGCAGGCTTTCCGGTTCCCGGCCATCGGCGCGAGAAGCAATCGCGCCGAGCGGTCCGCCGACGCGCGCGATCCCCGCTTCGGCGGCGAAACGATACGCCCTTCCGAGCCAGTTCTCCGCATAATCGCGGACGCGCGGGTCGGGATGAAGCAGCTGATTGAAGGTGTAATGGGCGAGACCGATGAAGGCGCTGTGGATGGTAACGCCATATTCCTTCGGCACACGCCGCAATTCGGCGGCGATGTCCGAGAGAACTCCGTCGAGCCACATCGGATCGACGAGATCGAAGGAGAACTGAACGAGATCGAGCCCGAGCCGGTCGCGCACCAGCGGCGCCCACAATTCCGGCGTCACCCATCTTTTGACACAGAAGGAGAGATTGATCCCCAAGGCTTGGCCCATCAGTCTTCTTCTCCCGCGTTTCTCATGGCTGGAATGACAGCCGCAGCGTCGCGCCTCATTCGAGATTGGTGTGGTTCGCCCGCATCGCTTCCGCCGAGATGCCGAGCTTGTCGCGAAGCGCAAGGACCATGCCTTCGAAAAGAAGGTATTGCGCGCCCTCGAAGAGCGAGCCCATCGGCAGAACGGAGATTTTTTGCCCTTGATCGTCCGCCATGGTCTGCGCCGGCAGGACGAGGACGATATCGGCGGCGCGGGCATCTGCGCCATCGGGCTGTGCGGTGACGACGAGCGTTCGGGCGCCGGCCTTCCTCGTCACGCCGATCAGCGCTAGCGTCGTGGAAAAAGCGCCCGGCCCGCTTGAAACAATCAGAAGATCGCCCGGCCCGATCGGCGGCGTGGTCATATCGCCGACGACGGCGGCCTTCAGCCCGAGATGAAAGAGCCGCATGGCGAATCCCTTGATCTGCAGGCCCTCGCGCCCCACACCGTAAAGCGCGATGCGGTCGGCATGAGCGATTTCATCCACCGCCCGCGCGACCCCATCTTGATCGATTCGCTTGAATACGCCGGCCAGATCCTCCAGAGCCTGCGCGTAGAAATCCACCATCGAATGCCTCCCTCGAACCGGGCTTCCTCGCCAGGAACCAGCCTTCGCCCTTAAATCCGCCCTGCGATATGGGCGGCTGAACGCTGCCCCCTATCGGAGTTTTGCCTCGAGATCGCCGGACGCCTTTTCCCGTAGTGCCCTCGCAGCAAAGATTTTGATTGATGAACTACTATACAGATGTAATATGAATAATTCAATTGCATTCGACTTCCCTTGCGCCTTTCAAAGGGCTCTGGGACACGTTCGATCCCTTGAACGGGAATGTCGAAAAGCGGCTTGAGATGACCCATAATAACGGCAAGGCCATTCGGCCCCCTGAAGGATTTGAACCATGACAATGGTCCCCGCACTCGTCCTCGAACGCCAGCACGAGCTTTCGCTGCGTGATATCGATCTGCCCCAGGAGCCCGGTCCTGGAGAGGTTAAGATCGCCATCCACACGGTCGGCGTCTGCGGTTCGGACGTTCACTATTACACCCATGGCCGGATCGGGCCTTTCGTCGTGAAGGAGCCGATGGTGCTCGGGCACGAGGCCGCCGGCACGATCGTCGCGGTCGGTGAAGGCGTGACGCGTCTCAAACTGGGCGACCGTGTCTGCATGGAACCCGGTGTTCCGGATCCCACCTCCAGGGCGAGCCGCCTCGGCATGTACAATGTCGATCCCTCGGTGAAATTCTGGGCGACGCCGCCGGTGCATGGCGTTTTGACGCCAACCGTCGTGCATCCCGCCGATTTCACCTTCAAGCTGCCGGACAATGTCAGCTTCGCCGAAGGCGCGATGATCGAGCCTTTCGCCGTCGGCATGCAGGCGGCCCACAAGGCGAGGATCGCGCCGGGCGACACGGCGGTCGTCATCGGCGCCGGGCCGATCGGAACGATGGTGGCGATCGCCGCGCTGGCCGGCGGCTGCGCGCGCGCCGTCGTCGCGGACCTCGCGCAGCCGAAGCTCGACATCGCTGCGCGCTACCAGGGCGTCATTCCGGTCAACATCAAGACGACCAATCTCGTGCATGAGGTCAAGCGGCTGACGGAAGGGTGGGGCGCGGATGTCGTCTTCGAGTGCTCCGGCTCGCCGAAGGCATGGGAAACGATCATGGACCTGCCGCGTCCGGGCGGCGCGATCGTCGCCGTCGGCCTGCCGGTCGATCCGATCGCTTTCGATGTCTCGACCGCCTCGACGAAGGAGATCAGGGTGGAAACGGTCTTCCGCTACGCGCATCAATATGAGCGGGCGATCGCGCTGATCGCGTCGGGCCGCGTCGATCTGAAGCCGCTGATTTCCGAGACATTCGTCTTTCAGGATTCCATCCAGGCCTTCGAAAGGGCTGCGGAAGGCCGGCCGGCGGACGTGAAGCTTCAGATCGTGCTCGACAAATCCTGAGCGGCAAGCGGAGGGAAAATAAATGACGGTAAAAGGCTTCGGCGTCCACACCGCGATGTGGGCAATGGAATGGAACCGTGCGGCGGCGGAATTCGCCATTCCCGAGGCGGTGCGGCACGGCATCGATTTCCTCGAAATCACCATGCTCGATCCCGAAGGCGTCGATGCCGTGCATACGCGGGCGCTTCTGGAAAAGCACAATGTCGAATGCGTCTGCTCGCTCGGGCTGCCGCTCGACCGTCTGCCGACGACCAATCCCGATGGCGCGCTCGAATTCCTGAAGATGGCGCTCGACAAGTCGCATGCGATCGGCGCGAGGGCGATGAGCGGCGTCATCTATGGCGCGATCGGCCAGCGTACCGGCTTCCCGCCGACCGAGACGGAGAAGGAGGCGACGGTCCGCGTCGTCTCGCAAGCCGCGGCCTATGCCCGCTCGCTCGGCATGGATTACGGGCTGGAGGCGGTCAACCGTTACGAGAATCATATCCTCAACACGGCCGAACAGGCCGTCGAACTCGTCGAGCGCGTCGGCCAGCCCAATGTCTTCGTTCATCTCGACACCTATCATATGAACATCGAGGAAAAAGGCATCGCCAACGGCATCCTCAAGGCGCGCGAGCATCTGCGCTACATCCACCTTTCCGCCAGCGACCGCGGGACGCCGGGGAAGGACACGATCGCCTGGGACGAGGTTTTCGCCGCGCTGGCCGCCATCGGCTTCAAGGGCGGCATGGCGATGGAAAGCTTCATCACCGTGCCGCCGCAGATCGCCTCGGCGTTGTCGGTCTGGCGGCCGGTGGCGGAATCGCGCGAGGACGTCCTCGGCTACGGATTGCCGTTCCTCAAGAACAAGGCGAAGCAATACGGACTGATTTGATGCCGCGCGCCATTTTGGCGCTCAGTGCGCCTCGTCCCAATTGTGGGCGGCGCGGGCGTCCACATGAAGAGGCACAGCCATCGACACAGCCGGCATGGCGGCGTTTTCCATGACATGCCGGATGACCGGAATGGCCTTTTCGACCTCCTCTTCCGGCGCCTCAAAGATCAGCTCGTCATGCACTTGCAGAAGCATGGCCGTGTTCGATAGCCCCGCCTTGCCCAGTGCATCCTCCATCCTGACCATGGCGCGGCGGATGATGTCGGCGGCCGAGCCCTGGATGGGCGCATTGATCGCGGCGCGCTCGTTGAAGGCGCGGACGGACGGATTGGAAGAGCGGATTTCCGGATAATGCGCGCGGCGGCCGAAGATGGTCGTGACATAGCCGTTCTGGCGCGCCTCGGCCTTGGTGCGGTCCATATAGTCGCGGATACCGGGAAAGCGCTGGAAATAGCGCTTGATATAGTCGGCCGCTTCTTCGCGCGGAATGGACAACTGATTGGCGAGGCCAAAAGCCGAGATGCCGTAGATGATGCCGAAATTGATCGCCTTGGCGCGGCGGCGCACCTCCGGCGGCATGCCTTCCACCGGCACGGCGAACATTTCCGACGCCGTCATGGCGTGGATGTCGATGCCGTCGGCGAAAGCCTGCTTCAATTGGGGAATATCCGCGACATGGGCGAGCACGCGCAATTCGATCTGGCTGTAGTCGGCCGAGATCAGCTTGTGGCCCGGCTCGGCGATGAAGGCGGTGCGGATCTTGCGGCCTTCCGCCGTGCGGATCGGAATATTCTGCAGATTCGGCTCGGAGGAGGAGAGCCGCCCTGTCGTCGTCGCGGCCAGCGCGTAGGAGGTGTGGACGCGCTTCGTCTCCGGATGGATATAGCCCGGCAAAGCGTCGGTGTAGGTCGATTTCAGCTTGGTAAGCTGACGCCAATCGACGATCCTGCGCGGGAGTTCATGGCCTTCCGCCGCAAGGTCCTCCAGCACGCGCGCCGAGGTCGTCCATTGGCCGGTCTTGGTCTTTGTCGCGCCGGGCAGTCCCATGCGGCCGAACAATATGTCGCCGAGCTGTTTCGGCGAGCCGATGGTGAAACGCTCGCCCGCAAGCTGGTAGATCTCGGCCTCGAGCGCCGCGGCGCCCTGCGCCAGATCGCCCGAGAGGCGGCTCAATATCTGGCGATCGACGGAAA
This sequence comes from Rhizobiaceae bacterium, assembly GCA_035547755.1. Taxonomy (GTDB): domain Bacteria; phylum Pseudomonadota; class Alphaproteobacteria; order Rhizobiales; family Rhizobiaceae; genus Mesorhizobium_L. Next base: position 151,028 of record DASZUG010000002.1, read on the forward strand.
TGCCGCGCGATTCCATCCTTCCCAGGACCGGCACCAGCGGCCGTTCCAATCTCTCATAGACGGAGACGAGGCCCTTGGCGGCAAGGCGGGGCTTCAGGACGCGCCAGAGCCTCAGCGTCACGTCGGCGTCCTCGGCGGCGTAACAGGTGGCGCGGTCGATATCGACGAAGTCGAAGGTGACGGAGGATTTGCCGCTGCCGGTCAGTTCCTTGTAATGGATCGTCTTGTGCCCGAGCCAACGCTCCGCCAGCCCGTCCATGCCGTGGCCGCCATTCGAGCCGTTGGCGCCGGCATCGCAGACATAGGAGATCAGCATCGTGTCGTCGAAGGGTGCGATCGTGATGCCGTGGCGCAGCATCAGCAGCCAGTCGAATTTCATGTTATGGGCGATCTTCAACACCGCCCTGTCTTCCATCAGCGGCTTGATCGCGGCGAGCGCGTCTCGGATCGGAATCTGGTTTTCGTGCAGTCCGCCGCCAAGCAGATCGCCGGCGCCGGCCTTGTGGGAAAGCGGCACATAGGCGGCATGGCCGGGGCGGATGGCGAGCGAAAAGCCGCAAAGCTCCGCCTGCATCGGGTCGAGCGAATTTGTCTCCGTGTCGAAGGCGACAAGACCTTCTTCCGCCGCCTCCGCCACCCAGGCTTCCAGCGTCGCGAGGTCGCGGATGCAATGATAGGCGTTGGTGTCGATCGTCTCCGCCACAGCCGCCTCGGCGCGCGCCTGGGCGAGCGCGAGGGGGGTATTTCCTTCCCCCTTGAGGGGAGGGTGGCCAGGCGCAGCCTGGCCGGGTGGGGTGATTGCAGCAGCGACCCCCTCCGTCTGTTTCGCAGACACCTCCCCCCCAAGGGGGGAGGAAATCCCCACATCCGGTCCATGCGTCTCGCCATCGCGCACCACTTCGATATGCGCCGGCTCGATCTCCGCCGGGTCGGCGCCCGTCGCTTCCGCGACCCGCCTTGTCAGCGAGGAAAACTCCATCGCCTTCAGGAAGGCGATCAGCTTCGCCCCGTCAGGCGGCTGCAACCGAAACGCGTCGAGCCCCATCTCGACCGGCACGTCATTTTTCAGCGTCACCAGCTGGCGCGACAGCAGCGCGTGCTCGGCGTTTTGAATCAGCGTCTCGCGGCGCTTGTTCTGCTTGATCTCCGAAGCGCGGGCGAGAAGCGTGTCGAGATCGCCATATTCCTCCAGCAATTGCGCCGCCGTCTTCGGCCCGATCCCCGGCACGCCGGGAACGTTGTCGATGGAATCGCCGGTGAGCGCCTGCAAATCGATCATCTTTTCCGGCGGCACGCCCCATTTCTCGATGACCTCCGGGATACGGATCTCGCGGTCCTTCATCGGGTCGTACATGGAGACGGTCTCGCCGACGAGCTGCATCAGATCCTTGTCGGAGGAGATGATCGTGGTGTCGGCGCCGGCCTCACAGGCAAGCCTGGCATAGGTGGCGATAAGATCGTCCGCCTCATAACCCTCCAGTTCGATGCAGGGCAGGTCGAAGGCGCGCGTCGCGTGGCGGATCAGCCCGAATTGCGGGATCAAATCCTCTGGCGGCTCGGAGCGGTTGGCCTTGTATTCGGAATAGATCGCGTGGCGGAAGGTCTCCGCCGAATAATCGAAGATGACGGCGAAATGCGTCGGTGTCACGCCCACCGAGGTATCGCGCGCGTCACGCAGGAGCTTCCACAGCATGTTGCAGAAGCCGGCCACCGCGCCGACCGGCAGGCCGTCGGATTTGCGCGTGAGCGGCGGCAGCGCGTGGTAAGCGCGGAAAATATAGCCGGATCCGTCGACAAGAAAAAGATGATCGCCCTGTTTCATGGCTAACGCCTAACGTGCCCCGCAAGGACTGTCCATGGCAAAGCGGCAGCTTGATTTCCGCTGCCGAAACATGCTGCCAATCGCAATCACGCCTTCGTTACAAACTTGTAATTTTCGTGCCCTTGAATCGCCATCATCAGAGGGCCAGATAAACGCCATCGGCAATTGTTTTAGCCGAGTCCGGAACAAGGCCCGTCCCCCGCCTAACCGGACAACTGCGGCAGCCTCATCCCCCTCTCCGGGCTGCCGCATCGTTTCGAGTAAAGGCCGCCGTGGTTTCCCCTCCACCACGGCGGCCGTTTATTGTGTCAAAACAGGCCGTGGATTTGAACACGCGGAACGCGCCCGCAAGGCTTCCAGCGATCGCACCGCACTGAAAAATGTTTCCCTTTCGAAAAGCATGCCTCGGCAGGGCGGTTCCAATTGACCGCCCGTCGCTCTAAGGTGCGGCGTTCATTCGAAAGGCATGCCATGACCGCTCCGACCAAAGTGCTCGCCGCCCTCGACGAAGGGCTTCCCGCCAGCCTCGACCGGTTGTTCGAGCTTCTGCGAATCCCCTCCATCTCGACCGATCCGGCCTATGCGGAAGCCTGCCAGAAGGCAGCCGAATGGATGGTCCGGGATCTGCAGTCGATCGGCTTCGAGGCAACCGTCAGGCCGACGAAAGGCAGGCCGATGGTCGTCGCCCATCATCCGGGGCCGGACGCCTCGGCGCCGCATATCCTGTTCTACGGCCATTACGACGTGCAGCCGGTCGATCCGCTCAGCCTTTGGGAGAACGATCCTTTCGATCCGAAAATCAAGGAAGCCGGCAAGGATAGGAAAATCATCACCGGCCGCGGCTCGGCCGACGACAAGGGTCAGTTGATGACCTTCGTGGAAGCCTGTCGCGCCTACAAGAAGGCGGAGGGCAAACTGCCCCTTAAGGTGACGATCCTGCTCGAAGGCGAGGAGGAATCAGGCTCTCCGTCGCTGAAACCCTTCCTGGAAGCCAATGCGAAGGAGTTGACCGCTGATTTCGCGCTTGTCTGCGACACCGGCATGTGGGATCTCGAGACGCCGGCGATCTCGGTCGGGCTGCGCGGTCTGGTCGGTGAGGAGATCACCATCAAGGCGGCGGATCGCGACCTGCATTCCGGCCTTTATGGCGGCGCGGCGGCGAATCCGATCCACATCCTGACGAAGATTCTGGCCGACATGCGCGACGAAAACGGCCATGTCACCATCCCAGGCTTCTATGACGGCGTGGAAGAAACGCCGCCGGACATCTTGAAGATGTGGGAAGGCCTGTCCGGCCGACCGGAACATTTTCTTACAGATATCGGGCTTTCGATCCCCTCCGGCGAAAAAGGCCGTTCGGTGCTGGAACTCACCTGGGCGCGGCCGACGGCCGAAGTGAACGGCATTTCCGGCGGCTATACAGGAAAGGGCTTCAAGACGGTCATTCCGGCAGAAGCCTTCGCCAAGGTTTCCTTCCGTCTCGTCCACAAGCAGGACCCGGAAAAGATCCGCGCCGCCTTCCGAGCCTTCGTCAAGGAACGGGTTCCCGCCGACTGCTCGGTCGAATTCGCCGAACATGGCGGCTCGCCGGCAATCCAGCTTCCCTACGATTCGCCGGTCCTCAACGCCGCGCGCGAAGCGCTCGACGCCGAATGGCCGAAAAAGGCGGTGATGATCGCCATGGGCGGCTCGATCCCGATCGTCGGCGATTTCCAGAAACTGCTCGGCATGGATTCACTTCTGGTCGGTTTCGGCCTGCCGGACGACCGCGTCCATTCGCCCAACGAGAAATACGAGCTTTCCTCCTTCCACAAGGGGCAGCGCTCCTGGGCGCGCATTCTCGCCGCGCTTGCCGATGCGCACGCGGCCGGAAAGCTTGCCGGGCACTGACATGGCGATCCGTTCTCACAAATACGACCTGCCCGACCTTTCTTCCTACGAGGTGGAGGCGATCGCCATCGATACGGAGACGCTGGGCCTCAACCCGCACCGGGACAGGCTATGCGTCGTGCAGATGTCGGCCGGCGACGGCAATGCCGACGTCATCCAGATCGCAGCAGGGCAAAAGGAAGCGCCGAACCTCATTCGGCTCCTCAGCAATCCCCGGATCACCAAGATCTATCATTACGGACGGTTCGATATCGCCGTGCTCTATCACGCCTTCGGCGTCATGCCCGAGCCGGTCTTCTGCACCAAGATCGCCTCGCGGTTGACCCGCACCTATACCGATCGGCACGGCTTGAAGGACATCTGCTCCGAGCTCCTCGGAGTCAATCTGTCGAAGGCGCAGCAATCGTCGGACTGGGCGGCCGAGACGCTGTCGCAGGAACAGCTTGATTACGCGGCCTCCGATGTCCTTTATCTGCACCAGTTGCGGGAGAAACTCATCGGGCGCTTGGTCAGGGAAAATCGGCTTGCCGAAGCGGAAGCCTGCTTCCGCTTCCTGCCGACCCGGGCGAAGCTCGATCTCATGGGTTGGGCGGAGCAGGACATCTTCGCCCATTCCTGAGGGGCGTGATCCGAGGCTATCGGATCTTCGTCCCGGCAGTGGGTCCTTCGAGGCTCGCTTCGCTCGCACCTCAGGATGAGGGAGTCAGGAGCGGCCGGCCTCACCACGCGCCAGATCGCGCAGCTTCGCTCGCACCTCAGGATGAGGGAGTCAGGAGCCTGTTTCCAGCGCGGTTGCAGCACGTGAGCTTCGTTCGCACCTCAGGATTGAGAGAGACAGGCGCAAACGGTCCTCATCCTGAGGTGCGAGCGAAGCGAGCCTCGAAGGACGCACCCAACAGGAGAGTCGGACATGAGTACCGGTGGCGTAATCACACAACAGATTGCCCCGGTCTGAAATGAAAATGCTGGACCGCCTCGCGGCGATCCGGCATCTTACGTCCTTATCAGGCAAATATCAGCTCTGGCGGCCCCAGATATTGTCGGCCTCGTCGGCTGTCGGAACGCGGCCATGCGGCGTCATCTGGTCAATTGCCGAAGGCAGGTTCTGCGACAGGCGCTGAAGCAGTTCGTCCTTCGACAGGCCGGTCTGCTGCGCAAGCTTGGCGAGTGTATCGGAGCCGATGGCATTTTCGAGGTCGTTCGGCCGGATCGGCTCGTTGGCGCCGGCGCTCACCCAAGAATCCGCCTTGTCGCCATGGCCGGCCTGTTTCAGCCCGTCCAGAACCTCGCCAAGACCGCCTGCAACCGTTCCGCCCGTCGCCGCACCGCCCAACATGCCGCCGAGGCTGCCCAGAAGGCCGCCGAGTCCGCCCGAGGACCCACTCGCCGCACCGCCGGCGTCCGCCGGCGCGGTGCGCGCCTGCTGCTCGTGATTGACGAACGCTCTCAAGGCAACCACGCCGAGCATCGCCAGCGCTGCTTTGGAAAGATCGAGACCCATATTCTGTCCTCCTGTTCCGGGGGAAAATGCTGTTCGAACTCCTCGCCCTAAATGATCTTAGCAGGTGAAGTTGTCTCTGAATATGACCTTCCGCCCCGCGACAATTGGAGCCAAAATTCTCAAGGGCGCAGGGCAGCGACGATGTCGCGTGCGAGCTCGGCGAAAAGCGCGTCGCGATTGGCCCTCGACGCATTCGAAGCCGTCAGGAACGCGGCGATGATGACGCTCTTTCCGCCCGGCCATGTCACCACGCCGATATCGTTGAAAGCGGCAGTCTTGCCGCCGATCGTCATCGAGGTCCCTGACTTATGGGCGAAGCGAATATTCGACGGCAACCCTGCCGCAAGGCGTTTCGGCACGGTCTGCCCATGCATGAGATCGAGAAGGTACTCCGTCGATTTCGGGGAAAGCAATTGACCCTCCCAGAGCTTGCGGAGAAATGCGACAGCGGCCCCGGGCGTCGAGCGATTGCGCGGATCGGCGAGGAACGCTTTATAGCCCTGTTCCAGTCTTTTCTGCCGCACCGCGGCGGTCTCGACGGACGGCGCATCCTTCACATCGCCGAGACCGGAAAAGATATGCGCCACCTCGCCTTCACCAATATCGATGCGCATGCCTTCTATGCCGTGCGCTTGCAGAAATTTCGTGACGGCCTCGCCTCCGCCAGCGAGGCTCAAAAGCTTGTCGGCCGCTGTATTGTCGCTTTTGCTGACGGCGTAGCCCAGCAATTGCTTCACGGTGAAGACCATGCTTTCGCCCTTGAAATGTTTGCCGATGAAGCTGGCGCCTGGACGAAGATCGGTACGCGTCACCGTGATTTTCCGGTCAAGAGACAGATTGCCGGCTTCCACCTCCGACAGAACGGCGGCGCCAAGCGGCGCCTTGAACACGCTCATCATCGGATAAGCCTCGTTCGCATTGACCTGCCATCTCCGGCCGCTTTCGAGATCGAGCACCGCCACGCCCAGCGTGCCCGGACGAGCGCTATGGGCAAGCTTCTCAAGATTGGCTTGGAGATCGACGATCGACGGATGGCTCTTGTCGCCGGCGGCGATCGAGCGGGAAATGAAGACCATGTTCAATGCCGCGGCAAAAAGCGCAGCGAAGGCGAGACGGAGAGCGAAAAGGCCTCGATCAGGCCGTGCGCGGCAACGGGGACCGCAGGCCGAGCGTTCGTTCAACATGCTGATTTTCATCACTTTTCTCTCCATCTTACGGCCCGATCTTCATCGCAATTTCTGAAAATTTGGCTTAACCCCACTTTAAATCGCCGCATTTAGGTTTCATTGCCGCGCGCGACTTCTGGGAATGGCAAGGGGCGGGATGGCCAGGAAAAAAGGGAACGAGCGCATCGAGCCAAGCTTCGACGGGCCGTCGCGCAATCGCGCCGACGACGGTCTTTCGGTGAGCGAGGAGGATCGTGTCATGCCCGCTGGCCGCCGCAAGCCGTCCGCCAACAAAAAATCCTCGAAATCGCCGTCCGTCCGAAGCCGGCGCCGCTCCAGGCCGCGGCGCGGCTTCCTGGGTTTCGTCACACGCGCGGTCTACTGGTGTTTCGTTCTGGCGATCTGGGGCGGCATCGCCTGCGCCGCCGTGGTCGCCTATTACGGCGCCAAAATGCCGAGCGCAACGACATGGGCTATCCCGGACCGGCCGCCCAATGTCAAGATCGTCTCGGTCGACGACAAGCTGATCGCCAACCGTGGGCTGACGGGCGGCGAATCGCTCGGTCTCGACGAGATGTCGCCCTATATCCCCAAGGCCATCGTCGCCATCGAAGACCGGCGCTTCTATTCGCATTTCGGCATCGACCCGATCGGCCTGACCCGCGCCATGGTCGCGAACCTCGTCGAGGGTCATGTCTCCGAGGGTGGCTCGACCCTGACGCAGCAGCTCGCGAAAAACCTCTTCCTCACGCCCGAGCGCACCGTTGAGCGCAAGGTTCAGGAGGTGCTCCTGGCGCTGTGGCTGGAACATAAATTCACCAAGGACCAGATCCTCGACATGTACCTCAACCGGGTCTATTTCGGCTCGGGCGCCTATGGCGTGGAGGCGGCATCGCGCCGCTATTTCGGCAAGTCCGCGCGCGACGACACGCTTGCGGAAGCCGCGCTTCTCGCGGGACTGGTCAAGGCGCCGTCGCGGCTCTCGCCGGCACATGACCCGAAGGCCGCATGGGCGCGGGCTCAGGTCGTGCTGCAGGCCATGTACGACCAGGGGATGATCGACAAGACGCAACTTGCAACGGCGATGAAGCAGCCGGCGTCTCGCGCGCCCGCCTACTGGACCGGATCGCAGAACTATGTCGCCGACCAGGTGATGAAGGAATTGCCGGACCTGATCGGCAAGGTGAACACCGATATCGTCGTCCATACGACGGTCGATCTCGATCTCCAGAAGGTCGCGGAGAAATCGATCCACGGCCTGATCGAGAAATATGGGGCAAAGCGCCATGTCAGCCAGGCGGCGCTCGTGTCGATCGACAATACAGGCGCCGTCCGCGCCATGATCGGCGGCGCCAACTATGCGTCGAGCCAGTATGACCGGGCCTCGGAGGCGAAACGGCAACCCGGTTCGGCCTTCAAGCCTTTCGTCTATACCGCCGCGATGGAAGCCGGCCGCACGCCCGACAGCATCCGCAATGACGCGCCGGTCAAGATCGGCAACTGGACGCCGGCGAATTATGGCGGGGAATATTTCGGCCGGGTCACGCTCGCCGAAGCATTGGCGCGCTCGCTCAATTCCGTCGCGGCCCAGCTTGTCATGGAAGTCGGCCCACAGACCGTGGTAAGCGTCGCTCACAGACTCGGCATCCAGTCCAAACTCGACCCGAACTACTCGATCGCACTTGGAACGTCGGTGGTGACGCCGCTTGAATTGACCGCGGCCTATGTGCCCTTCGCCAATGGCGGCTTCAAACCCACCGTTCATTTCGTCCGAAGCATCACCACCACAAGCGGAAAGGTGCTCTACAAATTCCCCGACAAGGCGGAGCCGCGCGTTCTGAAACCCGAGATTGTCGGCGAGATGAACGCGATGATGAAACAGACCATCATGCATGGGACCGCCAGGCGCGCCGGATTTGGCTGGCCCGCGGCTGGCAAGACGGGCACAAGCCAGGATTATCGCGACGCGTGGTTCCTCGGCTATACGGCCAATTTGACGACCGGCGTCTGGTTCGGCAATGACGACAACTCGCCGATGAAAAGCGTAACAGGCGGCTTTCTGCCGGCGATGGCGTGGCACGACTTCATGGCGGCCGCCCATAAGGGCGTGCCGGTCAAGGATCTGCCGGGCGATTGGCACCCCGCGCCCAACAACAACATCCCCGCGGTTGCGGTCAGCGAAGACGAGGACCAGTCGCCGCAGAACGGCAATCCTTCCATGCCGTCTTTGCTTGGCAATGGCCAGCCACCCGTCCATGGGACGCTTCCGCCGGTGCAAGCGCCGCGGCCGCCGGCTGACCTGACATCGCGCGCCGACGATGGTGGCGATGTGACCGCGTCGATGGGCGGCCCGGTGCCTCCGGCCGATGTCGGGGGATCAAGGCAACACCACAGGCACGCGTCGATCCTGGATATCATTCTCGGCCGCACGCAGTAGTCGCCACGGCGCCGCAGGCGCCAGCCGGCCTCTCGCCAGAACGGCACTGCTCGTCTACATAGAGCGGGGAGAAACGAGATGGCCCAGACCGACGCCCGCAAGACCGACACCCGCAAGACCCTGGTCCTGACCGGCGCGAGCCGCGGCATCGGCCACGCCACCGTGAAGCGCTTTTCGCGCGAGGGCTGGCGCGTCATCACCTGCTCCAGACAGGATTTCGCGGAAAACTGCCCGTGGCCTGCTGGGCCCGAGGACCATATCAAGGTCGATCTTGCCAATCAGGAGGATGTCGGCATCGCCATTGCCGAGATCCGGCATCGCCTGGAGGCGAATGGCGGACAGTTGCACGCGCTGGTCAACAATGCCGCCATCTCGCCCAAACGCGACGAGGGCAACCGCCTCAATTCGCTGGAAACGCCGATGCAATTGTGGCGCGACGTCTTCCAGGTTAATTTCTTTGCCCCCATCATGCTGGCGCGCGGCCTGTTCAAGGAATTGACGGCCTCCAAGGGATCGATCGTCAATGTGACGTCCATCGCCGGCGGCCGCGTCCATCCCTTCGCCGGGACAGCCTATGCCACCTCCAAGGCCGCTCTCGCCTCGCTGACCCGCGAGATGGCGGCGGATTTCGGGCCGCATGGGGTGCGCGTCAATGCCATCGCGCCCGGCGAGATCGACACGGCGATCCTGTCGCCGGGAACCGAGAAGCTGGTGGAGAGCATTCCGCTTCGCCGGCTCGGCCAGACGGCGGAAGTGGCCGATATCATTTTCTTCCTCTGCTCCGGCCAATCGTCCTACGTCACCGGCGCCGAGATCCATATCAATGGCGGCCAGCACGTGTGATCACACGGATACCCGGCTCCTCGCCCATGTTTTGGTGCGTCCTTCGAGGCTCGCTCCGCTCGCACCTCAGGATGAGGACCGCCGGTGCCTCTTCCGCACCTCATGGTTCCTGCGGCTTGCTCCGCTCGCACCTCAGGATGAGGACCGCCGGTGCTGACTCGACCCCGAGATGTTGAAAAGCCGGGGAATAGCGGCTTTGGCGAAGCGATAAGCTGCTGACTCCCTCATCCTGAGGTGCGAGCGAAGCGAGCCTCGAAGAACGCACCGCATTCACGTCAGCTTCGTCAGGAGCCTGAGCAGCGTCGCGGCTTCGCGCGCGTTGAGAGGAGCGAGCGTCTCATCTGTGATTGTCGCGGCGGCCCGGAGCAGGCCGCCGACGATTGCGCGTCCCTCTTCCGTCAGGCTGACGACGATGCGGCGGCGATCTTCCCTGTCGGGCGTCAGGCCGACAAGATTGCGCGCCTTCAACCGGTCGATGACGCCCTTGATGGTCGCTGCATCCATGGCAACCATGACGCCAAGCTGGTTCTGCGAGGTCGAGCCGATTTCATCCAGCTTGGCGAGCGCGGCGAATTGCGGTGGCGTCAGGTCGGAAATGTGCTTCGCAAAGATCGCCACATGCCGCTGGTTGGCCTTGCGCAGGAGAAAGCCGATCTGCTCATCGAGTTCATAGCCTTCCTCGGTCGAGGCAAGTTTTTGCCCGGCGGTCATCGAAGCCCGTCCTCACCCTTGACATCGGCCGTGGCGAGACCGCCCATGCGGTTGTGGACGCGCGGGCCGCAGGCCATGACGAGGCAAAACAGGATCTCGTCGGGGCGCGGCCCGTCCGGCATCGAAACCGTCATGGCGTCGAAATGACTGCGTACATAGGCGGCGTTGATGTGGCCGATCGGCACGTCGAGGGATGCCCCGAACGCGCCGACTTTCATCGCCGAGGGAACGATGGCCTTCGCCTTGCCGAGCCGGTCGCGCATCGCATAGCCGCCCGGTACGTGCCAGAGCGCGCCATGCTCGATCTCACCCGCCGTGCCGACGATGGCGCCCTTGCCGTAGCCATCTATCGCTCCGATGCCGCCCAAGGCGGCAATCAGCCTGTCGGTCAGCACCAGCCCGAGCGGCTTCAGATCCTCCATTCCGGGCTGCACATCCTCGACATATTTGCCGGCAAAGGGGTTCTTCACCAGCGCCATCGCCGCCGCCCTGCGACGCGGTTCGGCCGGCGCCGACCCGCCTTCGTGCAGGATCTCCTCGGTGAGGACGGAAATGCGGCGGATCGGGAATTCAGGCATGACGTGGCTCCGTGGATGGTTTGATGGGGCGACGCCTACGTTGCCTCGGGGGCGCGAAGGGGCGCAAGCTTTCGAGACGGAAACTCTCCCCGCTTATGCGGAGGTCGCCGGCGAGAAACAGCGCGGCCGCTTCGATCAGCCCGCGCTTGCGATAGCTCTCGGCAACAGCCAATCCGCGATCGAGCGCTTCGGCGATTTCGTCACCTTCGAGCAGGCCGACATGCGTCGTGACCAGCCTTTCGCGAAGATCGCTGTCCGGCGCGAGATCGCAAGCCGGCTCGCGCCTGATCGCCGGATGTCCCGGCAGATCGACGGCATTGGCGATCAACGTCGCGGCGACATCGGCCGTGGCGCCATCCTCCGCCAGCACCGTCACTGCGTCGGCAATGCCGAGCGAGAAGCTGCGACCGCGCCAGCCGCTCGTGGCGATGCCGCGCACAGGATCCCCGGCGCGGATATGCAGCCGGTCGGAAAAGCCATGGCCGGTGCCGGCGATCGCCGCCTTCATCGCCTGTCCCGGCGCAAGATGGACGGCGATATCGCCGCCGTCATTGACATAGGCGCGATTAAGCTTCCGGCCTTCCGTCAACGCCGCCAGCATCTCGTCCGCCACCGAACCGGCCACTGCCGCCATAGGCGTAATGAAAATATCGGCAAAACGGCAGGCGGCCTCTTCCATGCGCCGCGCGGTTGGGCCGACGAAGGAACGCGGCTTGCGCTCCGAGGGCCGGCGCAACGCGCCAAGTTCGGCAACCAGTTCGTCCAATATCGTTTCGAAACGCCGTGCCGCCTGCCGATAGCCGGCTTCGACCTCGTCGGGCGCGCCGAAAGCCTCCACGACCAAATCGATCGGCCCGTGGTTCATGTGCAGCCGTTTGCTGCCCGGCAGCCAGGAGATTTGCGGCCCGTTCATGCCTCACCCGGCAGGCGACGCAACTGCCTGAGCGGCGGCCAGGGATTGCCGCCCGGCACGTCGCGGCCAAGGCGCGGATTGAGATATTCGCCGCCTTTCGCGATGACATCCTCGACGCTACGGATCGAACCGACATGGCCGCCGATGCGTTCGTAATCGTCGCGCCTCAGCGTGAATTCGATCGGCGCAACCAGCGCCGGCGTCGGCACGGAGCCGAAGGAGTTCTCCGGCATGCGGGCCACGTCCACCATCAGCGTGATGCCGCCGCCCGGCCAGATATAGACCGGCGCGCCGCCGCAGGTGACATAGGTTTTCAGCCCATGCACGGAGCGCGTCAGATGGACTGGATTTTCCGTCACGCCGGCGCGCAGAGAGCCGCCGGCGCCGCCGACGAAGAGCACGGTGCAAAGCGCTGGCTCGCAATTCTCCTCGATCAGATCGACGGATTTCCTGAGCCTTTCGGGGAAGGGCTTTGCGACCGGTTTCAGATTTTCATCCAGCTCGAAATAGGCGAACTGCTCGCCGGTGGTCGAGACCATCAGCAGCGACAGGCCGGGCCGCGCGCCTTTTTTCGCGTTCCACTCGCCGAGGATTTCGAGCGGATCGGCGATCAGCGTGCCGCCCCAGCCGAGTCCCGGTTCGGAAACCTTGAAATAGCGGCCGGGGGTGGAGCGCCGGCCGAGGATCTTGATCCCTGTCTCCTGCCAGCCGATGACCTTGCCGGCCTGGTGCTCGGAAACGACGCCGGTGATGTGATCGTCCACCACCACCACCTCGTCGACGAGGTCCTTCCATTGCGAGGCAAACATGCCGATCGTCGCCGAACCGCAGCCGACGCGCATGCGGTTCTCCACCTTGCCGTCGATGACCGGCGGCTTGCCGGACTGGACGATCAGGCTCGTGCCTCCGTCGATGGTGAGTTCGACCGGTTTCTTGTTGCAGAGGTCGAGAAGCGCTTCGCAGGTGGCGCGGCCTTCGGCCTTGGAGCCGCCGGTCAGATGCGCGACGCCGCCGAGCGACAGCATCTGCGAGCCGTATTCGCCGGTGGTGACATGGCCGACCGCCTCCCCCTTCGCCCGCACCGTCGCGGTCTCGTCGCCGACATGCCGGTCGGTGTCGATCTTGATCTTGACGCCGCAATAGGAAAATATGCCTTCCGTCACGACCGTGACGAGATCGACGCCTTCGACCTCCTGGCTGACGATGAAGGGCGCCGGCTTGTAATCGGGATAGGTCGTGCCGGCGCCGATGGCGCTGACGAAGCGTCGGCCCCTGACGAGTTCGCCATCCCACTTCTCGCCTTCGGCAAGAAAGGGCACCACCGCGCCGCCGGTCTCTTCCGAGTGTTCGAGGATGGTCAACGGATCCGAACGGACGATGTGGCCGCCGACATTGCCGTAGCGGTCGCAAGCGCCGGTGCGGCCCTCGGCAATGTAGCACATGACCGGACAGGCATCGCAGCGGATCTTGCCGCCCGCCTCCTTGGCGCCCGGATCATGCGTTTCGAAACGTTCGGAAAGTTCACTCATGGGCGCCGCCTTTCCCTCCCCCTCGAGGGGAGGGTGGACAATCGCCGGAGGCGATTGGACGGGTGGGGTCGCAGCCAACGGGCGTGACGTTCCTCTTTTTGAACGAAGTAAGGTTGAGAACGGCCGCGAGCACCCCACCCCGATCCGCTTCGGGGATCGACCCTCCCCTCAAGGGGGAGGGAAAGGCGCGCGCCCGGCTCACCGCTTCGCCTCCCCGATCGCCTTCAGCACCCGCGTCGGCGTCGCCGGCACCTTGGTGATGCGGACGCCGGCAGCATGATGGATGGCGTTCAATATGGCGGCGGCGGTCGGGATCAGCACATGCTCGCCCAATCCCTTGGCGCCGAACGGGCCTTCCGGATCGGGCACCTCGACGAGGATCGATTCCACCGGCGGCATGTCGCCGATGGTCGGGATGAGATAGTCGTGCAGATTTTCGGTGCGGCCCGGCACATATTCCTCCATCAGCGCCATGCCGAGCCCCTGCGCGATGCCGCCCTCGATCTGGCCTTCGACGAGGAGCGGGTTGACGGCGCGGCCGACATCATGCGCCGCTGTGATCTTCACGACCTTCACCGTGCCGAGCTTCATGTCCACCTCAAGCTCGGCGATCTGCGCGCCGAAGCCGTACAGCGCATAGGGCTTGCCCTGGCCATTCTCGTCTAGCGGAGCGGTCGGCGGATCGTAGCTTTCCGTCGCCTCGAAAACCAGATTGTCGGCATCGGCCGGAAGACCCCTGAGATCGAGATGGCGCACCGCGTCGCCCTCGCGCACCCTCAGCGTTCCCTCATTTAATTCGAGCTCCGCTTCGGTCGAGACATTGGCGAAGCGGAGGATTTTCTCGCGCAGGCTTCGCGCCGCGCGCTCCGTCGCCTTGCCGGAAATGAAGGTCTGGCGCGAGGCCGATGTCTTGCCGGCGTCGGGCGTCACCGCCGTATCGGGGCCGAGCAGGCGGAAGGCGGCGAGCGGCAGGCCGAGCGCGTCGGCGGCGATCTGCGCCACCACCGTGTTCGCGCCCTGTCCGATATCGACCGCGCCCTGGAAGAGGACGACTGTGCCCGAAGGCGCAATGCCGATCTTCATCGTCGACGGATTGGGCAGCGAGGTGTTGCCGCAGCCATACCAACAGGAAGCGACGCCGACGCCGCGCTTCACATCTTCATGGCTTGCATTGAATTCCTCCGCGTCGGCAAGCGCGCGCGCCCAATGGGGTTTCAGCGCCTCCAGGCATTCGACGATGCCGGGCGCCTCCATGACCTGCCCGGTGGTGGTCCTGTCACCCCTACGGAAGGCGTTTTTCAGACGGAACTCCAGCCGGTCCATGCCGAGCTTTTCGGCGAGGTCGTCATAGAGACATTCCTGCATGATGGTCGCCTGCGGCACGCCGAAGCCGCGAAAAGCCCCTGCGATCGGCCCGTTGGTGTGGACGGCGCGACCGACGGCGCGATAGTTCGGCGTCACATAGGGGCCGGAGGCGTGCACGGGCACGCGGTTCGCCACCGTCGGCCCCCAGCTTGCATAGGCGCCGGTATTGAAATCCGCGTCGAAGAGCATGCCGGTGACGCGGCCCTCGGCATCCGCACCGATCCGCGCCTTCATATGGGCTGGATGGCGCTTGGTCGTCGAAATCATGGATTCGGTGCGCGTATAGGCGAGATAGGCCGGCCGCCCGGTCTTGAGCGCCACGAGGCCGATCAGCGGCTGCAGCGACACGTCGAGCTTGGAGCCGAAGCCGCCGCCCGTCGCGGTCGCTATAATGCGCACCTTTTCCGGCGGCAGGCCGAGCACGATCGCTGTGTCGTTGCGGTCCATATAGGGCGCCTGCGTGCAGGCCTTGATGACGAGCGTGTCGCCATCCATGAAGGCATAGCCTGCTTCGGGCTCGATATAGGCGTGCTCGACATAGGATGTCTCGATCGTGCGCTCGGCCGTGACCGCAGCATTAGCAAAGGCGGCTTCCGGATCGCCGCATTCGACAAAACCCTGTGTGAGGATATTGCCGGCACGCTCCTGATGAATACGTTCGCAGCCTTCCGCCCGCGCCTCGGCGGGCGACAGGGTGTGCGACAACACGCGCCACGTCACCGGAAAATCCGCCGGATCGATCGCTGCGATTGCGTCCCTCTCGCCGGCAATCAATGCCACGGCCTCGCCGCGGAAACGCGCCGCGCGTTCGGCAAGCGCCGGCTGGTCGGCAAAGGGCGCGATGACGCCGAAGCGGTTTGTTCCGGGGATGTCGGCGGCCGTATAGACGGCGACCACGCCGGGATGCGCGGCCACGAAAGCACCGAGATCGCCGAAGCCGAAAGAGGCGTGCCAATGCGGCGAGCGGATGACGAGGACGGAAAGCGCGTCCGCCGGCCGTTCGTCGGCGCCGAATTTGTCCGTGCCGGAAACCTTGGGGATGCCGTCCAGCCGGACCGGCGAGGCGCCGACGGCATGGCCTGCGGCGGGGGCGGCGGCCTGCCCCTCACCCTGCATGCGGGGAGAGGGAGGCGTCAGTGTCGCAGCCAATCCCCTTCTCCCCGCTTGCGGGGAGAAGGTGCCGGCAGGCGGATGAGGGGCAACGCTGCCTGACATTCGTTCGCCAGCCACATCCATCACCGCCGCAATGATCTTGCGGTAGCCGGTGCAGCGGCAGAGAACGCCGCCCAGCGCATCCATCACTTCTGCTTCGGTAGGATAGGAATTCTGCTCCAGAAGCGCCGTCGCGGCGACAAGAAATCCCGGCGTGCAGATGCCGCATTGCGCCGCGCCGTGTTTCAGGAAGGCGGCCTGCAGATCGGAAAGCCTGCCGTTCGCCAGCCCCTCGACCGTGCGGACGGAATGCCCTTCCACCGATGCCGCCGAGACAAGGCAGGCGCAGACGGGCTCGCCGTCGACGATGACCGTGCAGGCGCCGCAATCGCCGGCGTCGCAGCCGATTTTGGTGCCGGTCAGACGAAGTGCATCGCGCAGCACGGCCGAAAGACGCTCGACCGGAGGGACAGCGACGACAACGGGCCTGCCGTTCACCTCGAAAGCGATTTCGGCGCGCTCCGGATTCATGCGGCAGCCCTCCCTTCCGACAGGCCTTCAGGTCGATCTCCGCTGGCAGCCCTGCGGATGGCCCGCGCCAGAATCTCGCGCGCCGCCGCCAGCCTGTATTCGGCGGAGCCGCGAACATCGTCGATCGGGGTGAGGCTGGAAAGTTGGCCGGGCTCTATCTTTTTAACGAACTCACCATCGATCCTTTGCCCGGCAAGGGCCGCTTCCAGCGCCGGCAGGCGTTTGGCCACCGCCGAGCAAGAGCCGATCGCCAGCGCCGCTTCCGCAATCCGCCCTTCGCGATCGAGCACGATCCGGGCCGCCGCCATGGCGATGGAAATGACGAGATAGCGGCGCGCGCCGAGCTTGACGAAAGCCGAACGGCCGGCGGTCGAGGCCAACGGCACACGGATCGCCGTCATCAACTCGTCCGGCCGAAGCGCGGTCTTGCGGTTGCCGAGGATGAATTCGGAAAGCGGCAGATGGCGCGCGCCTGCGGCCGAGCGCAGCTCCACTTCCGCGTCGAGCGCCATCAGCGCCGGAACCCCGTCGGCTGCGGGCGAGGCGTTGCAGAGATTGCCGGCGACCGTGCCGGTGTTCTGGATCTGGACCGAGCCGACCTCCCGCGCCGCTTCCTTGAGGCAATCGAAGGCATGCGGCAAATCGTGCCGGATAACGTCGCTCCAGCTGGTGCGCGCGCCGATGACGACGTGGCCGTCGGTTGTCGAGATGCCGCGCAGCGCCGAGAGGCCGTTGATGTCGAGGACGTTTTCCCGCAACGGCCGAGCGCCCAGCGCCGGATAAAAATCCGTGCCGCCGGCCAGCACCTTCCACCGATCGGAAGCGAGCAGCGCCAGCGCTTCATCGAGATCGGCGGGTTTTGCGTAGCGTGTCATGCGTCCGCCCTCGCGCCACGATCCCCGGTGAAGATCGCGGTCAAATTCATTCGTATGCAAATGATATACACTGGCTGGAACTTGTCAAAGGATCGTTTTGCGGTCAGGCTCGTTTCGATTATCGGTGCGGATGGAGAACGGCATGGCAGGCGAGGCGTTGATCGTCATCGACGTGCAGAACGATTTCTGTCCCGGCGGAGCGCTAGCGGTCGCGGAGGGCGATCAGGTGGTTGCCCCAATCAACGCCCTCATCGCCCGCTTCGAGCATGTCATCCTGACACAGGACTGGCACCCGGCGGGGCATTCGAGCTTCGCCTCGACGCATCCGCGCAAGGACCCGTTCGGGACGGTCGCGATGCCCTATGGCGAACAGGTGCTCTGGCCCGACCATTGCGTGCAGGGAACAGAAGGCGCCGCGTTCCATCCCGGTCTCGACTGGACGAAGGCCGAACTCGTCATCCGCAAGGGATTCCGCCCGGCGATCGACTCGTATTCCGCCTTCTTCGAGAACGACCACGAAACGCCGACGGGTCTTGCCGGCTATCTCAAGGAACGCGGCATCGACCGGCTGACATTCGCCGGCCTGGCGACGGATTATTGCGTCGCCTATTCCGCGCTCGACGCGCGGCGCTCGGGCTTTGCCGCGACCGTCGTCATGGACGCCTGCCGCGCCATCGATCTCGGCGGCTCGCTGGCAACGATGACGGAGAAGATGAGGCAAGTCGGCGTCGTGCTGGCGTGAACCTGTCTCATTCCATTCGGTCGAGCGCCTGCCGCTGGCGCTGCATCTCAAGGAAGATGCGGTAATCTCGATCGAAGGCCGGCCGCTTTTGCGGATCGGGCCTCAGTTCCCGACCCCTTTGTCCCATGCCGGCCGCGGCGGAAGCAAGATCGGGGTAAAGCCCGGCCGCCGTCGCCGCCACCATGCCGGTCCCGAGCAATGTCGCGTCTTCAACCGTGGGCTCTACCACGGTGCAGCCCGTCGCGTCGGCATAAAGTTCCATCAGCAGCGGGTTCCTGGCATGTCCGCCCGCGACGTGAAGCGTATCGGCCGCATAGCCTCTTTCGTTCTGGACATCGAGGATATGGCGGATGCCGAGCGCGATAGCGACCGCGGCGCGCCAGTAAAGGCGGCAAAGGCTATCGAAAGAGGAATCGAGCGGCAGGCCGCTAACGACTCCGAGCGCATGTGGATCGGCAAGCGGCGAGCGATTGCCATGGAAATCGGGCAGAATATGGAGGCGGCTGGCGAAACCCTCTCCCTCCTCGGACCGCAATGCCCGGATGCGCCCGGCGATCCGCTCATGCATCGTTCTGTCAGGCTCGCCTCCGGCGCCGTGCCAGCGGACGACATGGTCGAGAAGTGCGCCCGTCGCCGACTGGCCGCCCTCGCTCACCCATAGTCCGGGCAGGACCGCGCCGAAATATGGTCCCCATACGCCGGGAAAGCGGCGCGGCTCGCGCGTCATCGCCATGAGGCAGCTCGAGGTTCCCCCGACCAGTGCGAGGGAGCGTTCCGCCTCGCCGTCCCCGGCGAGATCGCCCAATGTGCCGAGCATGCCGGCATAGGCGTCGATCAGCCCGGCACCGACGCGGCATTCCCGCGACAGCCCGAGAGCCTGCGCCGCCTCGGGCAGAAGCCTCCCGACAAAACTGCCGGGCGGGCTTGCATGAAGCGGCAGCCGGCCGCAATCGATGAGGTCCGGAACACCCATTCGAGCGAAAAAGTCCTGCCGCCAGCCATCCTCATGGGCGAGATAGGTCCATTTGCAGGCGAGCGTGCATTGCGACCGCGCCAGCGAACCGGACGCCTTCCACGACAGGAAATCCGTCAGATCGAAGAAATAGCCGGCGTTTTTCCAAAGATGCGGCAGGTTGCGCTTCAGCCAGATGAGCTTCGGCACCTGCATTTCCGGCGACATCACGCCGCCGGTTGTATAGAGCACGGCATGGCCGGACCGGGTGCATTCGTCGGCCTCGGCGAGCGCCCGATGATCGAACCAGGCTATCGTGTCCCAGTAATTTTCGCCGCCGGGCGAAAGCGGCAGTGGCGCGCCTTCCCTGTTGCGGACGACGAGCGAGCAGGTGGCGTCGAAGCCGATGCCGCGAACATCCCTTCCGTCAATGGCCGCTGTTCGGCATGCCTCCCGCACGGCGGTGCAAACAGCCCGCCAGATGTCTTCGGAATCGTGCTCGGCGAAATTCCGTTTCGGCCGATTGATGAGGATCGGATGCGTTGCGCGGGCGATGAGTTTCCCTCGCCTGTCGAGAATACCCGCCCGGGCGCTGCCTGTGCCGACATCGACCGCACAGACGAGAGGCGTCATCAATGGCTCTCGCCGAGAGCGGTCACAAGGGACGGCAGAAGAAGCATATCTTCAAAAACGGCGTCGGGCTCCAGGAGCGCCAGCGCCGCAGTCAACCCGCCGGCAAGCGCGTGGGAACCGCCGGTGAAGCCGAAGACCCGCATACCCGCCGCCTTGGCCGCCTCGACGCCAGCCGGGCTGTCCTCGATCACGAGGCAACCCTCGGGTTCGGCGCCCATGTCGCGCGCGGCATAGAGGAACAGATCGGGGGCGGGCTTGCCTCTTTCGACCATGGAGGCACTGTATATGTGCGGCTCGAATTGGTCCAATAGGTCGGTGACGGAAAGCGACAGGCGGATGCGCTCGGGCTTGCTGGACGAGGCGATGCAGCGCGGTCCTGGAAGCTTGCCGAGCGCCGTTTTGACGCCCGGTATCGGCTTCAGTTCGCGGCGGAAACGATCGTTGAGGGCGGCCCGCGCCTGCTCGAGATGAGCCGAGGTGACGACAAAGCCGAAATCGTCGCGCAGAAGCTCGATCGTCGTCGCCATCGAGCGCCCCAGAAAGAGCTTGTAGGCGGTCTTCTCATCCATGACATGGCCGGCACTCGCCATTACGTCGAGCAGGACGGCGATCGAGATCGGCTCGCTATCAACCAGCACACCGTCGCAATCGAAGATAATAAGATCGGGCAGCTTCAAGTTGTCGTGCCTTTCCGAGTCCTCCAGTTCCCTCATACCGTCCTCAGCATGCCACCGTCGACGTGGTAGGTCGCGCCGACACTGTAGCTGGCGCGGTCGGAGCAGAGGAAGACGAAGAAATCGGCGAGTTCGGCAACCGTGCCGAAGCGCTTGATCGGCGCATGCTCGTCGGCGACCTGTTGCAGATAGCCCTCCCAGTCGCCGCCATTTTCAGCGGTCAGTTGTGTCGCCGTCTTGATCCAGTCCGGCGTCAGGATCAGGCCCGGATTGACGGTGTTGACGCGGATATTGTCCTTGATCACCTCATTGGCGAGGTTCTTCGAGAACATCAGGAGCGCCGCCTTTGTGACGTTATAGATCGGCTCGTACCAGAGCGGCTGCACGGCGCAGATCGATGCATTGTGCAGGATGGCGCCGCCGCCGCGCTCGCGCATCATCGGCACGAAAGCGCGCGCCAGGCGGACGGCGGCCATGACGTGCAACTCCCAATAGGCCTGCCATTTCTCGTCCGGCGCCTCCATGATCGTCTCGTTGGAGCCGGTGCCGGCATTGTTGACGAGGATGTCGGCGCCGCCGAAAGTGCTGTGCACCGCTTGCGCCAGCCGGTCCGTCCCTTCCACGGTCGCGACATCACAGGCGACCGGCAGCGCGTGGACGCCGAATGTCCCGGCGATGCGTCGGGCTTCGGCCGCGAGCCGCTCCTCCTGCCGCGCCGCCATGACCACAGCGGCCCCCTCGCGCGCGAAGGCTTCCGCGACGCCGAGGCCTATGCCGACACTCGCGCCGGTGATGACGGCGACCTTGCCCTTCAATCCGAGATCCATCAGCCTCTCCTTTCAATCTCCCGAGCCGCCACTCTCCGGGATCAAGAGGGGGAGAATCACAGCGTGCCGGAAAGGTAGCGCGTCAGCGTCTCCTTCGTGCCGATCTCCCATAGCGTCTTCAGCGAATGGGTGAAAGCCGCACGGAACGTCTCGGAATGGCCGACTTCGCCGAAAATGTCATCCATCGCGAGGAAAGCCATCGGGTCGTCCTTCGCTTTACGTGCATGGAGTTGCAAGCGATCCCAGTTCGGGTCGTTGGGCGCGATTTCCTGGCCGCTGTCCGTCACGCCATAGCAGTAACGGCACCAGAGCGCCGATTCGAGCGCCAGTCCGGTCACAGGCAGGCCCTTTCTCAACCTGTCGGCGGTGGATGGCAGGATGAATTTCGGCTGCCGGTTCGAGCCGTCGAGACAAAGCCGGCGCACGGTATCGCCGATCTTCGGATTGGCGAAGCGATGCTTGATCCTGGCGAAATAGTCCTTGAGGTCCGTATCCGGAACCGGCGGAACGATCGGGATGATCTCCTCCGTCTCGACCTTTTCCAGGAAATCGACGATCAATGGCGCCTGCATCGCCTCGTGGACGAAATGGATATCCATCAGCCCGGCTGGATAGGCGATGATGGCATGGCCGCCGTTCAGGATGCGGATCTTCATCCGCTCATAGGGCTCGACATCCCTGGTCATAGTGACGCCCACCGTCTCGAAAGCCGGCCGGCCGGCGCTGAAATGATCCTCCAGCACCCACTGCCTGAACTCTTCGCAGAAGACGGGGAAATTGTCGTCGATGCCGAACTCTTCGGATACCATCTTCAACTCGCGCTCGCCGGTCGCCGGCGTGATGCGGTCGACCATGGCGCTCGGAAAAGCGACATTCTCGCGAATCCACTTGCCAAGCTCCTTGTCGGCAAGATCGGCAAGCCCGGCGACAGCATCGCGCGCGACCTCTCCATTGCCGGGAAGATTGTCGCAGGACATGACGGTGAAGGGCACGATGCCCGCCGCACGGCGGGCTTTCAGGCCGGCGACGATGAGGCCGAAGACGGTTTTCGGATTATTCAGGTTCTTGCCGTCATGGACGATTTCCGGATGGGCAGGATCGAAGACGCCCGTTGCCGGATTGACGAAATAGCCGCCTTCCGTGATCGTCATCGAGACGATGCGGATCGCCGGGTCGGCCAGTTGCCGGATGATCGCCGTCTTGTCCGAGGGTGAAAGAAATCCGATCATCGCGCCTGTGACGCGCGCGGCCGATCGGGCATTGTCCTGCTCCACGACGGTCGTCAGCCAGTCCTGAGCCTCCAATTTTTCGCGCATGACCTCGTCGGAGGGAAGCACGCCGGCGCCGATCAGCGCCCAATCATGGCCGCGACCGGTATTGAAGAGGTCATCAAGATAGACGGCCTGATGGGCGCGGTGGAAATTGCCGACGCCGAAATGGACGATGCCCGGGCTCAGACTGTCGCGGCGATAGGCCGGGACCGCGGCTTTGCCGGCAATCTTGTCGAGATTGGCAAGCGACAGCTTGATGCTCATTTCCTTACTCCGCTGCTCAGGGCAATCGCATATGGCTTGCCAGCATACCCCACCCATCTCGCTTCGCTCGGTACCCTCCCCATTCAAGTGAGGGAAAAGCGCCGCCGCTGCGGCTTTCCTCCACCTTCGAGGGGGAGGTGGCCCGAAGGGCCGGAGGGGGTGAAATTGTCACATGCGATTGCCCTGCTCCGTTACTGGATAGTCGTACCCCTCCTCCAACAGATGTCACCGTATGGCCTGCCCCTCCGCATCGAAGCGATGGATGCGCTGCGGATCGGGCGTCATGTAGACGCGCTCGCCATGCCTGACCTGGAACTCGCCATCGGCCCTGACCGTGATCTGGCCGAGCTTGCCGGCGTCGACATGGAGCAGCGTATCGGACCCGAGATGCTCGGAGACGCCGACAGTGCCGCTCCACTCGCCTTTCGACTTGGACAGCACCACATGTTCAGGCCTCACGCCGATCGTCGCCGCCTGCCGTTTGGCGGCCTCTTCACCGGTGATGAGATTCATGCGCGGCGAACCGATAAAACCCGCGACGAAGAGGTTCTGCGGGCTGCGGTAGAGATCGAGCGGTGAGCCGACCTGCTCGATCCTGCCGATATTGAGCACGACGATCTTGTCGGCCATGGTCATCGCCTCGACCTGGTCATGCGTGACATAGACCATCGTCGTTTTGAGTTGCTGGTGCAGTTCGCTGATCTCGATCCGCATCGTTCCGCGGAGCGCGGCATCGAGATTGGACAAGGGCTCATCGAAGAGAAAGGCGCTCGGCTGGCGCACGATGGCTCGGCCGATGGCGACGCGCTGGCGCTGGCCGCCCGAAAGCTGGCCGGGGCGGCGGTCGAGATAGTTGGTCAGGTTGAGAACTCGCGCCGCCTCCCCGACCTTCTTGTCGATCGTCTCCTTGCTCTCGCCGGCCATCTTCAGCGGAAAGCCGATATTGTTGCGAACCGTCATGTGGGGGTAGAGCGCGTAGGACTGGAACACCATCGCCAGCCCACGCCTGGCAGGGGGCAGTTCCGTGGCGTTCCTCCCATCGATCAGGATTTCGCCGCCGCTGACGTCTTCCAACCCGGCGATCAGCCTGAGAAGAGTCGACTTGCCGCAACCCGATGGGCCGACGAAGACGACGAATTCGCCCTCATCGATGGAAAGGTCGATGCCAGGGATGACCTGATGCCCGCCAAAGACCTTCGAGACGTTCTTCAGTACGATACTGCCCATTTGGACCTCCTATTTCACCGCACCGAACGTCAGGCCGCGGACAAGCTGTTTTTGCGAGAACCAGCCCATGACGAGAATGGGCGCGATCGCCATGGTCGATGCCGCCGACAATTTCGCGTAGAACAGCCCTTCCGGTGCCGAAAAGGAGGCGATGAACGCCGTCAGCGGACCGGCATTGGAGGCGGTCAGGTTCAGCGTCCAGAACGCCTCGTTCCACGCCAGGATGATATTGAGCAGGAGCGTCGAGGCGATGCCGGGTACCGCCATCGGGGTCAGGATGTAGAGAATTTCCTTACCGAGCGTCGCCCCATCCATCCGCGCCGCTTCGAGGATGTCGTTCGGGATCTCCTTGAAATAGGTGAACAGCATCCAGACGATGATCGGCAGGTTGATCAGCGTCATGATGATGACAAGGCCGGTGCGCGTGTCGAGCAGGCCGGTGTTCTTGAAGATCAGGTAGATCGGGACGAGCACGCCGACAGCCGGCATCATCTTCGTCGACAGCATCCACATCAGTACGTCCTTGGTCCGCTTGGTCGGCGAAAAAGCCATCGCCCACGCGGCGGGAATGGCGATGATGAGGCCGATGATGGTGGAACCGATCGAGATAACGACGGAATTCCAGAAATGGAGGAGATAGCTCGACCGGCTCCAGACCTCGGTATAATTCTCCGTCGTCCAGTGGAAGAAGAGGAAATGCGGCGGCACGGCGACGGCGTCGCCTTCCGTCTTGAAACTGGTCAGGATCGTCCAGAGGATCGGGAAGAAAATCAGGAGCGCGATGATCCAGGCGATCACGGTAAAGGTGAGCTTGCGCCTTCTGCTAGCCATGCGTGCCATTGGTCATGCCTCCAAATTCTTGCCGACGACGCGGAGAAGGAAGAGAGCGACGATATTCGCCAGGATGACGGCGACGATACCGCCGGCCGATGCGCCGCCGACATCGAATTGCAGAAGCGCCTGGGAATAGACCAGATAGGTCAGGTTGGTGGTCGCCGTGCCCGGTCCGCCATTGGTCGTCACGAGGATCTCGGCAAAAATCGAAAGCAGGAAGATCGTCTCGATCAGAATGACGACGGTGATGGCGCGCGCCAGATGCGGCAGGGTGATGTAGATGAATTGCGAGACGATGCCCGCGCCGTCCATTTCGGCCGCTTCCTTCTGTTCTTCGTCCAGCGATTGCAGCGCCGTCAGGATGATGAGGGTCGCAAAGGGCAACCAGCCCCAGGCAACGATGATGATGATCGAGAGCAGTGGCACCTGAGCCAGCCAGTCGATCGGCTGAAGGCCGAACAGATGGGCGAGCCAGGCGAAAAGGCCGTTCACCGGATTCATGAACATGTTCTTCCACACCAGGGCGGAAACCGTCGGCATGACGAAGAAAGGCGCGATTACCAGGATACGCACGATGCCCTGGCCGTGCATCGGCTGGTCGATCAGCAGCGCCAGCGCAATCCCGCCGATGATGGTGATAAGAAGCACACCCAGGACCAGCAGGAGGGTGTTCCAGATGGAGATAAGGAAGGTCGGGTCGGTCAGGAAAAACCGGTAATTGGTGAAGCCGATGAAGTTGTGTGCTCCGGGCGTCAGCAGATTATAGTCGAGGAAGGAGTAGTAGATCGTCAGGACGAGCGGAACGATCATCCAGATCAGAAGCAGGATAACCGCCGGAGACATCATCAGCCGGGCGCTTGCCCGCGTGTGCAGCGTAGCCATGAGGTTCACCTCTTACGTTGCGATTTTCCTTCCCTCGACATTACTTCCCTTGACTGTGGGAAGCGTGCTCGCGCGCGACGCCGAGCCGGCGAGGGCTTTCGTCGTATGCGATACAGGCGTCGGATCCGGAAGCAGGCCGAGGGCAGTTCGATGCTTCCGATCCGGGGATAAAAAGCGAGGCTGCGACGGGCCTTGTGTGTCGCAGCCTCGAGCGCGGAGGATTATTTTATATATCCCGCCTTCGTCATTTCGCGCTTGGTGATCTGCTGCGATCTGGACAGCGCCTGATCGACCGTTTCCCGCCCCGCCACGGCGCCCTCGAATTGCTGGCCAACTGCGGTGCCGATGCCCTGGAACTCCGGAATGGAGACGAATTGCCCCCCCGTGTAGGGCACCTTCTGGACGGAAGGATGCTGCGTATCGGCCGCCTGCATGGCCTTCAGCGTGATCGCGGCGAAAGGCGCGGCTTTCTGGTAGTCGGGATTCTCATAAAGAGAGGTGCGCGTGCCGGGCGGAACGGCTGCCCAACCATCCTTGCTGGCCACCAGTTTCTCGTAATCCTTGTTGGTCGCCCAGTTTATGAATTTCTTGGCGGCGTCGGCATTCTTGGTGCCCGCCGGGACGGCCAGACTCCATGACCACAGCCAGTTGCCATGATTTTTCAGATCGCCATGCGTCGGGAAAAGCGCATAGCCAACCTCGTTCGCGACCTTGGACTGCTTCGGGTCGGAGATGAAGGAAGCTGCCACGGTCGCGTCCATCCACATGCCGCACTTGCCGGCTTGGAAGAGCGCCAGATTCTCGTTGAAGCCGTTGGAAGAGGCTCCAGGAGGGCCGTCTTTCCTGAGGAGATCGACGTAGAATTTCGCCGCCCCTTTCCACTCCTTGGAATCGAATTGGGGCTGCCATTTCATGTCGAACCAGCGGGCGCCCCAGGAATTGGCGAGTGCGGTGAGGAAGGCCATATTCTCGCCCCAGCCGGCCTTGCCACGCAGGCAGATCCCGTAAATTCCAGCCTTCTTGTCGGTGATCTTGTCGGCTGCCTGCTTGATGAATTCCCAAGTCGGGCTCTCCGGCATGGTCAAGCCGGCCTTCTTGAAAAGATCAGTCCTGTACATGGTCATCGCGCTCTCGCCATAAAAGGGCGAGGCGTAGAGCTTGCCGTCATAGGAAAGCGAATTGCGGATCGCGGGCAGAAGATCGCTTTCGTCGAAATCCTGACCGAGATTGTCGAGCGGAAGGAGCCATTTCTGCTTCGCCCAGATCGGCACCTCGTAATTGCCGATGGTCATGATGTCATACTGCCCGCCATGCGTGGCGATATCGGTCGTGACGCGCTGACGCAGGATGTTCTCTTCCAGCGTCACCCATTTCACCTCGATGCCAGGATTCTTCTTGGTGAAATCGCCTGTCAGCTTCTGCATGCGGACCATGTCGCCATTGTTGACGGTGGCGATGGTCAGCGTCTCGGCATTGGCGAGGCTTGCCAGTGCGAAAACCGAGCAAGCGCCGAGAATGAGTGTTTTCAGTTTCATGAAGCATCCTCCCAGCAAGTGTATGAGCAATTGCTTTTTGTGTGAGCAATTATTCACTGTCTCGAACGAAGAAGTCAAGACAGATTCGTCGCTGCATTGCAGCAGAGCGCGGGAAAACCCTGCGAGCCCATCGCCCGCCTACTGGCGGACGGCCGGTGCAAGGGGGGAGTCGCGCCCAGTTTGAAGCTCAATTTTCTTGTCGGACGGCGAGCCGTCAATTCGCGGCAAGCAGGCCGGCAGCCGTCCGTTCGTCGGTGATGAGGCCATTGACCAATCGGCGGGTCGAGGCAGCCAGGATGCCGGGAAGCTTCTTCTCGCCCATCGCCAAGGCCACGACCAGCGAGTTCTCGCGCGACGGGATCGGCGCACTCGCCACCCGCTCATTGGTGATCCCCTCGATCAGGCGGCCTTCCCTGTCGAAGGCCCAGCCAACCATTTCAGCGACCGCTCCGGCCTTCTGCAGCGCTTTCAATTCCGCCTCGGTAATGAAACCATCCTCGTAAAGAGGCGCCCTTGGACCGAGATCGCCGATACCGACGAAAGTGACATCCGCCTCGGCCGCGAGTTCCAGGGTCGTCCTTATCATCGGCTGGTTATGCAGCATGGCGCGCTCCTCGGGCGAGGAGGCGATGACGGGCAGCGGCATCGGAAAACTGCGTGCTTTCACCGTGTCGGCCATGGTGAAGATGACGTTGTAGAAGGCGGCGGAGCCGTCCGGCGAGATATTGCCGGTCAGCGACACGAGCTTGTGCTGCGGGCATTCCATGCGCGGCAGGCGCTCGATCGCGGCCTTCAGCGTGCGGCCGGTGCCGAGCGCCATGACGATCGGCTCCGGCGCGGAAAGCCGCTTCTCGATCTCCGCGGCGGCCGCTTCGGCCACGCCGATCGTCGTCGACATCGAATCGGGATCGCTCGGCACCACTTCGGCAAGATCGAAGGCGAAGCGCGCCCGCAACCGCTCCGCCAAATCCAGGCAATTGGCGATCGGATGATCGACACGTACCCGCACGAGCCCCTCAGACACGGCGAGCGAGACCAGCCGCTGCGCCGTCTGGCGCGAAACGCCAAGCTTGGCCGCGATCTGATCCTGCGTGTTGCCGGCGACATAATAGAGCCAGCCGGCGCGGGCCGCGTCGTCCAGTCTCGAATTCGCGATGTCCTGCCGTGGCGCCATTCCGCCGCCCGTCCTTCGCTTCTTTGCCTCTGAATGAGCAATCCGCCGGTCCCGCTGGCGGCTACTCCGCGTATGGGAAACAGTGTGGCAAAGAATTTGGTGAAGAGCAATTGCCAAGACAATGAGCATTCGCGCCAGATGACAATCGTCAGCGCGGCACACCGGTGAGAGCAGGCGTGACCTCGGGGGGACAAAATCATTCATTTCCTGTATGATCCGCAGCCGGGTCGCGTCAGACGTGACCGTCCAGCGGAAGCGTGCGGCGCGGCCATCCAACCGGTCAGGAGGATTGGCCATGGCAGGTTTTCATGTGATCGCCGGCGCCGGCGAAACGCTTCTTCATCCTACCATCCGCAAAATCGGCGTTTCGGACATCATGGACGCGCTTCGGGCAGGACTCGACGATTTCCGCGCGAAGCCGTCGCATTATGCGTTTCTCGTACTGATCTATCCACTCGTCGGCGTCGTTCTGGCGGCATGGACATCGGGGAACAACGCATTGCCGATGCTTTTTCCGCTGATGTCCGGCTTTGCCCTCGTTGGGCCGATTGCCGCGCTGGGCCTCTATGAGATCAGCCGGCGCCGAGAAGCCGGCCTCGATTCGTCCTGGTGGCATGCCCTCGACGTGCGCAATTCGCCGGCTATCCCCGCGATCGCCGCGGTCGGCATATTGCTGCTCATCCTGTTCATCGCCTGGCTGCTGGCGGCGAAAGGGCTTTACGAAGCCCTGTTCGGCACCGGCCCCGTACCGCCGATGGCGACGTTCTTCCACGATATCTTCACGACAGGCCGCGGCTGGACGCTGATCGTCCTCGGCAATCTGATTGGCTTCGTTTTCGCGGTGATCGTGCTTTCGACGACGGTGATCGCGTTTCCGCTGCTGCTCGACCGGGATGTCGGCGCCTATGAGGCCGTGACGAGTTCCGCCCGGGCGACCATAGCCAATCCGGGCCCGATGGCGCTTTGGGGCCTCATCGTGGCGGTGGGGCTTGCGATTGGGTCGATCCCGCTCTTTGCCGGGCTGGCCGTCGTCATTCCGATCCTCGGCCACGCAACCTGGCACCTTTACCGGAAGCTGGTGGCGCAGCCGGCATCATAGATGAAACAACCCCGCCTTGCCGAGACGACGGCAAGGCGGGGTCGCAATGCGTTCTGCGAGGATGACTGGCGTTATCTGCGAGCGGCAAATTTCCATGCAGCGGGAAGAAGCGCGGTGGCCAGAGCGATCTTCAGCGCATCGCCGAGCAGGAAGGGATAAAGGCCCCAATGGAGAATGGGCTTGTCCCAACCAAGCAAAGTTCCGAGCCAGAAAAGGCCGAGCGCATAGATGACGATATTGCCCATCACCATGCCGGACAAGGTGGAAATGACGCTCTTGCCCCAGCCTCTTTCCGCGAGCAGGCCACAGAGGACGGCCGCGAAGAGAAATCCGACGAGATAGCCCCCCGTCGGTCCCATGAGATAGGCAAGGCCGATGCCCTTTTCCGGCGTGCCGGCGAAGACCGGAAGCCCTGCCGCGCCTTCTATCAAGTAAAGGAGCACGGCCGATCCAGCCAGTCTAGAGCCAAGGACAAAGCCAAGGCCGAGCACCGCGAAGGTCTGCAGGGAGAGCGGAACGGGATAGAACGGCACCTCGATCTTGGCCGAAAGGGTCAGGAGAAGCGAAGCGGCGATCACCGTCGCCAGGCGCCAGATCATGGAATTGCGCGCCGGCAGCCCCAGTGCGTCCACAAGCAGATTCGGGGCTCTCACGGCATTCGTCGCATCAGACATTCTCAACCTCCTGCATGAGCGAACAAAGCGGATTTTCAATTGTGCTTCTATGCGCCGGGAAGCGACGGAAGACAACCGGCCATAGCCGATTTCGCGGGGACTGAGATCAAGCCAGAATGGTCTCGAGCGCCGACCGCAAAGCCGGCGCGAGCGGCATCGGCCGCCTCGTTTCGCTATCGACATAGACATGGACGAAAAAGCCTTCGGCCGCAGCGATCTCTGAGTCGTTCCGGAACAGGCCGACTTCATAGCGGACGGAGGAATTCCCGAGCAAACTGACCCGCAATCCGGCCGTCACCTTGTCGGGAAAAGCCATCTCGCTGAAATAGCGGCAGCCGGTCTCGACCACGAGGCCGATCTGTTCTCCCCGCAACATGTCGAGCACGCCCATCTCGATCAGCCAGCCATTAACCGCCGTATCGAAGAGGGAATAATGGACCACATTGTTCATGTGGCCATAGATGTCGTTGTCGAGAAAGCGCGTGGTGAGCAGGCGGAAGGTTTTGTAAGCGGAGCGGCTGCCGGGTTCGGGGCGTTTCATGATCGCTAGAGCGTTTCCGTTTTCTTCGAATAACGGAAACGCTCTATCTCCTTGTTTTTACGCAATCCCGGACGCAAAACCGCTGCGCACTTTTGCTGGAATTGCTCTGACCGTTGCAACGCGCCTTTTACAGCATAGGCTTGCCGCAACGCCAATATCTCAGCCCAAACGGACCTTCTCCACGACCTTCCAATCCGAAATCGGAATTTCCTTGCCGGAGGAAACCACCGCGATAGCGGAGAAGTGAATAGGCCGCCCCCGAAGGAATTGCGTGATCCGCACGGATGCTTCCGCCTTCTCCGAGCTATCGTTCAGGCCATAAGTCAACGAGATGTGCGGCATGAAATCCCCGATCGGCGATGCCGCGATTTTGTCGATAGCGCGTTTCTTGAGTTTCAGAAGAGGACCTTTCGCTTCGAAACGGGCATAGAAGGAGCGGAAAAAGAGATCGCTCATGCCGATTTCGCTGATCGGCGCGGAAAAGGCGGGCACGCCCGCGGCCACTTCGGCCACAAGCGGAGCGAGTTCCTCCGCGGGGCGCTCCATATCCTCGACAAGCGTCAGGTGCGGCTCGAACCGCGGCGCCCCGAACTCCTCGGCCAGACCATCGACGATGCCGGTCAGCATGACCAAATCCTCAATCACGGGCATGAGCCAGACAGAATGAACAGAGGATTTCGTGTCGGTCATTGGCCCACTTTCGACAGCACGTCGGCGCGCAGGAAACGTTCCACCACGAACATGAACGCAATCGAGGGGATGAGAAGGATGAGCGCGGTGATCGACGCAATCTGATAGTTGCCACCCGCGCCTGCCGTATAGAGCAGCAATGGCAGGGTGGTCACGTCGGGCGCGCCGACGAAGAAGGTTCCAGTGAATTCGTCGAGCGACTCCAGAAAGACAAAAATGGCGCTCGCCATCAGGCCGGGCGCTGCGAGCGGCAGCATGACGTCAAAGAAGGCACGCACGGCGCTGGCGCCGGCAGAGCGCGCCGCCTCTTCCAGTTCCGGCTCGATGGCGGAAAAGGCGGCGGTCGCAATCCATACAGCATAGACCAGACCGTGCGTGGTATGGACGAGGACGACGCCGAGCACCGTGCCGTTCAGGCCGATCTGGTAGAAAAGCCGCGCGATGTTCACATAGATGGGCAGGTTCGGAAAAGCGTTCGGCAGGAGCAGCGCCAGGAGAATGACGCTGCGAAAGGGAAGTTTCAGACGCGCCAGCGCATAGCCGGCGGGAATGGCGAGAAGGAGCGAAAGCGCCACCACGAGGCAGCCGATCGACAGGCTGGTGAACAGCGAACTCATGGCCTCGGCGCGCGGCGCGAAGACGCGACCCCAATAGGAAAACCCATATTGCAGCGGCAGGGCATGCGGGAAATACCAGCGCTCGGCAACCGTCCACAGGAGCAGATTGACGAGCGGGCCGAAAATGATGAAGGCGAGCACGCCGAGGCCGAGCGCGCGGGGGAGCCAGCGCCAGTCGAAAAAACCGACCCGCCGGAAATCGGCTTCGGCGGCGATGAGGCTCATCGGGCCGCCTCCCGCATTGTCTGGCGAAGATAGAACCAGGCGACGGCGCCCGTCAGCACCAGCGAGATGATGCCGAGCGCATTGGCCACGCCATAGTCGCCATAGGCGTTGATGCGGAAGGCCATGTCGACCGTGATCACCGTCGGAGACTGCGAGGCGATCATCAGCGGCACGGACAGGACCGACATCATGGTGACGATGCTGAGCGTCAGCCCCACCATCAGCGTCGGCGCCGCCTGCGGCAGGACAATTTCGAGCAGGATGCGCAGGCGCGAGGCGCCGAGATTGCGGGCGGCCTCGATCGTGCCGCGGTCGATCGACGCCATGGCGCCGGCGAGAAGCAATGTGACAAAGGGCACCTGCTTCCAGACGAAGGCGATGACGACGCCGCGCCAGTCGAGCAGGCCGAATGTGTGCAGCGGCGAGACAAGGCCGCTCGCGACGAAAATATTGTTCATCAGCCCGTTCTTGGCGAGGAAGGTCCTGAGAATCTGGCCGACGACGATGAAGGGAATGAAAAGCGGCCAGCGGTAGAGCCAGCGCAGGATCGCTATCGCCAGACGGTTCGACCCGAGGGTGAGGTAGCCGCCGATCGCGACGGAGAACACGGCGGTCAGCACCGCAGACAGGGCGACGATCATGACCGTGAACAGGATATCACGGCTGTAAAGCTGATAGGTCTTGATGAAATTGCCGAAGCCGAAGCCGGCATTGGTCTGAAAGGCGCCGACAAAGGCGCCGGCCAGCGGCACGACGAACAGGAAAAGGATGATCGCCAGCGCCGGCGCGACGAGCAGGAGTCCAGGAAGATGGCGGCGCATGGGCTAGCCCTCCGCCATGCAGGCGGAGTAGTCGCACATGATGGGATATCCTCCCTCACCCGCCCTCCGCTTCGCTCGGGCGACCTCTCCCCTGGGGGAGAGGAAGCGTCGGACGCCGACGCCTTCCTCTTCTCCCCAGCGGGGAGAAGGTGGCCGCGTAGCGGCCGGATGAGGGGGAAACGCGGGGCGCCGGCGTTGCAACATCAGAGCCTCAATTCGCCACCTGCTTTTCGTAGGCTTCCAGGATGCCGTCGAAATAGGGCTTGATCGGGAAGGGCTTGCCGTATTCCGCCAATTCCTTCGGCTTGATGTCGGTGAAGAGCTTGTTCCACGTCTTGGGGTCGAGCTTCGCCTCGACCTTGGTCGCGTCGATGCCAGGATACCAGTTGAATTTCTTGACGATGCCGTTGGCCTGGACCTCGGGGCTGGTGGCGAGCGCGATGAATTTCTCGGCAAGCTTCGGATGCTCGGCCTTGGCGGGGATGACATAGTGCATCGGCTGGCCCGGCATGCCGGGCGCAGGCAGGACGAGCTTCAGGTCCGGCGGGATCTGACCATTCGCCTGCCAGGTGTAGAACATGTCCACCCAGACCGGCCCCATGGCGATCTCTCCGCGCGCCAGCATGTCAAGCGTGCCGGCATTGCCGGGTGTCATGGTGACGTTCTGGTTGAAATCCTTCAGCGCCGCCAGCGCTTTCGACCAATCGGCGGATTCGCTCTTCTTATAGGGCCCGTTTTCCAGCGTCTTGGCGTCGCCGCCATAGGCATACATCCAGCCGACGACGAAGGCGACGCCGGACATGCCGCCCTTGATGCCGTTATAACCGAACTGCTTCGGGTTCGCCTTCACCCATTTGACGAGTTCGTCATAGCTCTGGGGCGGGTTCTTAACCAGCGCCGGGTTATAGGCGATCGCCGTCTGGCTGTTGAACATCGGCATGACATAGCCTTTGACGTTCGTTCCGAGCGCCATGTCCGCGTTCTCGCGCGTCACGAGCTTTCCTGTCGGGATGTCGGCGCGGTACTTCTTCAGAAGGCCATCCTTGACGAGATCGCCCGCCGCTTTCTCATGCACGACCGCGACATCGACGTCCCATTTGTCCTTGCCGGCCTGCTTCTGCGCCTCCAACCGCTCGATGATCTTCTGCGAGCCGGCGTCGCCCGGCCCGGTCCCGACGGCGCGGACAGTGGTGCCCGGATTGTCCTTCTCGAACATGGGTCCGAGATAGTTGTTGACATAGTCGACCATGTTCTGGTCGCCGGCGGTGATGACGGTCAGTTCTTCCGCAACCGCCGGCGTTGCACCTATGGCCGCGGCGAGCGCGGCTGCCAGGATAAGCTTTTTCATCTGTTTTCTCCCATTATTCTGTAATTTCAATCCCGAGACAGGGCGTTTCAGGCCTCCTCCCGTCCGCATTGCGCTCGATGGCATCGAAAAGGAAAAGCGCCTCGGCCGGAACCCTGACCGACACGCTCTCACCGCTAGCAAAGGCGCGTGACGAATCAACGACGATCTGCTCTTCGCCGATCCTGACGACATGCCGCCAGACACCGCCCGGATAGCTGGCGTGCATGACCGTTCCATCGAGAATGAGCGCCTCGCCGGGCAGCGAATGCGACCCCTTCGCATCCAGCAGCTCCGCCGCCTCCGAACGGAAGCGCGCCTCAAGCTTGCCCGACGAAACGATCCGGTCGCCACGATTGATCTCGCAGGCCCTGTTGGTCGGGCCGGCCTCTATGCCGATCTTCCCTCCCTGGACCACGGCCGTCAGGGACATGACGTTCTCCGCCCCCATGAAGGCGGCGACGAAAGGAGAGGCGGGATGGTTGTAGACCTCCTGCGGCGTTCCGAGCTGGGCGATCCGGCCGGCATTCAGGATGACGATGCGGTCCGCCATCACCATGGCTTCCTCGCGGTCATGCGTGACATGGATGGCAGTGATGCCGAGCCGCTTCTGCAAGGCGCTGATCTCGTGCCTGACGGTCAGACGGATGCGGGCATCGAGATTGGACAGTGGTTCGTCGAGAAGCAGGATGTCGGGGCCAATCGCGAGCGCCCGGCCCAGCGCCACGCGCTGGCGCTGGCCGCCGGAAAGCGCGGCAGGCTTGCGGCCGCCAAGCCCTTCCAATCCCAGGAGCGCCTGCATCTCGGCCACTTTCGCCGCGATTTCCGAACGCGGCTTGCGCCGCAATTTCAGGCCATAGCCAATATTCTGGGCCACCGTCATATGCGGCCACAGCGCATAGGTCTGGAAGACGAGCGCCATGCCGCGCTTGTCGGGCGGCTGCCGTGTCACGTCACGGCCATCGACCGCAATGCGGCCCGCCGCCGGCTGCATGAAGCCCGCGATCGTCCGCAAAAGCGTGGTCTTGCCGCACCCGGAAGAGCCGAGGAGCGCGACGAACTCGCCCTTCGCAACGGAAAGGCTGAGATCTTCGAGCACCCGAACATTGCCATAGCGCACCGTCGCGCGATCGACCTCCAGGAAGGCCGGCGCAGCAACCCGCCCCTTCTCTCCCCCTGGAGCATCAGAGACCGCCTTATAGCGGCTCGCGAGCATGTTCATGGCGTGGTCTCTTTTCGACAACGAACTTCCTTCCCCAATGGGAGAAGGGGCTAGGTCGTGCACTCATAAAATCTGGTCGAAATGACGCTTTCGCGACCAAGCGTGACAAAGGCATTGCAAGAACGCAAGCCGCATTCCTCCCTCAGACTTGCACAGCTGTGCAAGATGCTGGAGCCGGGGCGGTTTGTCAATCGAACCATCACCGATTTCGTATCATCGAGAACGTCTCCCTGGCTTTCGCCACAGGCCGCTCAAGAGATGCTGACGGGCTTCGAACGCAGGCGCTCCGCCACGCCGGGGTCGGCCCGGCGGCACAATTGCGGCGGCAGGCCGCGCATGATCAATTCCGCATCGGCGACGGCCATGCGCCCGATTGCAAAAAGGGCATCCGCCGTTCCGCCCGCCCGATGCGCGGAAAGCAGCAGGCCGGAGAGGGAGCGCACCAGATCGTCGGGAGCCACCGGCTCCTCGGGGAAGACGTCGGTGGCGGCGCGGATGTGGCCCGACCTGACGGCGTCCAGCATTGCGGGGAAATCGACGACCGCCGCGCGGCTCATCAGGAGGAAGATCGTTCCCGGCTTCATCAGGCCGAATTCCCGCGCGCCGATAAAACCCTGGTTTTCGCTCGTCACCGAAGCGAAGACGACAATGAAGACGTTCTCCACGAGAATCTCTTCAAGCCCGGCCGGGCGGCAATCGTGGCGCAGGATCAATTCTGGCGGCAGCCAGGGATCATAAACGGAAACAGGATTGCGGAACGGCCGGATGAGATCGCGGAAAGAACGCGCGAGATCGCCGAAGCCGATGATCCCGACAGTCGCGCCCTCGAAGCGGACGGTATCGGCATTGCCGGCCTGCCCGTATTTTTCCATGCCGGCGCGAAAATCGCGGTCGGCGGCCGTTATCCCGCGCGCGAGGTCGAGCGCCATTCCGAGCGTCGCTTCCGCCACGGGCGCGGCGAAGGCGGAGGCCGGCGTCAGGACCCAGATGCCGCGCTGCTGGCAGGCCGCATAGTCGATATTCGGCAGGAAATTCGTCTCTACATTAATGATCGCCTTGAGATGCGGGGCGCGGTCGAGACGTTCGTGCGGCAGCGCCGTCTGGCCGAGGAGAAGGCTCGCTTGGGGCAGGAGTCGGTCCACCTCTTCGTCCGGCATCGGCCGGTCCTCAGACAGGACGACTTTGCCAAGCGCTTCCAGACGGCGGCGGACCGACGGCTCCATGATCGTGTCTAGCCTGCGGGGCAGCGGATCGGCGATGATGATTGGCGTGTCCATGGATCGCTGTCCTTATCGCTTCGATCGGAGTTGCCTTAAGTCTACTGCATCACAGCACGAGAACCGGCAGGCCGAGTTCCGCGGCGGCTCCTTCCAGCGCGGCGTGATGGTCTCCATAGGCCAGCGCCATATGATGTTCGAGCGCCGCGCCCATGATGCGTTCGAGCACCGCCTTGGAGCCGGAGTCGAAGCGAACCACGCCGGACGTTCCGTTGAAGGCGAGCGGCCGTTTCAGCATCTCGCCGCCGCCGATGACCGCCATCGGCCTGCCCTTCGCCTGGCTCAGCCGGAAGAACGTGACTCTGCCCGCCTTCAGCGGGAACTCGTAGAGCAGCGGCATGCGGCGGTTGTTGTGGATCGCCGCGCGCGGCGTGACGCCGGGATCGGCCATCGACAGTGGCGCTTGGCCGCAATGCCAGACCACGCCGGTATCGTCCGCCTCGTCGAGATCGACGAGATCGGTCAGGAAGGCGGGCGTCCCGGAGACCTTTTGCAAGAGCAGGCTTGTCAGTGCGCCATAGACGTCGGCCTCGCAGGCGCAAGGCACCCGCGCCTCTCCCATCATTGCGACCGGGCCGCAGACCGCGCCGCCATATTCGGTGAAGGTTTCGGGCCAGCAGCGTACGGCAAAGGCGTCATAGGCGCCGAATGCGCGAATGCGGTCGAGCGCGCCCTTCAGCCTCAGCGAGCGATCGAGCTGTTCCTGATCGACGTCATCGAGTCCCGCAAGCGTCCCTGCGACCTGATCGCGAAGCTTCGCCGGCGCTCCAGCGCCTTCGTCCCGCGCGCATTCGAATAGTTCCCCTATTTCGAGTTCATCGACCGTGATGTCCGCCAGCGCCTTGAGCTTCGCCTTTTCATAGCGGCAGGTGTCGAAGCCGTCGGGATGCGCGCCGAGCCGCCCGATACGCGCGCCGCGAAGGGATCGCGCCGCCGCCCGGCCCGCCGGATCGCCCGCCTTCGCGGGGCGTGGGGCGACAACAACGCCTCGCCGCTTACCAGCGAGCAGTTCCTTGATGGCTTCCTCTATGCCGGGCCCTTCCGGATCGGCGTAGAGATAGCCGAAGTCCCGGCCGTTGAGGCCGAGCGCATGGGCGGCAAGGTTGAGGCCGCAGAAGGAATTGAGCCTGAGCTTGCCGCCCGTGCGCGCCTCAGGGATCGCCCAGATCGCCAGCGGAGCGTTGAATGCGTTGGCAATCTCCACCATCGCCACGGCGTCGGTGAAGCTGATCTGCAGGACGAGAATCTGGTCGGGTGCGGACCCTTTCAGTTCAGCAATTGCCGCACGCGTCGTATCCTGATCCATCAGCAGCTTGCGCGGCCCGGCAATGGCGTGGCCGGTCCTCTCCAGTACGGCGAGCATATGTTCCAGATATTGCTCCGATAGCGGCACGTCGAAAGTCGAACGCGCCAGCGGCAACACGCCGATTTTCTTTTCAGTCATGGCCGATTTCCGTTCAGGACGTGCGTGGTTTGTCACCGGGAAGCTGCCTCCCGATAGAGATCGCGCAGCGGCCGCATGCCGACCGTGCCAATCCCGTTTTCCTCGAGCCAGCCGGCCATAGCGCCGCTGCCGAGCAGCCGGACCTCGTCGGTGCGGTGATGCGCGCGTGGCGGCACGATTTTCTCGATATCGCCGCTCAAATTGGGATGGAGCGCAATGAAGGTGAGCCCGTCGGGCAAGGTTTCGACCAGTTCGCGATAGGCGGCCGTGCTGTCCTCGCTCGGCGCGCCCGGTGTCATACGAAAATCATCGACGAGCGGCGCTCCCTCGTCCAGCCGTTTCGCCGCGGCGGAAAGGGCTTCATTCGGGCCGAGAAGATCAAGCTTCAGCACCCTTGCGTAATATTCCGGTCGGCGCGGCAGCAGCACTGGCAGCCGGTAGTCGCGCCCGATGCGGCAATAGGCTTCGATCAGCGGCGGCGACAGCGCCGCGCCCATGTGAGTGTCGAGATGGGTGACATCGATGCCGTAGGCGAGCGCGCGGTCGATCTGCGCCCGCATCTCCTCCTCCGCCGCGTCCGCGACGATATTTTCCACGAGAGCGGCCACCGTGCGGTGGAAATAGCCTTCGTCGTCAACCAGTCCGGACGCCTTGCCGGCGCGCGTGAGGGGTCCCCAGCGATAGCTTGTCCATTCGCTTGTCAGCGTGAGGTGGGCGCCGAGATCGAGCGTCCCGTCTTCCGCCGCAATCCGAGCAATCTCCGGCGACCATGGGCAGGGCATCATCACCGACCCGCAGGTAAGACGGCCGGCCCGCGCCAATTCGAGGAAGGCCGCGTTGGCGCCGTGGCACATGCCGACGTCATCGGCATGGAGAATGGCGACGCGTTGCCCAGGATCAAAGCCCAGGCGCTGAAGGAGATCGGTACGTTTCACGATGCCTGCGCCGTCAGTTTGAGAGGCCGTTTGAGGATCAGATCCTCGCCCTGGAAATAGAGCGGATATTGCTGCGGTCCAAATTGCCCGACGCCTTCCTTTTCGGCGTGAAGATAGGGCCGGTGCATATGATGGCCGGTGAATTTGAAGCGACCATGGAGATCGGTCGTCGTCTTGCCGCGTTCCTGATTGACCAGCAATGTCTGCTCCGAGAGCGTCACGGTCGCGCCGGCGACGGGCGCCCCGTTCGGGCCCACCACCCGTCCCTCGATCAGCCCGTGATCATGGAAGCTGATATAGACGTTCCAGATCACGACCAGAACGAGGATGGTTCCGAAAGTGATGGTGAAGCGGTTGTTGAGCCAGGACCATTTCATCGCAATCAGCCCTTGGTCGCGCCGGAGGTCAGGCCCTTGATGAATTCCTTCTGCGCCAGAAGGAAGATCAACAGACCCGGCACCAGCACCATGACGCAGAAGGCGTAAAGCGCGCCCGTCGTGTCCTCCACAACGGAGAGGAAGCGCGACAGGCCGAGCGGCAACGTCTGCATGTTGACGTCGCGTACCACGACCAATGGCCACAGAAAGCTGTTCCACGACCAGATGAAGGACAGGATCACATTCGTCGCAATGGCCGGCTTGGTGAGCGGCATGATCAGGCGGAACATGATCTGCCAATCGGGTACGCCGTCGATGCGCGCCGCCTCCACCAGCGAATGCGGGATCGCCTCGAACGCCGCCTTGAAGATGAAGATGCAGATGATTGTCGACATCAGTGGCAGCGCCATGCCGACATAGGAATTGAGCAGATGCAGCTTGGCGGTGATCAGATAGGCCGGGATGATCGTCACCTGGAAGGGGATCATCATGCAGGAGAGGAAGAGCATGATCGTTGCGCCCTTGCCGGGAAAATCGCGCGTCAGCGCATAGCCGGCCATGGCGTTGAGGAAGACATTCGCGACCACCACCATGACCGATACGACGACGCTGTTGACGAGGTAGCGCAGGAACGGGATCGCGTACCACACATCGACGAAGTAGAACGGGTTCGCGTCATGCGGCAGGAGCGACGGCGGATAGGCAAAGATGTTCTCGCCGGTCAGGCTTGTCTTCAGCACCCAGTAGAACGGCACCAGCATCAGGGCGGAAATCAGCGCAAGGGTGAGATGGACCGGCCAATGTCCTCGCTTATAAGGTCTGCGGCGGGCCATCTCACGCGCTCCGCTTGACCGCGCCGGCCTCGCCGCCGGCAAGCCGGTTCGCGACGAAGGCGAGCCCGACGAAGAGGACGAAATTCGCCACCGTCATCGCCGCGGCATAGTCGAAATGGCCGAGCTTGAAGGCTGTGGAATAGATATAGGTGACGAGGAGGTCCGTCGCGTGTCCCGGGCCGCCGCCGGTCATCACGAAGATCAAATCGAAAGCGTTGAAGGAATTGATGATGCCGACGACGAAACAGAGAAAGAGCGAAGGCTTTAGGAGCGGCACGGTGATGCGCCAGAAACTCTGGCCGGCGCTCGCCCCGTCGATCGACGCCGCTTCGTAAAGATTCGGCGGAATGCTCTGCAGCCCGGTCAAAAGGATGATTATGTAGAAGCCGATCACCTGCCAAAGCGACGCCAGAATGACGGCAGGCAGCGCCCATTGGAAACTTTCGAGAAAAGGGATCCCCCTGTTGGTGATGCCGAGCGAGATCAGCACGTAATTGATGAGCCCGACCTTTTCGTTGTAGAGCCATTGCCAGATGATGCCGACAGCGACCGTCATCACCGGATAAGACATGAAGACGATGGTGCGATAGACACCGCGCCCCTTGATCTGCCGGTTGACCAGAAGTGCGACGCCGAGCGCCAGCACAATGCCGATCGGGGCCGAGGCCATGAAGATCAGGGTGTTGCCGACCACCTTCCAGAAGGCGTCGTCGTAGAACAGCATATTCTGGTATTGATAAAGGCCGGCGAAACGCGCCGGTCTGTAGGGCGACCAGAACTCCAGCGACAGAACGACATTCCACACCAGCGGAATGATGCGGTAGAGCAGGAAGATCACCAGAGAGGGCAGAAGGAACAGCCAGATCAGCCCAAGTTCGCGCGAGCGGCGGCGGGCCCAGAAGGCCGGCCGCGCGGCAGCTGCCCCCAAGGGCGACTCTGCCATATCCGCCGCGCGGTCGGTCATTGCACCTCCCTGTCCCTATTCCGCTTCGAGAATGCGGTTCACCTTCTTCTCCGCCGCGTCGAGCGCATCCTTGGCGCTCTTCTGCCCCAGAAGCGCCGCCTGCAGTTCCGGATAGAAGGCTTCCTTGATCGCGGCATCCTGCGCGAAGGGCCAGTTGCCGGTCAGCTTGTCGAGATTTTCGAGCTGCGTCTTCAAGGCAGGAACGACGGCGGGGATGTTCTTCTCGAAATATTTCATCAGTTCGGCGTCGGCTATCTTGTCGCCCATCAGGTTGTTGGTCTGCTCGCCGAAGGCGATGGCGCCGGCGCCGCTGGTCGCGATCTTTACGAAATCCCAGGCGGCGTCGGGATGTTTCGACCCGGCCGAGATCACCAGCGCATGCGAGTTCGGCGTCGACCATCCGCCCGGCAGGTTGATGGCGCCCACCGTGTCCTTATTGACCCAGCTTGCCTTGCTCTTGAACCACAGATAGGCCGGCGCGTGCGCATGCAGCATGCCGACATTGCCCGCCGCGAAGGCGCTGTTCGGCTCGACCCAGCGGCCGGTCCAGCTCACCTTGTCGATCACGCCTTCCTTGGTCAGCTTGGCGAGTCTTTCGACCAGCTTCACGCATTTCGGCGTGTTGAAGGCGGCCTTCTTAAGGTCCGGCGTGACGAAATCGATGCCGTTCATCTTGAAGAGCGGCCAGTAGAGCCAGTCGAAATTGAGCGTGATGAAGCCGGATGTGTTCGGGCCGGTCATCTTCTTGGCGTCCTCCATCATCTCGTCGAAGCTGGTCGGATCATGGTCGATGCCGGCCTTCTTCATCATCACGCGATTGAGAAAGAGAAGCGTCTTGGAGATATAGAGCGGCGCGCCGTAATTCTTGCCCTTATAGACCCAATTGTTGAGCACCTCCGGATACATCCGCTTGGTATAGTCCTGGTCCTTCTTGAGGTAGGGCGTCATGTCGAGGAGGCCTCCCTGCGAGGCATATTGCAGCCAGATGCCGCCTTGCAGGTCGAGGATATCCGGCGGCGTGCCGGCGACGACCTGCGTCTGGTACCATGCCGGCAGTTCGGTGCCCTTCATGTCGATGCGCTTGACGTCATAATCCGGATGGATCTTCTTGAAGGCGTCCACCCATTGCTGGAATCCCTTCTGGTAGTAGGGGATGTTCCACGTCACGACCGTGATCTGCTTGTCGGCCGCATTGGACGGCGTGGTCGTGAAGCCGGCCGTGAGCGCCATGGCTCCGGCGGCGAGCAGCAGTGCCAGTCTCTTCATCGATTTCCTCCCTGTTTGGCGAACCTCCCGTCCGCCTTTTCGTTCACGAATTTTTCCGCCGTCCTCAGCGGCGGGAAAAATCGAGTTTCACCTCGCGGCCTTCGGCAAGCGCCTGTTCGGCGGCGAGACAGACCAGGATGCGCTTGCGGGCCTCCTCGCCCGTCACGAGCGGCTTGTTCGCCTTGAACGCCTCCACCGCCAGGCACAGTTCCTGGTCGAGTTCGAACAGTTCCCCGGATGCGGCGGCCTCGATTTTTTCCGCTTTCTCCTGGCCTTTCCTTTGCACCTTGATTTCAAAGGACGGTTCGCGCGTGCGATCCTCCGCGCCAGACCACCAGGTGCGGATCGAGCCGTCCGTGCCGACGATCTCCATGACATGGTGATGCTCGAAACCGGCGAGGCTCTGCGTGATGACGGCATAGGCGCCGTCCGGCCAGTGCATGATCGTGGAAAAATTATGCGCCATCGCCGCTTCGTTGCCTTCGGTGCCGGGCGCCGGACGGCCGTTGCCGAAAGCGACGATGCGATCGGGATCGCCGAGTTCCTCGAAATACCACATCACCGAATCGAAGAAATGGACCGGCTCCTCCAATATCCATGAGCCGACCTGATCGCGGTTGTAGCGCCAACCTCCCGAACCCTGCCGGTAAGGAAAACGGAACAGGCTGACATTGGCGTAGAGCGGGCGGCCGATCGCGCCTTCCGCCACCAATTCCTTCAGCCTGCCCCATTGCGTCGAAAGGCGGAATTCGTGGCCAATGCTCAACACCTTGCCGGAAGCCTTGGCCGCATCGAGCAGATGGTCGCAGGCCGCGACGCTGACCGCCATCGGTTTTTCCAGCAGGACGTGCTTGCCCGCCTGCAACGCCGCTATCCCAATCTCCTCATGCATGTGATTGGGAACGACGATATCGACAGCCTCTATCGAAGGGTCGGCCAGAAGCGCTTTGTAGTCACGATGAATAGAAATATCCGGAAAGCGTTGGCGGGCGGCCGCGGCCGTTTTCTCGCTCTGGCAAGCGATAGCGGCGAGTTCGGCGCCCGGCGCCTTGGCGATCGCCTCCGCATGATGGGTGCCCCAAAGGCCATAACCGATAAGACCGAAGCGCAAATCCATCCTCCCGAATTCGCCGCCGCAGTACAAACTGTAACCGATTACAGATAATAGACAAGGCCCGATCGCTGTCAACCGGCCGTGCTGCCGCCGTCAACCTCCCGGCGCCGGCCCCGTCGAGCCTCTCAGGATCAGCCTTACCTCGACTTCCGTCGCTTGCGAGACGGTCTGGCCGGCAAGTCTGTCGACCAGGTAGTCCGCCGCCAGTTGTCCTATCTCGCGCGCCGGCAGCGCCACGGTCGTCAGGCCCGGCGGCAATTGCGAGGCCCAGTCGAGATCGTCGAAACCAGCGATGGAAACGTCGTGCGGCACGCGCAAACCGAGCGCCTGCGCCTCGAGCAGCGCGCCGAAGGCAAGCACGTCGTTGCCGCATACCACCGCCGTCGGCCGCGATTTGCCGCTCATCAACGCCCGCAGTCCCTGTCTCCCCTGTTGCACCCGATACGGTCCCTCGATGGTCCGTTCCGCCGGCAGATCAAGCCCGCGCGCCGCAAGCGCCTGGCGCACGCCCTTCACACGGCCGCTGGCGCGATCGCTGACCTGGCTCGGACCGCCGATCATGGCGAAAGAGCGGTGGCCAAGATCGAGCAGATGTTCCGTGAGCCGCGCCGCGGCTGCCTGGTTGTCGAACCCGATATTGGGATGGGGCGAGCGCGGATCGTAAATAGCGGTGTTGACGAAGGGAATGCCCCGCTTTTCCATCAGTTGGTAAAGCGCCGGGTGATGCAACTCACCTTCCAGCATAAGCCCATCCACGCCTGCCTCTATGAGATTGCGGCACTGAGCCAGTTCCAGTTCCAAATCATATTCGAACAGCGCCAACAGGACGTTGTAGCCTCGCTCACGACAGCGTTTCTGCAGCGCCGCCACCTTGCCGGCACGGGTGGCATTGTCGACGGTGGGAATGATCGCGCCAATGGCATGCGAGCGCCGCATCGACAGCGCCCTTGCCGCGCCGTGGCGGATATAGCCGAGTTCACGCACCGCGTTCTCGACTCGCGCGCGTATGTCCGGCCGCACGCTGGCCGGCTCGTTGAGAAAGCGCGAGACGGTGGCCGTGGAGACTCCAGCCGAAAGGGCCACGTCGCGGACGCCCGGAAACCGGCGGCCGTCATGAAGAGCGGGATCAGCCTGCGTCCTGGGACCTTCCCCGTCATTACGCGGTGTT
Source organism: Rhizobiaceae bacterium (assembly GCA_035547755.1). Taxonomy (GTDB): domain Bacteria; phylum Pseudomonadota; class Alphaproteobacteria; order Rhizobiales; family Rhizobiaceae; genus Mesorhizobium_L. Next base: position 195,968 of record DASZUG010000002.1, read on the forward strand.
TTCATCTCCGTCTCGACTAAAGAAAAAAGGCCTGCTACGCTGTAATCGGTTACAGAATGCACCATCGGCGTGCATCTGTGAAGAGAGGCGATGCGGGAGGAGCATTTGGCCACAGTCAATCTGCGCCAGGTCGTCAAGCGCTTCGGCGCGCTCGAGGTGGTCCACGGCATCGACCTCGACATTGCCGATACCGAATTCCTGGTTCTGGTCGGTCCCTCCGGTTGTGGCAAAAGCACGCTGCTGCGCATGGTCGCCGGACTGGAAGATGTCTCTTCCGGCGAAATCCTGATCGACGGCCGGACGGTGAACGAGGTTCAGCCGAAGAGTCGCGACATCGCCATGGTCTTTCAGGACTATGCGCTTTATCCACACCTCACCGTCTTCCGCAACATGTCTTTCGCGCTGGAAGTCCAGCGCAAGCCGAAGGACGAGGTCCAGGCGCGGGTCAAACGCGCCGCCGACATCCTTGACATCGCCCATCTGTTCGATCGCCTTCCCGGCCAGCTTTCCGGAGGTCAACGCCAGCGGGTGGCGATGGGCCGCGCGCTGGTGCGCAATCCGAAGGTCTTCCTTTTCGACGAGCCATTGTCCAACCTCGATGCCAAGCTGCGCTCGGACATGCGCATCGAGATCAAGAAGCTGCACCAGGAGGTGCGGACGACGGTCATCTACGTCACGCATGACCAGGTCGAAGCGATGACTCTCGCCGACCGCATCGTCGTCATGCGTTCGGGCCATGTGGAGCAGATCGGCACGCCGGACGACGTCTATAACCGTCCCGCGACGCTGTTCGTCGCCGGTTTCATCGGCGCGCCGCGCATGAACCAGATCGCCTGCCGTCCGGCGGCGGATGGCGGCGCAGCGGTCGAAACCGAAGACGGCATCCGCATTCCCCTCACCCGCTTCCGGCGTGACGCATTGGGCGCCGCGGATGGCGGATTGGTTATCGGGCTCAGGCCGGAAAACTTCACGCCCGCCAATGGCGAGCAGCCGGTTTCCTTCGAGGCGACGATCCGTTTTGTCGAGCCGCTCGGCTCCGACACGCTCGTCTTCTTTCCGCTCGGCGGCACCGAGATCATCGCGCGCCTGCCACCCTCGCCCGATCTCAAATCCGGCAAGACGATCCGTCTCGCCGCCGATCCGGACAAGATGCATCTGTTCGACGCCGGAACCGGAAAACTGATCGCGCCTGCTCTTTAGGACCTCTCATGCCTCGGAAAAATCCCCTCGCAATCGCCAAGGAAGAGGTTGGACGCGGATCGCCCGTAGGCTTCGATGTCGTTGCAGACAATAAAGCCGTGATCCGGCGCCTGGCAGACGACCTCATGGCCGAATATCTCGCCGCCAGGGAAGCCGGACGGGAGAAGGTGGTTTTTATCGTTCCGGTGGGGCCGGTCGGGCAATATGAATTATGGGCCGAAGAGTGCAACCGGAAGCGCATCAGCCTAAAGGACCTCGTCCTCGTCAACATGGACGAATATCTGACGCCAGACGGCCGCGACTTCATCCCTCTTGCCAGCCCGCTGAGCTTTCGCGCCCATATGGAGCGCCATTTCTTCTCTCGGCTCGATCGGGAACTCGCACCGCCGCCGGAAGCGCGGCATTTCCCCGATCCGCGCCGTCCGCAGGCAACCGGCGAGTTGATCGACAGGCATGGCGGCGTCGATGTCTGTTTCGGCGGCGTCGGCATTACCGGCCATCTTGCTTTTAACGATCCGCCGGAACCGGACGAAACGCTCGATACGGCTGCTTTCGCCGCGCTGCCGACGCGGATGGTGCGGCTATCGCGCGAAACCCGGCTGATCAATTCGATCACGGCGGCATCAGGAAATATCGACACTATCCCCGAACTGGCAATGACGGTCGGGATGAAGGAGATATTGGCGAGCCGCAAGGTCCGCATCTTCATGAACCGTAATTGGCAATGCGCGATCGTGCGCAAGCTGCTGCACGGGCCGGTGACGGCGGCGGTGCCGGCCTCGCTTTTGCAAAATCATCCGGATGCCCGCGTCGTCGCGGCGGATGTGGTTACAAACCTGCCGGTCGCGCAATTGCATTGATGCTGCATTCGAAGGGATGCGGGTTGACGCCAAACCGGCTGATTTTCGGAATTCTCAAGAACCCGTGTAGAGAGCGGCAATGCCGTTCGCCGCGAGCGGCGCGCCGCGCCAGACGATCTCGGCTGCTTTCAGGCCCCCGGTCTGCAAGCGCACGATCGGTTCGTGGCCAAGCCGGTTCAGAAGGATGCCCATATGGCCGCGGCCAGGTTCCGCGGCAGGGCAGACACGCATGCCGAGGGCTGAGGCAGCCTCGCGGTCGATATCGCCCCAGAACTGCGCCAGAAGGGCGCTGGGGGCTCTCTCGGCGATGAAAGCGAGATCGCTCCACCCAAGCGGCGTGTCGCACGGCAGAAGCGCCAGTACGACCGCGTCCCAGCGCTCACGCGTGAACTGCGCGAGACAACCGAAGAGCCCAACGTCCGCGCCGGCTGCGGAGAGCCCATCCAGCAGGAAGGGAGCGAAGGGGTTATCGCATAGTATGGCAATGCGTCTTCGGGCTATTTGCATTCCGGCATCGCCGAGCAGCCGAACGCAAAGCGGCCCGAGGAAGGGAAACACCGCCACGTCGGGGTGGTGCTCATTGACGGCGGCGATACGGACCCCATGATCACGGCACGCATCGAGATCGAGATCCGTGCCGCGGAATTCCCAAGCCTCGAACATGAGCGCGATCAAGGACTTTGCCGGCAAAGCATCGACCATACTGCGTGTGATCGGCCGGATGCGGCCGGAATTGGTGAGAATATCGCAATCATGGAGTGCACCCGGCGGAATGCCGAGCGAAAAGGAAATCCGTGTCTCGACACCGGCCATGCGAGCGAGGTCGCGCGTGGCGGAGATGGCGTCCGCCGCGCTGCCGTGGCGGGCTGTGTCCCGCGCGCAGGCGTGAACTCTGGCGCCGGCCATGGCTGCGATGACTGCCGTGCAGGCATAGGCCCCTGTCGCGACCTCCGTCACGACGTTGAGACCGGAAAGATCGAGTTTCAGTCTGTCGATGCGCCGCTCGATGCTTTGCATCATCGTCTCGCCGGACATGCTGATCTCCTCGGCGAGATTCTCCATGAGCGGCTCTAAGCAACAGCCTTGTCGAGCGATCGATGCGACCTTGCAATGGCGGCCGCCAGCACCTCCATCACCCTCATCTGGTCGTCATAGGACATTTGCGGGTAGAGCGGCAGGATGATGGAATGGTCGCGCGCTCGTTCGGAGCGCCGCAAGGCGTGCGGCAAGGGCAGATCCGCATAGGCTTTTTCCAAATGAATGCACATGATGCCGCGTCGCGTGGCAATGCCATGGTCAAGCATATCCTGCATGATTGTGACCTGATCGACGCCGGGGGCCAGCGAAACGCAATAGCTCTGCCAATTGGTCAGCGCCCAATCCGGCTCGGCCGGCGCCGTCAGCCCCTCTATATCGCTTATGGCGGCTGTATAGATATCCGCGCGGCTGCGCCGGCGACAAAGGATGGCGGGAAGCCGCTTCAACTGTTCGCGGCCGATCGCGGCCTGAACGTCGGTCATACGGTAGTTGAAGCCCCGCGCGGGGTAGCTTTCGAAGATGATCTCGCGGCTGCCGTGACGCACCCTGTCGGAAACGGACATTCCGTGCTGACGCCAGAGCCGGAAGAGGGCATCCCAATCGGTGTTCTGCGTCGTCAGCATGCCACCGTCGCCCACCGTCAACACCTTGCGGGGATGGAACGAGAAGCAGACGATATCGCCCATCGGGCGGCCGATCCGTCTCCATTCTCCATCGACGCGGATTTCGGACCCTATGGCGCAGGCCGCGTCTTCGATCACCGGAATGCCATGCATGCGCGCGGTCGACATGATCGCCGGCATATCGCAGGGCATGCCCATCTGGTGCACGCACAGGATTGCCCGCGTGCGTTGCGTGATCGCGCTGGCGATCAAGCCCGGATCGATATTGAAGCCGCCCTCCTCGATGTCTACGAAGACCGGCGTCGCGCCGCATTGGCGGATCGCGTTGGCGGAAGCGATGAAAGTATGACTGACGGTGACGACCTCGTCGCCCTCGCCGATGCCGAGCGCCATCAGGGCCAGATGCAGCGCGACCGTACAGTTCGAAACCGCACAGGCATGATCGGCGCCGACCAATGCCGCGAATTCCTCTTCGAAGGCTGCCACCTGTGGTCCCTGGGTCAGCCAGCCCGACAGGATGGCCCTGCCGGCCGCATCGGCTTCCTCCTGCCCGACGAGCGGCTTTGCGATGGGTATCACGACGCCATCTCCTCGATGCGAACCGGGTTCATCTCGCCGCGCCACCATGCGACAAGATCCTGGATGCCTTCCCTTGTGGGTACCGAGGCGGCAAAACCAAGGACAGTCCGGGCGGCATCCGTCGCCGCGAGCCGGCGCGGTACCGGATTGACCGCGCGCTCGGGCATATGGACGGGGCGCAGGTCAGGCCGATCCATCACCGCGGTAAAGAGGCGCGCAAGCTCGAGCAGCGAGATTTCCGCGCCGGAACCGACATTAAAGACCACATCCGTCGCGGGCGAGACCGCGGCGAGAAGATTGGCTCGCGCCACGTCGGTGACATGGACGAGGTCCATGGTCTGGAGTCCGTCGCCAAAGATAAGGGGTGGCTCGCCGGCCTCGATCCGCTGCATCCATCGCACCATCACTTCCGTGTAGCGTCCGTGGATGTCCATGCGCGGCCCATAGACATTGAAATAACGCAGCGCGACATAGTCGAGGCCATACATGTCGTTGAAGGAACGCAGCAGGCCTTCGCCGAAGGATTTGGCGGCGCCGTAGAGCGTACGGTTTCCGTAAGCGTGGTGATTTTCGGCGGTGGGGAAATCCTCCGCCATTCCATAAATCGACGCCGAAGACGCCATGACAACCTTGCGGACCTTGTTTTGCACGCAGAGCCTCAGCAAGTCATAAGTGGCGTCGACCATCACCGTCATCGCCTCGTCCGGTTCGGCGGCGCAATGGGTTATGCGCAGGGCTGCCTGGTGGAAAACGGTGTCGGCATCCGCAACGAGAGTCTGCATCAGCGCATGGTCGCGTATGTCGCCGTGGACGATTTCGACGCGGCCCGACGCAAGCGCCCGTGAAAGATTGGCGACACGGCCGCGCACCATATTGTCGATGACGACGATCCTGGCGCACTCGGCTTCCACGAGCTGATCGACGATGTGCGAGCCGACAAAGCCGGCGCCGCCGGTCACCAGAACACGTTTTCCACGAAGACTATCCACCGAAACCTCCCGCCCGTTCGCCTGTTCACCCCGTCCCATTATGCCGTTCGGGCGAAGGGTTGCGCCGTCGCCTGGTTCACAGCGTCGATGACCATGGCAACGCTGCTGTCCGGCAGTTCGGGAAACAGCGGCAGCGAAAGCGTTTCATCCGCCAATGCCTCGGAGACGGGGAAATCTCCTCTCTTGTAGCCGAGGCCGGCATAGGCATGCTGCAGGTGCACCGGCACCGGATAATGAATGTTCGTGGCAATACCGGCATCTCCAAGCGCGGTGCGCAAGCCGGCGCGGTCGGGAGTCCGCACGGCATAGACATGGCAGGCGTGATCGGCCCCGAACGGTCCCGCGGGAAGCGCGAGTTCTCCGAACAAACCGTCATTATAGAGATTGGCGATGCGGCGACGCGCGGCGTTCCAGCCATCGAGGAAAGGAAGCTTGATCCCCAGCACGGCGCCCTGGATGGCATCCATGCGGAAATTGAACCCGTGGCGGATATGGTTGTATTTGCCTTGCTGTCCCCAGTCGCGCAGCAGGCGCACGGCCGCGGCAAGATCTGGACGGTTGGTCGTGATAGCGCCGCCTTCGCCGCAAGCGCCAAGATTCTTGCCGGGATAGAAGCTGAAGCAGCCTATGTCGCCGAAGGCCCCGGCCCGGACGCCATCGCGCTCGGCTCCGTGCGCCTGGGCCGCATCCTCGATCACTGTCAACCCGAAACGCCGGGCAATCGCTGAAATGGACTCCATATTCGCGAGGCGTCCATGGAGGTGCACCGGCAGGATCGCCTTGGTCCGGCTCGTTATCTTCTCCTCGATGAGCTCGGGATCCATCGTCCACGTCGCCGGGTCGATGTCGACGAAGACCGGCGTCGCACCGGTGTAAACGATGGCGGCAGTCGTCGCTACGAATGTCATCGGTACGGTGATCACCTCGTCGCCGGGGCCTATACCGGCGGCGAGCAGAGCCAGATGAAGCGCTGACGTACCCGAATTGACCGCGACGGAGAAATCGGCGCCGCAATAGCCGGCAAAGGCCGCTTCAAACGCCTCCACCTTCTCGCCGAGTACGAAATTGCAGTCGCGCATCGTGGCGGCGACGACCGCCTCCAATTGCGATCCGATGGAACGGTATTGCGCCTGAAGATCGAGAAAGGAAATCATGACGCGTTCCTCAGATTGCCGAGTTCGACCGGCTGGCCGCGCATCACCGTCGAACGAGAAGCGGCGGTCAGCATCTCGACCACGCGCAATCCACTCTCGCCGTCCGAGGGAGGTCTTTCCGCGCTTTCTATGCTGTGGAGGAACTGCTCGATCTCGGTGAGCAGCGCCTCCTTGGCCGAGATGGCCGGGGCCCACATCTCGCCCATGCGGTAGGAAACCAGTTGCTCGCGCAGGCTTTCGCCAGCGCCGGCGGGATCGACGCCGCGGTCATATATCTTCACCTTCTCGCTCGTTTGCATGTCGTCATAGATGACCATGCGCTGGCTGCAGCCGATAAGCGTCTGCCTGACCTTGACCGGGGCCATCCAATTGACGTTCAGATGCGCCATGGCGCCATTGTCGAAATAGATCGACAGATGGGCCATGTTCTCCGGGCTGTTCGGAAGGAAGGCCGCGGCGCTTGCGGAAATCGCCGCCGGCCGCGATTTCACGAGAAAGTCGAGAATGGCGAAGTCGTGCGCCGCCAGATCCCAGATGACGTTTACATCCCTCTGGAAGAGGCCGAGATTCACGCGAATGGAATCGTAATAGTAGACCTCGCCGAGTTTGCCGTTCTCTATCAGGTCATGGATGCTGCGAACCGCTCCCGTGTAGATGAAGGTATGATCGACCATCAAAACGAGCGAGCGGCGCGCCGCCTCCTCCACCAGGAGTTCCGCCTTGAAGACGCTATCGGTCATCGGCTTTTCGACCAGCACATGCTTTCCGGCCTTGAGCGCGGCAAGCGCGATGTCGAAATGCGTGCTGACCGGCGTCGCGATGGCGACCGCATCAATCGACGGATCGGCGATAAGATCATGCCAATCGGTCAGCAGACGTACCGAAGGATGGCGGCGTCCGGCCCTTTCGAGTGCCGGAACCGAAAAATCGGCGATGGCGCGAAGAGCCATCGCATCCACCTCAACCATCGCCCTGGCAAGATTGGGTCCCCAATAGCCATATCCTATGATCCCTATGCCTGGCATTGTTGTTTCACCCCGGCTGAAGAGTGTTGAGCAGCCCGGTTGCGCAGGCTGTTGGCATGACGGCCAGGCGCCGGTTCGCGCCTGACGTCGCCGATGACGCGCGCCGGCACGCCGGCTACGATCGCGAAATCCGGCACATCCCGCGTCACCACCGCACCGGCGCCGACGAGCGCATTTTCGCCAATGGTGACGCCGCATACGATCGTGGAATTCGATCCGAGCGCGGCGCCGCGCTTGACCAGGGTCGGCGTACATTCCCAGTCACCGTCGCGCTGCAGGGAACCATCGGAATTGGTGGCGCGCGGATAGAGCCCGTTGGTGAACATCACGCCATGCGCCACCATGACCTCGTCTTCGATCGTGACCCCCTCACAGATGAAAGAATGGGAGGAGATCTTGCAGCGCGCGCCGATTGTGCTGTTCTTCTGGATTTCGACGAATGGACCGATCCGGGTTCCTGAACCGATGCTGCAGCCATAGATGTTGACCAGGTCGGGATAGGAGATGACGACGTCGTCGCAAATGGCGCTTGCACTGATCGGCATGATCGACCTTCCCCCAATCTCGAATTCGTTCGTTGCTTGTGGCCGTATACGGTTCACTACCGGCTTTTCGCGCTGATTGAACGAGACCAAAAAGGGCATTGCCCGATTGGTGGGGCGACTACGACCTAAGATGGATGAAGGTGACGGCGATTAGAGCCTGATCCGGAAAAGCGGGGATCGGTTTTCAGAAAAGATCATGCTTAAACAAAGAGATAAGAGCATGGTGCGCTTCAATCCGATCGCACCATGTTCTAGAGCGGTTCAGGGTTAGCGGG
>DASZUG010000003.1:0-86400 GCA_035547755.1 Rhizobiaceae bacterium
GCCCGAGCCACCTCCCCCCGCTTCGCGGGTGGCGGATGGGCGCCGAGCCGGCGGCCAGGGCCTATCCTCTCCCTCACGAAGTGGGGGAGAGGTGTCCGCGAAGCGGACGGAGAGGGGGTAGAAAAGCAAAAATTAACCCGAGTTGAGAGCCGTGCGAACGCGCCCGGCACGGCGACGGCTAATCCCGCTCCGACACCTTCTTGGGACGCTTTGGTTTCGGCTGCGGGGCCGACCGGGCGACGATCCCATGCGCCATCTCATACATGGCAAGTGATTTTTCCGCCTTGTCGATATAGTTGCGTGTCAGCGGCAGGACATCGTTCTTCTTTGCGATCTGGAGTTGGAAGATCACCATGTCCTGCCAGCGGAATGCCGCTTCCGAACCGGAGAGATAGAACTCCCACATACGGCAGAAGCGCTCATCATAGATTTCCTTCGCCCTGTCGCGATTGGCGAGGAAACGTTCGCGCCAGTTCTTCAGCGTTTCGGCATAATGGATGCGCAGGACCTCGATATCGGTAACGACAAGGCCGGTGCGCTCGATATGTGGCATGACCTCGGAGAGCGCGGGGATATAGCCTCCGGGGAAGATGTATTTGCGGATAAAGGCATTGGTGGCAGAGGGCGGACCGCTGCGGCCGATATAGTGCAACAGCATGACGCCATCGGGCTTCAGCAGCGTCTTGCACTTGTCGAAAAAGGTCCGGTAATAGTTGACGCCGACATGCTCGAACATGCCGACCGAGACGATGCGGTCGAAGCGTTCCGACAGGCTGCGATAATCCCTGATCTCGAAGTGGACGCGATTGTCGAGCCCCTCCGCATGAGCGCGCTCGGTCGCGACGGCATGCTGTTCCGTCGAAAGCGTGACGCCCAGGACATCGGCCTCGAAACTCTTGGCGAGGTAGAGCGCCATGCCGCCCCAGCCGCAGCCGATGTCGAGCACGCTCTGGCCGGGTTTCATGCGCATCTTTGCCGCGATATGGCGTTTCTTCGCGAGTTGCGCCTCCTCGAGCGTCATGTCGGGCCGCTCGAAATAGGCGCAGGAATATTGCATGTCCTCGTCAAGGAAGAGCTTGTAGATATCTCCCGATAGATCGTAGTGGCGCTCGACATTGCGTTTCGCGCGCCGCGCCGTGTTGATCTGTTGCAGACCGCGAACGGCGACGCGCATGCCTTCCATCAGACGGGCGATTGCCGCGTCGGTGCCGCCTGGTCCCATATTGCCGTAGGCGAGGTGAAGGAAAGACAGGACGTCGCCTTCCACGAAGTCCAGTTCCTGATCCATATAGGCTTCAGCGAGCGCGAGAGTGGGATGAAGTGCGACGGCGCGTTCGGCCCGCGCCGTGTTGAACCTTATGTGGACAGGCGCCCCTTCACCATTGCCGAAATGGTGCGTCTTGCCGTCGGCGCCGGTAATTTTCAGGTTTCCAGTCTTGATAATGCGCTCGACAATGCGCCGCAGCAAAATATTCATGGCCGCTCACCCGGGAATTTTAATCACATACGTTATTATGGTATTCTGCGACAAAAGGGACAGGTTTGAAAAGTTCAATCTGGCACAAAAACGCCCGGGTCAAAAGCCCGGGCGTTGGTCCAACACGAGTGGTGCTTGCAATCAGGCGCTCTGTTCGCCTTCTGCCTCGTCCTCTTCCGCATTCGGATCGAAGAAATTATCCGGCCGCGCGTTCTCGTTGATATCCTCGCCGTAGATGGCCTCGGCTGAAGTCAGGTCCTCGCCGCGCGCCTGACGCTCTGCTTCCTCGGCGGAACGGGCGATATTGAGCGAGATCGTGACCTCGACTTCTGGGTGGAGCGCGATAGCGACATTGGTGACGCCGATCGTCTTGATGGGATGATTGAGCTCGACCTGGTTGCGGCTGACGGAAAACCCTTCCGCCGTGACCAGTTCGGAAATGTCGCGGGTCGACACCGAACCGTAGAGCTGCCCGGTCTCACCGGCGGAACGCACGATGATGAAGCTCTTGCCGTCGAGCTTTTCGGCGACGGCCTGGGCTTCGGACTTGCGCTCCAGGTTGCGGGCTTCGAGCTGGGCGCGCTGGCCTTCGAATTTCTGCTTGTTGGCCTCGTTGGCCCTGAGCGCCTTGCCCTGCGGCAGGAGGAAATTGCGCGCGAAACCGTCCTTCACCCTGACGGTGTCGCCCATCTGGCCGAGGCGGGAAATGCGTTCGAGAAGAATGACTTCCATTTTTTGTCTCCTTGATTGCCATAATCGGCTGGTGGGCTGGGAGACAGGCGGGAAGCGGCGACGGCGTATGCGTCTGAAAAGTTCGCTGTCCTGCCTGTCCGGCAGTTAGGGACGGCGCCTCTGCAGCCATCCCAGCCCGGGATTTTCATGACCTCGTCCGCGCCCGTCGCGGGGAGGGCCAGGCGGGCGCAAACCGCCCGCCTGGCTTGATTCTTACTTCACCACATAGGGCAGGAGGCCCAGGAAACGCGCGCGCTTGATCGCCTTGGCGAGTTCGCGCTGCTTCTTCTGGCTGACCGCGGTGATGCGCGACGGCACGATCTTGCCGCGCTCTGAAATATAGCGTTGCAGAAGCCGCACGTCCTTGTAGTCGATGCGCGGTGCGTTGGCCCCGGAAAAGGGACAGGTCTTGCGCCGGCGATGGAAGGGACGCCGGGTCGGGATCTGGTTGATGTCGACCATTAGAGTGCTCCTTCCTCGGCGGTTTCACGAGGGCGGCGCGGCCCACGGTCGTCGCGGTCGCGGCGCGGACCGCGATCGCCGAAGCGGTCGCCACGATCACCGCGGTCGTCGCGGTCGCGCTTCTGCAGCATGGCCGACGGTCCTTCCTCATGCTTCTCCACCTTGAGGGTGAGGAAGCGGAGAACGTCCTCCGACAGGCCCTGCTGGCGCTCCAATTCCTTGACGGCGGCGGCGGGCGCCGTGATGTCCATCAGGGTGTAATAGGCCTTGCGGTTTTTCTTGATGCGGTAGGTCAGGGATTTCAGTCCCCAATTCTCGACCCGGCCGACGGAGCCCCCGGCAGCTTCGATGACGCCCTTGTACTGTTCGACGAGCGCATCGACCTGCGGCTGGCTGAGATCCTGCCGGGCAAGAAACACATGTTCATAAAGAGCCATAGTCTTGCCTTTCTTCTACTCCTGCGCGGCGCCCGGCGGCTAAGCCCCTGCGACTTCTCCATGCCGCCGAAGCGGCGCAGAAAGGCGCGTTCGAGACGGTCGAGAGCGGAGACACGGGAGGCGGAAGCACATCCGGCTTCACGACGAAGGAAATTCCGTTCGGGAAAACCTCCGGCCCTCCGTTCAGCCCCCAGCTGGGACCGGCAGATGGCGGCGATATACAGTTTTCCGCTGGAAACGCAAGGGAGCGAAACGAATTTGCTTGCGCATAGAAGCAGCGGCGGGATTGCCGTTGCGATCTCTTTATACCAGTGTGCGGCGCCTCTCGGTCATCTCCGCTTCAGCGAAACAGAAGGAAATGCCATGCCTATCGTCAATCGCATCGCCGAATTCCACAAGGATGTGACGGAGTGGCGGCGCGATATCCATGCACATCCGGAACTCCTGTTCGACGTCCACCGCACCGCCGCGCTGGTCGCCGAGAAACTGAAGGAATTCGGCGTCGATGAGATCGTCACGGGGATTGGCCGCACCGGCGTGGTCGGCGTGATCAGGGGACGGAAATCGAACAGCGGCAAGGCTATCGGCTTGCGCGCCGATATGGACGCCCTGCCGATCACCGAAATAGTGGACCGGCCCTATAAATCGAAAAACGAAGGTCTCATGCATGCCTGCGGCCATGATGGCCATACCGCCATGCTGCTGGGGGCCGCACGCTATCTCGCCGAGACGCGCAATTTCGACGGCACGGCGGTCGTGATTTTCCAGCCGGCGGAAGAAGGCGGCGGTGGCGGCCGCGAGATGGTGGAAGAGGGGATGATGGAGCGCTTCGGCGTGACGGAGGTCTATGGCATGCACAACACGCCCGGCCTGCCGGTCGGGACCTTCGCCATCCGCCCTGGCTCCATGATGGCGGCGGCCGATATGTTCTATATCGATATCCAGGGTTTGGGCGGCCACGCCGCGCGTCCCCATCGCTGCATCGACAGCGCCTTTGTCGGGGCTAACATGATGATGGCGCTGAATTCGATCGTGTCGCGCAGCGTCGATCCGATCCAGTCGGCCGTGGTCTCGGTGACGACGTTTCACGCCGGCGACGCCCATAACGTGATCCCGCAGACGGCGCGGCTCACCGGCACGGTGCGCACCCTGTCGAGCCAGACGCGCGATCACATCGAGAAAAGGTTGCACGAGGTCGTCGAGCACACGGCCGCCGCTTTCGGCGCGAAAGCCACGCTCGATTATCAGCGGCACTATCCGGTGCTGTCCAACCATCCTGAGCAGACCATGTTCGCCGCCGCCGTCGCGAGCGAGATTTCCGGCAAGGAGAATGTGGACGTCAACACCCCGCCATCGATGGGCGGCGAGGATTTTTCCTTCATGCTGCAGGCAAGGCCGGGCGCCATGATCCGGCTTGGCCAGGGCAACACGCGCGACCTCCACCACCCGGAATACGATTTCAACGACGAGATCATCCCGATCGGCTGCTCCTTCTGGGTGCGTCTCGTGGAAACAGCCATGCCGGCAAACTGAATGGATCGGCCGCCTTCCGGCTTGACGGCTGTGAACTCGGGTTAACAGACTATTATCCCCCCTCCGTCTCGGGCGAAGCCTGTCTCGGGCCGGCGGCCAGGGCCTATCCTCTCCCTCACGAAGTGGGGGAGAGGTGTCCGCGAAGCGGACGGAGAGGGGGGTAGAAAAGCAAAAATTAACGCGAGTTCAGAGCCGCCTTCTGGCTTTGCCGCCCTTGACTTGGAAGCCGTTCCTGCGCAACAGGCAGGCAAATTTGGCTGAGGAGAGCCGGTATGGCGGTCGCTTTTACATTTCCAGGGCAGGGGAGCCAGTCGGTCGGCATGGGGAAGGATCTCGCCGACGCTTTTCCGGAGGCGCGCGCCGTCTTCCAGGAAGTGGATGACGCGCTCGGCGAGAAACTGTCCTCGCTCATCTGGGAAGGTCCGGAGGAGAAGCTCACCCTGACCGCGAATCAGCAGCCGGCGCTGATGGCGGTCTCGATCGCCGTGGTAAGGGTACTCGAAGCGCGCGGCGTCTCCCTCAAGGACAAGATCGCATATGTCGCCGGCCATTCGCTCGGTGAATATTCGGCGCTCTGTGCCGCGGGAACGTTCTCCCTTGCGGATACCGCCAGGCTGCTCCGCATTCGCGGCAATGCGATGCAGGCGGCGGTGCCGGTCGGCAAGGGCGCCATGGCCGCTATTCTGGGCCTGGACCAAGACGACGTGGAAGCGGCCTGCGCCGAGGCTTCGGCATCCGGCCCCTGCCAGATCGCCAACGACAATGGCGGCGGGCAGATCGTTATTTCCGGAGCGAAGGAAGCGGTGGAACACGCCGCGCGGCTGGCGATGGAAAAAGGCGCGAAGCGGGCCATCATGCTGCCGGTTTCCGCGCCCTTCCATTCGGCGCTGATGCAGCCCGCGGCCGACGCCATGCGCGAGGCGCTTGCAAACGTTTCCATGCAGCCGCCGGTGATGCCGGTCGTCGCCAATGTGACCGTCACGCCGCTCACCGATCCCAAAGAGATCGCCGCCCGCCTTGTCGAACAGGTAACGGGCCGCGTTCGCTGGCGTGAAACGGTGGAATGGTTCGGGGGGCAGGGTATTTCCACGCTTTACGAGATCGGGGCCGGGAAGGTACTTTCCGGGCTGGCGCGCCGCATCAACCGCGATATCACGACGGTGTCCGTCGGCGCACCGGCCGATGTCGAAACGGCTCTCGCGTCGCTTGCCTGATCGAAGAGGGCGGGGCGCCGAAAGGACGGATTTCATGTTTGAACTGACTGGCCGCAAGGCACTCGTCACCGGTGCATCCGGTGGCATCGGCGAAGCGATCGCGCGGACGCTTCACGCCCAGGGCGCCATCGTCGGCCTGCACGGCACGCGCGTCGAGCGGCTCGACGCGGTTGCCGCCGATCTTGGCGACCGGGTCAAGGTTTTTGCCGCCGATCTTTCCGACAGGGAAGCGGTGAAGGCGCTCGGCCAGAAGGCGGAGACGGAACTGGAGGGCGTCGATATCCTGGTCAACAATGCCGGCATCACGCGTGACGGACTTTTCGTGCGCATGTCCGATGCGGATTGGGACGACGTCATCGCCGTCAATCTCTCCTCCGTCTTCAGACTGACGCGGGAATTGACGCATCCGATGATGCGCCGGCGTTTTGGCCGCATCATCAACATCACCTCCGTTGTCGGCGTTACCGGCAATCCCGGCCAGACCAATTACAGCGCCTCGAAGGCGGGCATGATCGGCTTCACCAAATCGTTGGCGCAGGAGATCGCTTCGCGCAATGTGACGGTCAACTGCATCGCGCCCGGCTTCGTCGAATCGGCCATGACCGACAAGCTGAACGAAAAGCAGAAAGAGGCGATCATGGGCGCCATCCCGATGAAGCGGATGGGAACGGGCGCGGAAATCGCATCCGCCGCCGTCTTCCTGGCGTCGCAGGAAGCAGGCTATGTCACCGGCCAGACCATTCATGTGAATGGCGGCATGGCGATGATCTGAGGGCAAAACGAGTGGCTTTTTAGCCTTGGACGGCCCTGCTCTTCATGCTATCCGCGCTAGGGTGAGGAGAAACGCGGTATCTGTCGGGAGCACTTTCCATCTTCGCCGCCGTGCCGGCGACGCCTTGGAGCGCGCCGCACTTCCTGTTGGGCGTGTCACATTTCAGCTTGATTAGCGGCAAACCTGCCGCTAACGAGAACCAACCAAACACCAGATCGAGGTTCCAAATGAGCGATACCGCAGAACGCGTCAAGAAAATCGTCGTCGAGCATCTTGGCGTCGATGCCGATAAAGTTACGGAGTCCGCGAGCTTTATCGACGATCTGGGCGCAGACAGCCTTGATACTGTCGAACTCGTCATGGCCTTCGAGGAAGAATTCGGCGTCGAGATTCCCGATGACGCGGCGGAGACCATCCTGACTGTGGGCGATGCCGTGAAATATATCGACAAGGCGTCTGCCTGATCGGTTGCAACGCCCGTAATGTCGTTCGGCAAGCGCCTGAAACGGGGGAGAGCCTGAGATGCGACGCGTCGTCGTCACCGGCATGGGCCTCGTCTCCCCCCTTGGCGTGGGAGTCGAGCACAGTTGGAAGATGCTTCTCGCCGGTAAAAGCGGCGCGAAGCGGGTGGACACGTTTAATGTCGAGGACATGGCGTGCAAGATCGCCTGCGTCGTGCCGCGCGGCGACGGCTCCGATGGCTCCTTGAACATTGACAATTTCCTTGAGCCGAAAGAGCAGCGCAAGATCGGCGATTTCATCGCCTATGGTATCGTCGCGGCCGATCTGGCGCTTGATGATGCTGGGTGGCACCCGACCTCGACGGAAGACCAGAACCGCACCGGCGTGATGATCGGCTCGGGCATTGGCGGCATCGAGGGCATTTCCGACAGCGCGATCACCTTGTACGAACGCGGCCCCCGCCGCGTTTCCCCGTTCTTCATCCCCGGCAACATCATCAATCTCGTGTCGGGCCAGGTCTCGATCCGGCATAAGCTGAAGGGGCCGAACCATTCGGTGGTCACCGCCTGCTCCACTGGGGCGCATGCGATCGGCGATGCCGCGCGCCTCATCATCTTCGGCGATGCCGACGTGATGGTGGCCGGCGGAGCGGAATCGCCCATCGGCCGTCTCGCGCTCGCCGGTTTCTCCGCCTGCAAGGCGTTGTCCACTTCTTATAACGATACACCGCAAAAAGCTTCGCGGCCCTATGATCGCGATCGCGACGGTTTCGTCATGGGTGAGGGGGCCGGCGTCCTCATTCTCGAGGAGCTTGAGCACGCAAAGGCGCGCGGCGCCAAGATCTATGCAGAGATAACCGGCTATGGACTGTCGGGCGACGCCTTCCACATCACCGCTCCCGCCGAAGACGGCGATGGCGCGTTCCGCTGTATGTCGGCAGCGCTCAAGCGCGCCGGCTTGACGCCTTCCGATATCGACTACATCAACGCGCATGGTACCTCGACCATGGCCGACACGATCGAATTGGCGGCTGTGGAACGCCTCGTTGGCAATGCCGCTTCGAAGGTATCCATGTCGTCGACCAAATCGTCCATCGGCCATCTTCTTGGCGCCGCGGGCGCTGCCGAGGCCATCTTCTCCATTCTGGCGATACGCGACAATGTCGCGCCGGCTACGCTGAACCTCGACAATCCGTCGGTCGAAACCGCCATCGATCTGGTTCCGCACAAGCCGCGCGAGCGCAGGATCGATGCGGCCTTGTCGAATTCATTCGGTTTTGGTGGAACGAACGCGTCCCTCATTTTCCAACGTTACAGTGCGTGACGGCGCATTTCGCGTCAATTTAGCCATATTCCCTCTTACGTTCAGGGCCGGCAACGAAGAGGCACGCTCAGACTGAAATGACGACTGAAAACGAAACGCCGCAACCGACAGGCAGCCGCCAGGCATCGCCGATCGTCCCGAAATCGGCAAGCGAGGCGCTGCGCCCGAAGCGCGGCACGCCGCCGCCAAAGCGGTCCAGGCAATCGCGAAACCAGTTCGTCGTATTTCTCAACTTCCTGATTTCCTGCATCCTTCTCCTGCTGATAGCGGCGGGGGTCGCCGTCTATTTCGGCAAGCTGGCCTTCAATGAGGTCGGACCGTCCAAGAAGGCCGCTGTCTTCGTGGTGAGGCCGAAAACAGGCGTTCAAGAGATCGCCAAGGGCCTGGAGGATCAGGGCCTGATCAGCGATGCGCGCGTCTTCGCCTTCGGGGTGCGCGCATACGGGAACACCAAGAAATTGAAAGCCGGCGAATATGCGATCGAACCCGGCGCCTCGATGCATGAGATCATGGATCTGCTCCGCAGCGGCAAGTCGATCCTCTATTCCCTCACCATTCCCGAAGGATTGACGGTCGAGCAGGCGTTCGAAAAAATTGCCGGCGACAAGGTGCTGACGGGCGACATGCCGACCGAATTGCCGCCCGAAGGCAGCCTCGCCGCCGATACGCAGCGTTTCACGCGCGGTACGAGCCGGAAGGAGGTCGTCGCCAAGATGATGGCGGAGCAGAAGGCGATCGTTCAGTCCATTTGGGACAAGCGCAACCCCGACCTGCCCCTCAAGAACAGCAAGGAAATGGTCATCCTGGCTTCCATCGTCGAGAAGGAGACAGGCAAGCCCGAGGAGCGCCCGCACGTCGCCGCCGTTTTCCTCAATCGCTTGCAGAAGGGGATGAGGCTGCAATCGGACCCGACGATCATCTACGGGCTGTTCGGCGGCAAGGGGAGGCCTCCGGACCGTCCGATCTACCAGTCGGACATGGAAAAGCAGACACCCTACAATACCTATGTGATCAAAGGACTGCCGCCGACGCCGATCGACAATCCAGGGCGCGCCGCGCTCGAAGCCGTGGCGCACCCCGCCAAGTCGGACGATCTCTATTTCGTTGCCGATGGCACCGGCGGTCACGTCTTCTCCGCGACATTGGCGGAGCATAACAAGAATGTCGCTCATTGGCGGCAGATCCAGAAGGATAAGGCGTCCGCCGCGAATGCGCCGGACGCTACGAACGATCTCGGCGCCGATTCGGACAAAAAAGGAGATGGCGCGGCGAGCGGGGACCAGTGATCATGTCCGGCAGCCGCCGGGCATATTCCTGGCGGCCTGCCGCCCAACTGTCACACGGGCGGGGAATGTTTCGATGAACGTGCAGAGCATGACCGGTTTCGCCCGCGCCCAGGGGGAGCATGAAGGCGTCGCCTTCACCTGGGAACTGAAATCCGTCAATGGAAAGGGGCTTGAAATCCGGCTGCGGCTGCCTGCCGGCCTTGAAAGGCTGGAGCAGCCGGTCAGGCAGGCGGTCCAAAAACGATTTTCGCGAGGAAATGTCCAAGCGACGCTCAACATCGCCGCAAGAACCGCTCAGACTTCCCCTGTCGTAAACGAAGCCTTCTTGAAGGACGTAGCGGGATTGGCCCAGCGGCTCGTTGAGCAATTCGGCTGCAGGCCGGCGTCGGCGGACGGTCTGCTCGCCCTTCGTGGCGTTCTCGACCTCCCCGAATCGTCCGCAAGCGATGAGGAGATGAAGGCGCTCGATGCGGCTCTCCTTGCCAGCTTGGATGGAGGATTGGCGTCGCTGGAGAGTGCGAGACGCGGGGAAGGCGAGGCGCTTGTGGCTCTCCTTTCCGGTCATCTCGATGAGATCGAGGCGCTTACCTTGAAGGTCGAAAGCGACCCCTCGCGCGAGCCCGGCGCTATCCGCGCGCGCCTCGCCGAGCAGGTCCGCTTGCTCATGGATGCCACGCCTCCGCTCGACGAATCCAGGCTGCACATGGAGGCTGCCTTTCTTGCCACCAAGGCGGATATAAGGGAAGAAATCGACCGTCTGAAGACACATGTCGGCGCCGCGCACACGCTTCTGGCCGGCGATGGCCCGGTGGGACGCAAGCTTGATTTCCTGTCGCAGGAATTCAACCGCGAATCGAATACCCTCTGTTCCAAATCGAACGCCGCTTCCATCACTGCGGCGGGATTGGAACTGAAGGCCGTCGTGGACCGCTTCCGCGAGCAGGTGCAGAATCTGGAGTAGGGCATGCAGGAAGGAACGAAAACGGGGATTCGCCGCCGCGGCCTGATGCTGGTGCTGTCCTCGCCCTCCGGCGCCGGCAAGTCCACCATCGCCCGCAACCTGCTCGAAAGCGATGGCGGATTTGAACTGTCGGTCAGTGTCACCACGCGCCAGAGGCGGGCGAGCGAGATCGACGGTGTGCATTATCATTTCGTCTCGCAGCGCGATTTCGACCGCTTGCGCGACACCGACGCCCTGCTCGAATGGGCCGAGGTGCACGGGAATTTTTACGGCACGCCCAGGGAGCCGGCGGAAACCGCGATGGCGGAGGGCAGGGACATGCTCTTCGACATCGATTGGCAGGGCGCGGTCCAACTGAATGAGAAGATGCGCGCCGACATCGTCTCGATCTTCATCCTGCCGCCCTCCATGAAGGAACTGGCGGCACGGCTGAGGCGGCGGGCGGAGGATTCGGACCAGACGATCGAGACGCGCCTGAAAAATGCGAGGATCGAAATCGAGCATTGGCGCGAATATGATTACGTCGTCGTGAATGACGATCTCGACCGCGCCTTTTCGGCTATCAGGGCGATCGTCACCGCGGAGCGCCTGCGCCGCGACAGGAGACCCGGGCTCTTTGACTTCGTATCAGGCTTGCTGGAAGAGGAGGCGATCCGGAAAAAATAAGGCATGAACCGAAAGGCGGCCGGATGCGGAAATCGCGAAAAGATCGTCTCGAGCGATGGATTTGACGTTTGCCGGCCATGTCGATCTGTAAGGTCGTGCTTGACACCTGTCAGTTAATACCTTACAGTAAGCTGTGATCGAGAGTTTCAAGAGCAAGGCCCTCAAGCGATACTGGATCAAGGGCGATGATAGCGGCATCCGCGCTGATTGGCGCAAGAGAGTTCGTATCATATTGTCGCGTCTGGAAGCTTCGCACGAGCCATCGGAAATGAATATTCCCGGTTTGGGCTTCCATCCTCTCAAAGGCGATCAGTCAGGGCGCTTCGCTGTTTGGGTTTCTCGGAATTGGCGCATCACCTTTTCGTTTGAAGGCGAGAACGCCACAGATGTTGATATGGAGGACTACCATGGCGACTGAAACGCTACGGCATCCGTCGGTTGAACCTACCCATCCTGGCGAGCTTCTTTCCGAGATCGTGATTCCCGCGACCGGAAGGAGCAAGTCGGAGATCGCGCGTCTGCTCGGCATATCCAGACAGACGCTTTACGACATTCTCAACCAGAAGCAGCCCGTCACTCCTTCGATTGCGGTTCGGCTCGGAAAACTCTTTGGTGACGGCCCCGGAGTATGGATCAGGATGCAGGCAGCTCATGATACCTGGCATGCTGAGCGCGATATCGATGTTTCTTCTATCCCAACATTGAAGGTGGCATAGCCCTCAATCCTCGACTTCGCTATCTCAGTCAATGCCGCGCGAGTACAAAGCCTTCGCAAGTGCGACGAACTCTTCGATCGAAAGTGTTTCGGCTCGTCTTGTGCCATCGATCCCGGCGCTGTCGAGCAATGTCTCGCCGCCCAGGCTTTTCAGGCTCTGCCGCAGCATCTTGCGCCGCTGCCCGAAAGCGGCCTGCGTGACACGTTCCAGCGCAGTAAGAGCAACAGGAGCCGGATCCGCGCGGGGGACGATCCGCACGACCGAGGATGTGACCTTTGGGGGAGGCGTGAACGCCTGCCTGGGAACATCGAAGAGGATGCGCGCTTGCGCGCGCCATCCGGCAAGGACGCCCAGCCGGCCATAGGCGCTCGAATCCGGCGCGGCAGTGATCCGTTCGGCCACCTCGCGTTGGAACATCAGCGTAAGAGACGTGTAGAAGGGAGGCCATTTCTCGAGCGTAAGCCAGCGCACCAACAGCTCCGTGCCGATATTGTAGGGAAGATTGGCAACCACGCCGACGGGCAATCCAGTTGGAGCGGCCAGCGCGCCGAAATCCGTCTTGAGTGCATCGCCGGAAACGATTTCCAGCCGGTCCGGATAGCGCTCGGCGATCTCGGCCAAGGCGGGCAGGCAGCGTTCGTCGCGCTCGATGGCGATGACCTTCCTCGCGCCATTGAGAAGCAGCGCCCGTGTCAGCCCGCCAGGGCCTGGTCCGACTTCGATGACCGTCATGGCGGAGAGGTCGCCAGCGTGTCGCGCGATCTTGCCCGTCAGATTGAGATCGAGAAGAAAATTCTGGCCGAGCGACTTCTTCGCCGCCAGCCCATGCCGTTCGATGACCTCCCGTAATGGAGGCAATCCGTCTGGAGCTGTCATTTCCCCCGCGTCAGCTCCGCCTGGCGGTCGGCCATGAAGCGGGCGAGTTTCAGCGCGGCGATGAGGCTGTCCGGCCGGGCGATGCCCTTTCCTGCAATATCGAATGCCGTTCCATGATCGGGCGATGTGCGGATGAAGGGAAGGCCGAGCGTGACATTGACGGCATCATCGAAGCCGAGCGTCTTCGCCGGAATGAGCGCCTGGTCGTGATACATGCAGAGAGCCGCGTCATATTTCCGCCGCGCCGCGGCATGGAACATCGTATCCGCGGGCAGGGGGCCCGTAGCGTCGATGCCTTCGCGCCGAAGCGCCTCAACGGCGGGAGAGACGATTTCCTCGTCCTCCTTGCCGATGCTGCCTCCTTCGCCGGCATGGGGATTGAGGCCGGCAAGCGCCAGACGTGGGTTCGCTATTCCGAAGCGCTTCTCGAGATCCCGCGCCGTGATGCGCGCCGCCGTCAGGATCATCTCCGCCGTCAGCCTATGCGGCACCTCGGAAAGTGGAATATGGATCGTGACCGGGATCGTGCGCAGTTCGGGGCCGGCGATCATCATGATCGGCGTCGTAGCCTCTCCCGTCATCCGTTCAGCCAGATGGCCGAGATATTCGGTATGGCCGGGATAGCGGAAGCCGGCCTCGTAAAGTGTTTTCTTGGCGATCGGATTGGTGACGAGTGCGGAGGCCAGGCCTTTCCCGACATCCTCCACCGCCCGATCGATCGCCTCGATGATGCCGCCGGCATTGTTCACGTCCGATTGCCCCGGCCGTTCCGACAGATTATGGGAAAGCGCCACGACGGGCAAAGCGCGTTCGAAACGCGCCTCCGCGGCCGTCGCCGTCGTTACCTCCACGGGAACGGCTTTCCCGCTGAGCGCTACCCGCGCTGCGATCTGTTCTGGATCGGCGAGAAGATAAAAGGGAGGCACGCCTGCCTCCCGGCGCATCCGCCACGCATCCGCCGCGATTTCGGGACCGACCCCGGACGGATCGCCGATGGTCAGCGCGAGCGGCGGTCGAGGGAGGCCGGGGATCAACTCAACGCTCGACGATGCGGGCTTTTTTCCTCAGTTCGGCGATATATTTATCGTTGAGGTCTTTCGCCATCTTTTCCTGGTCTTTGCCCGATTCCAGCACGAGTTCCGCGACGCGGTCGTCGGAGACCTCCTTGCCGGCGCAAATGCCGATATATTCCAGCCCTCTTTTGGTGACGTGGACCGGGGTCGCCGAACCGACCTTGGTCTTCTTGATATCGTCAGCCCAATCGGTCGGAAGTTCCGGCGCCAGCACTTGGCCGAGATCGCGCACGGTGACGTCGATAAGTCCCTTCATCGAGGCGCGCGTGTCCTGGCAGCCATTGAATTTGGCGCGCATCGCCTCCGCCTCGCGCTTGCGTTTGGCGATAATGGCCTTCCAGTCCCGTTGCGGAACGACGAAAATGACCTGCTGCAATGTATATTCCATCGCGCTCGGCTTCTTTTCGCCCTTTTCGAGCATCTGGCGCACGACATCGGCCGTCTCCGCGCCGGACTGCGAGCGGAACCTCGCACGCAGGGCCTCGCCCCACCCGATCTGCACGCGCAGGAACTGTTTGAAATGATCCGGCGTCACGCCGGCATGATCGAGAATCATGCCGAGTTGCTTCAACGTCAGCTTGTTCTTCGTCGCGAAGGCGGCGTAGGCCTCGTCCACCTGTTTGTCGGTTATGTTGATGCCGAGACGCTTCTCTTCCGCATAACGCAAAGTCTGGTCGATCATGTCCTGCTCGGCCGAAACGCCTTTGCGCCGCTGCAGTTTCAGGAAGGCGGCGCGATGGGCGATATCAGTGCTGGTGATCGGGACGTTGTTGACGATCACCTTCACGCCGGCGGCCCGCGCGGGAACAAGCGTCACAGGCGCGAGCGTCACCATTACCGCCAGAAACAGACCCGTCGGAAAAACCCGTATCCTTCTCCCGTTCATCCGATTGATTTTCCTGTCCTTCAGAATAGCCTCCATTCCCGACCCCATGTCGCCTCTATGCGGCGAAAGGATGACACCGGACCGCCGAGTCCTGGCCCTATTGTGTCTGCTGGAGCTTACCCGTGTCGCTTCCGAAATCGCCCAGCGTCCTGAACGATACATTGAAACCGATATTGCTGCTGACTTCCTTCGTAACCGCATTGCGCGTCTGCGAGAAAGCGAAGGTGAAGCCGAAGCAATCGTCGAGATAGCTGACGCCCAAGGCATCCGCCACCAGCATGTCGTAAGTCATGTCATAGGTGGAAGATCCGAAAGCGCGCCAATATTGGGCGAAATTGGTGGACGCGGCGACAGTGACCTCGCGTCTGTCCTTGTCGAAGCCATAAAGCGGCTGCGCCTGGATATAGGCGTATCGCGCCGAGACGCTGATGGGCTTCGAGGTATAGGCAGCCGTCGTTTCAAGCCGCCT
Organism: Rhizobiaceae bacterium; assembly: GCA_035547755.1. Taxonomy (GTDB): domain Bacteria; phylum Pseudomonadota; class Alphaproteobacteria; order Rhizobiales; family Rhizobiaceae; genus Mesorhizobium_L. The sequence goes on from DASZUG010000003.1 coordinate 15,346, forward strand.
GACTTCGAAACTGTCCTTGTCGAAACGGCCGCCTGTCATGAAGGTGAAGCCGTTGGGGCTGGTGAGGCCGACTTGGCCGACATAATCCGAGCGCGCCGTCTGCAGGCCGGAATAGGCGCCGACATTCACCAGATCGGGCGCGTCATAGGAGTTCAGCCCGGCAAGCTGATAGGACTGGCCGAAGATGCCGTTCGCGCTCCAGCCGCCGCCAAATGAGCCGGAATAACGGAAGCCGACATTGGCGCGCGTCCCGCCCTCGATGCGGTCATAGCCCGAGAATTTGTCCTCTTCGAAAAGCGAGGACGCGTCGAAGACCATGCTCTGGGCATCTTCGTTCGGAATTCCGAGCGAACCCGCATAGGGTTCGTTCGGCCGCACGAAAATCTGCGCCATGGGCTCGATCACCTGCGATGCGCTGGTGGTCGAGAACAGGATCGGCCAGCGGACCTCCATGCCGGCCGTCGCCATATAGCGGTAATAGGCGGAGCGGATGTCGGAATCGACGCCGAGATTGGAAGCCATGCCGTTGATGGCGGCGATGCTGTCGCCGCTGTAATCGGCATGGATGCCATCGAGCCGCCCGCCGAGAATCGGCGTGATGATCAGACCCTGATCGGTGACGAAGCTGCGTTTCCATTCCGCTTTCGCGGTCAGCCGCTGGTCCGAACCCTCGATGCCGCCGATCCGGTCGACAAGCCCCAGGGTATTCAATCTCTCATCCAGATTGTTCCGGATCAGCGACTGCGCGTTGACGTTGAACGTCAGCTGACCGCCGGCAACCGGTTCGTCGGGCGTATAGGAATAATCGAATGACGGCAGCACCCAAGGCTGCAGATCATTCACCATGCCGCCGAACCTGGCCCCGTTCACGTAGTCGGGATAGGGCTCCTGGATGGTGAAGTGGTAAGCGTGGAGGTCGAAATAGTTCCGGTCGTTGATGCCCGTCAGATAGATCTGCGAGTGATAGCGATACTGGGTGTAGCCGTCGATGTTGTAGGTATGGGCATAGTCCTTGTCGGTCTGCGCCAATACATCCCACCCGAAGGTCCAGCGCGGATTGATCTTGAAAACCCCATGCGTACCGACCATGCCGCGCCAGCGATTGAGGTCGTTGCCGGTTCCACGGTCCACTTTGGGAGAGAAGAAAGCCTCGGGATCCTGCTGGTTGATGCCTGAGAGCGTGATGCTGTATTCGCCATTGTTGAATTTCTGGCGATAGAGCGCCGAGGCCGCAAAACCCTGCTTCGTATAATAGGTCGGAAAGAGCGTCAGGTCGCTGGTCGGCGAAAGGACGAGGTAATAGGGGAGCGTCGCCCCGAATCCCAACTCGTCCTTGATGGTGAACGTCGGCAGAAGCAGTCCGCTCTTGCGCTTGACGGTGGGGTCCGGCACCTCGAAGGAGGGGAAATAAGCGATCGGAAATCCGAACAGCTCGAACCTGGAGTGCAGGAAGCGCACTGTCTTGGATTGACCGTTCCAGATGATCTTCTCAGCCTTGACGCGCCAGACCGGCGGTTTGTCCGGCTTCTTTTCACAGGGCGCGCAGGCGGTGTAGACGCCATGCTCGAACGTCGTGACGACGCCGCCCTCTCGTTGGCCACGATCGGCGCCGAAATAGGTCTTGTTCGCCGTCTCCACCCTGAGCGCATTGGCGAAGCCGTCGCTGAAATCGTCGGTGACATCGACATTGTCGGCAAAGGTATGGGTGCCTTTCGGATCGACGATCTCGACATGGCCATGGGCGATGACCCGTCTCGTGCTGCGGTCGTAAGTGACCTGGTCGGCGACGAGATGGTTGCCTTGATATTCGATCTTGACGCCGCCGGCCGCCGTCACCGTGTCCTTGTCGCGGTCGAAGACAAGCGTATTGGCTTCGAGAAGCATCTGCTTGTCGCCGGACTGGCCGTTACCGGTATGGAACGGGCCGAAATTCTGCGCCTCGGATGGAACGGTGCCGGCAAGCGCCAGCGCCATGATGCAGGCAATCGCCGTCGTCGCGCCGTAAAGACGCGCCAACCTTTTCGGCCTGGCGTGCTTCGCCGCAGCGATCCCCACTAACCGTCCTCCTTATGGAGCAGAAAAGTTACCCCGAAAAACATGGCCACGACCACCGGAAACCACGCGGCCACCGGTGGCGGCACGATATCGGCGCTTCCGAACGCCTTGACCAGGACCGAAACGACATAAAGCAGAAAGCCGGCAAGGATTCCACCGAGAATCATCGGGATCGATTGTCCCATGCGGACAAACCGCATCGAAACGGTGGCCGCGATCAGCGTCATCGCGATGAGAAGGAAGGGCAACGCGATCAGCGAATTGTATTCCATGGCGAATCCCCCCGCCTTCAGACCGAAGGAATGGGCGATTCGGATGGTTCTTCCGAGTTCGAAGAAGGGAATGGTTTCCGGCTCCGCCAGGCGTTCCTGGATGAATTCCGGTTTCAATCCCGATTTGACGGTGGCGCTCGGCATCGTCGTGCGCTGACCGTCGCGCGTCAGCTTGGTCACCCCGGTCAGATGCCAGGCGCCTTTTTCGAGCACGGCCTGCTTGGCGTCGAGACGCATCGTGATCGAACCGTTGTCGTCCAGCCTTATGAAGGTGGCGTTGATGAGAAGAAGCCCGCGATTCGCGCTCTTCTCCGCCCCGATGACAGTCGTGCCTTCCGAAGGCGTCTGCTGTCTCAACCAGGGAATGCGGTTGTCGTTCTCCGCGAGGCCGGCTGTATCGCCCTTGAATGACGCCTCGATCAGTTCGGCCTTGGCGAGCGCGTGGGCCGCCGCCGGGTTGAAGATCATGATCGTGGCGAGGCCGATCAGAAAGCTTGCGAAACAGAAGGGCAGGAGGAACTGCCATGCCGACACGCCGGCCGAGCGGGCGATCACCAGCTCATGTTTCCGGTTCAGCATCATGAGCGTGGTCATGGAGGAAAACAGGATGATGAAGGGGATGGCCGTTTGCAGGATAAGCGGCACATGGAGCGCCGAAACAAGAAGCCCGGTGGCGATCGTGTAGTTCGGCAGCGACGAGACTTTGCGTGAGAATTCGGTGAAATCCGCAAGGTAGCAGATAACGGCCACCCCGATGAAAAACTGGAGCGTCATGAAAATGAAGCGCACGAAGAAATAGCGGAAAAGCGTCCAGCCGATCATCGGGCGCCTCCGCTGCCGCCCTGGCCCGAGCCGTTCGCGGCAGGCCGGAGCGACGAAAGCCTGCCATGGAGCCGGGAAAAGATCTCGCCCAGCTTGTCGGTCCATTTTTGCGAACCGCGGGCGGTTTTCCCGAGGAAAATCAGGATGGTGAAGATCACGACCGGGGCTATGGCGACGAGATAGGGGACGAAGGCGTATTCAATCGTCCGCCCGGCATTGTTGATGGCGACGAAACCGGCCGCCCGGAAGCCGAGCGCGATGAGCCCTGCAAACGCCATACTCCAAAGCCGCTCCTCGCGATTCGATCGTGCGCCGCCAGCGAAATAGATGGTGATGACGCCGAACGCCAGAGGATAAAGCCATTCGGAAAAGCGCCGGTGCAATTCCGCCCGCAGGAGTCCCGGCCGCGTCTTGTAAACGACGTCGTTCGGGTCGGGGTGAAACAGATAGGCCGTGCTCTGCTCTTTGGGAAAATGGAAGGACTGCCCTTTGGAGGCTGCGCCGAAATTTGAGAAATCGAGCGCATAGGACTGGAAGCGGACCACCGAAATCGCGCCCGTCTCCGTATTCTTCTGCTGGATTTCCCCGTCCGTCATGACGAGAAAATCGTCATCATTGAAGGATTGGATCGAGCCGCGCTTGGCGTAATAGATGATGTTCTTGGGTGGTTGGCGATTGTCGATGATGAAGATTCCGCCGAAATCGCCGCCGGGCAGTTCCTCGCCGATCTGGATGTAGAGATTGTCCTGAAGTTTCTTGAACGCGCCCGATTGCACGGCGAAATGCACCAGATCGGCGCTCGCGGCGTTGGTGATGTCGCGCAGGCTGCGGTTGCACCATGGTTCGACGAAAAGCAATAGTGCCAGGCTGACGATGGTGAGCCCGACGGCGATGATCAGGATCGGCTTCGCCATGAGCCAGTTCGATCCGCCCGCCGCCTCGATGACCGCCAGCTCCGAATCGGCGTTCATCGTGTTGAGCACCTGCGAGCCGCCGATCAAAAGCGCGAACGGCATGACGATGAGGGCCATCGAAGGAATGAGCAGAAGCGCCAGCATCAGGAATGTGCCGAGCGATTCACCCGATTCGGTCAGGATGTTGACCCTGAGCAGAACCTGCGTGATGAGCACGATCACCGTCGTGATGCACAGCGTCGTCATGGTAAGCGAGAACGCACGCCGGAAGATGTAACGCTCGATCAGGTTCATTAGGGTTCAGACCCTACCCACTTCACGCTTGAGACTCGACCGGCGCGACGACATCATGTCCGCGCTGCTGCACCACCGCGAACCCATATTAGCCGCCTGGAGACGACATGGAACGGGAGATTGGCTAAAAATGGGCGAAGAAGCACGGTTAACAATCCTTTAACACTCTTCTATAGACCGAATTTTGCTGTTTTCACCATGCCTTATTGCGATGCAGCACATCTTTGTCGCCGGCCCGCGCATGCCTCGGCGGAGACGGTACTTTGATCGCTGTTCGCCGCGAGACTTGCGTTTGCGTCGGAAAGCCGGATGATCACAGGAAATTCGAACCAGCTGCCAGACTGTCACGGAATCATGTCCCCGAAAATAGAGATATCCTTTTCCCGTTCGACGAAGCCTACGGGCGCCGTCGCGGTCTTGCCTGTCATGGAAGGCTCTGATCCGGCAGCGATCGGCAATGACATCGCTCCTGCGGATGCAGTCGCGAAAGCTATTGCGATCGCGAAGTTCAAGGGGAAATCGGCCACCGATATGGACATATTGGCGCCGGCGGGGTCGACCGCGGACCGCCTGCTTCTTGTCGGCGCGGGCAGGGCGTCGGAGAGGGGTACGGATTTCTGGATCAAGCTCGGGGGAACCATCCGTTCGGCGGCTCGTGGCTCCGAGAAGATGGTCGTCTATCTCGATGGTCTTGAACCCGCGGCGGCGGGCGCGGATGCGGCGGATCTCGCGTTGGGCATGCTCCTGAAAGGCTATAGCTTCGATCGCTACAAGACCAGGAAAAGCCAGAGCGACAAATCCGCCGAAGCTGACAAGCAGAAGGTGACGATCGTTACCTCCGCCGCGGCGGCGGCGAAAAAGGCGTTCGTGGCGGCAGCGGCCGTTGCGGCGGGCGTCAATCTCGCACGCGATCTGGTGAACGAACCGGCCAACCATCTGGGACCGGTCGAGTTCGCGGCCAAGGCAAAGGAACTGGAAAAGCTCGGAGTCGAGGTCGAAATCCTGACCGAGCGCGAAATGCGCAAGCTCGGCATGGGGGCGCTTCTCGGCGTGGCCCAAGGGTCCGTCCGCCCGCCGCGATTGGGGATCATGCGCTGGAATGGCGGCAAGCCCAAGCAAAAACCCGTCGCCTTCATCGGCAAGGGCGTTGTCTTCGATACGGGCGGCATTTCCATGAAACCCGCCTCGGGCATGGAGGACATGAAGGGCGACATGGCGGGCGCGGCGGCTGTGACGGGGCTGATGCACGTGCTTGCCGTCCGCAAGGCTGCCGTCAACGCCGTCGGCGTCATCGGCCTGGTCGAGAACATGCCCGACGGCAACGCGCAACGCCCGGGGGATGTCGTCACGTCCATGTCAGGCCAGACGATCGAGGTGCTCAACACCGACGCGGAAGGGCGTCTCGTACTCGCCGACGCGCTCTGGTATTGCGCCGAGCGCTTCCAGCCGCGATTCATGGTCGATCTGGCCACGCTGACCGGCGCCGTCATGGTCGCGTTGGGGAAATATTACGCGGGCCTGTTCAGTAACGACGACGCACTGGCCGAAAACCTGGCCGCCGCCGGCCTGGAGACCGGCGAAAGGGTCTGGCGTATGCCGCTCGGCCCCGAATATGACAAGCTGATCGATTCCAGGACGGCCGACATGAAGAATATCGGCGGTCGCCACGGCGGAGCGATCATCGCCGCGCAGTTCCTGCAGCGCTTCGTCAGGGACACGCCATGGGCGCATCTGGATATCGCCGGCACCGCGCTCGGTTCTCCCGCGAACGAGATAAACGATTCCTGGGGGTCGGGTTTCGGGGTACGGCTGCTCGATCGCCTTGTCCGCGATCATTACGAAGGTTGAAACAATACGCATGGCGGATGCGCTGTTTTACCATCTGACGGAGAGCACGCTGGAGGAGGCTTTACCGTCCTTGCTCGAAAGGAGCCTTGAGCGCGGCTGGAATGCCGTGGTGCAGACCGCGGGGGAGGAGCGCAGGGACGCGCTCGACCTCGCTTTGTGGACCTACAGGGATGAATCCTTTCTCGCGCACGGAACGGACCGCGAGCCCTTTCCGGAGGAGCAGCCGGTTTTCCTTACGGCAGGCGACGGAAATCCGAACGGGTCGACGATCCGTTTCCTTGTGGATGGCGCTGTACCGGCTTCGCTGGAGGGCTATGAGCGGATCGTTTTCATGTTTGATGGAAGCGACGAGGGGCAGGTCGCGGCGGCGCGCGCGCAGTGGAAAACACTGAAGGCCGCCGGCAACGACGTTACCTATTGGCAGCAGACGCCGGAGCGCCGTTGGGAACGAAAAGCATAGTGTTGCATTGCCGGAGCAGGAAGCCGGACGGGGATGCCGGCTTGGATGGAGGGTGGATTGACGGAGAGATTTGAAAAATGCCTCGTCTGGGGCGCCGTGGCGTTTCTGGCCGTTGCCGGGCAAGCCGCGTCGGCCAATGCGGCCGAAACGGATTTGACGAAGCTGTGCAGGCAGGAGGTCAACGACGATACGGTGAGGGATTACCAGCCCTCCCTGCACGATGCCGCGCTCAAGGCCTTCAAGAAATTTTTCCCCGACGCCGCCCAAAAGCCGACGGATGAGATGCTGGCCAGCCAGGCGAAATTCCGTTGCATGGGTGGCAAGGTTTATGCCTGTTTCATCGGCGCGAACCTTCCTTGCTCGAAGATGAACACGGACGAGAGCAATACGGGGGCGGAAGCCTTCTGCAAGGACAATCCGACCGCCGATTCGGTGCCGATGGTGGCGACCGGGCACGACACGATCTATTCCTATCGCTGCAAGGACGGTCACGCGGAAATCGCGCGCAGGCTCTATCAGATCGACCAGCGCGGCTTCGCGCAATCCTTATGGACGCCGGTCGCGACCGAGACTCCCCAACCGGCCCCAGCCGCGGCGTCGGGGGATCCGATCGAGGCGCAACTCGAAAAATGCCTTGGCACGCCTGACGGACAGACCACGGAGGGCATGACGCGCTGTACGCACAAGGCCTACAATGCCTACGAAGACAAGATGCACGATGTCTTCCGCAGCGTCGTCCATAGCGTTGACGACCGCTCTGCCAAGCTCATCCGCGACGCGCAACGCAAATGGGAATCCTACCGCAAGGCCGAGGATAAGGCGGATGACGGCCCCTGGCGTATGGACCGTGGTTCCATGACCTCGCCGGACATAGAGGCGATGCGAGTGGATGCGATCCGCAACCGCATCAAGGAATTGAGCTATTACCTTACGCAATAAGGCAAAAAGCCACCTTAGGCGGCGTTCGCTTCCTCATATTCCGACGAGAGGCTGAGCCAGAGATCCTCTTGCCGCGCGATTCTGTCGGAAAGCTCTGCCCGTTCCTTTGAAAGAGCGGTCACTTTGCCGGCATCCTGTTCGTAGAGAGCTGGATTAGCCAGTTGCTCCTCGATCGCGGCGACACGCTTGCGCAGCCTTTCGATCAGGGACTCCGTCGCCTTGATCTCCTTGGCAAGCGGTTCCAATTGGGCCCGCCGCTGCGCCGCTTCCCGGCGCCGATCTGCCTTGGAGGCTTTTTCCGCCTCACGCTTCTCACGCCGGTCTGGTGACACGCCCGTCACCAATTGCCGATAGTCCGCCATATCGCCGTCATAAGGCCGGACGGTGCCGTCCTTGACCAGCCACAAGCGGTCGGCAGTCGCCTCGATCAGGTGCCGGTCATGCGAAATGAGCAGCACGGCCCCGGAATAATCGTTGAGCGCCTGCACCAGCGATTCGCGCGAATCGATATCGAGATGGTTCGTCGGCTCATCAAGGATGAGCAAATTCGGGCCGTCGAAGGCGGCGATCCCCATCAGCAGCCGCGCCTTCTCGCCGCCGGAAAGATCCTTCGCGGCGGTGTTCATCTTCTCCGTCGCAAGACCCATCCGGGCGACCCTGGCGCGCACTTTCGCTTCGGGCGCATCCGGCATCAGGCGGCGTATATGCTCGATGGCGTTTTCCTCGGGCCTGAGATCATCGAGCTGATGTTGCGCGAAAATCGAGACCTTGAGTTGGGGCGCAACCGTCATCTTGCCTGACTCCGGCTCCAGACGGCCCGCCAGAAACTTGGCGAAAGTCGATTTGCCGTTGCCGTTCGCGCCAAGCAGCGCAATGCGGTCGTCATTGTCGATCCTGAGCGACAGATTGCGCAGGATGGGCTTGCCGGCGGAATAGCCGACAGCGCCGCCCTCGATGGCGATGATGGGCGAGGCGACGGTTTTCACAGGCTCCGGAAAGCCGAACGGTATCACGCTCTCGTCGATCACGGCGGCGATCGGCGCCATTCTTTCGAGCGCTTTCAGCCTGGATTGGGCCTGGCGCGCCTTGGAGGCCTTGGCGCGGAAGCGCGCGACAAAGTCCTCCATATGCTTGCGCGCCGCCATCTGCTTGGTGCGTTCCTTCTCCTGCAGCGCGGCGCGCTCGGCGCGCTGGCGCTCGAACTGGTCGTAGCCGCCGCGCCAGAAGGTCAGATTCTTCTGGTCGAGATGGACGATGGAATTGACGGCCCGGTTGAGCAGGTCGCGGTCATGCGAGATCAGGAGCACCGTATGGGGATAGCGTGCGACGTAGTTTTCAAGCCAGAGCGTCCCCTCGAGATCGAGATAGTTCGTCGGCTCGTCGAGGAGGAGGAGGTCAGGCTGGGAAAACAGAACCGCCGCGAGCGCCACGCGCATGCGCCAGCCGCCGGAAAAGGATGACGCGGGCCGAAGCTGTGCTTCCGCGTCGAAGCCCAGGCCGGCCAGGATGGTCGCGGCGCGTGCCTCGGCCGAATGCGCGTCGATGTCGCCGAGCCGCGTCTGGATCTCGGCGATGCGGTGAGGATCGGTCGCGATTTCAGCCTCCGCCAAAAGCGCCGCGCGTTCCTTGTCGGCCTTGAGGACAATGTCGATCAGCGGCTCTTCCGTGCCCGGCGCCTCCTGAGCCACCTGGCCGATCCGCGTGTTCCTGGGCAGGCCGATCGATCCCGTCTCTGGCGAGAGATCACCTGTGATGGCGCGGAAGAGCGTCGTCTTGCCCGTCCCGTTCCTGCCTACAAGACCCGCCTTGGCGCCCGAGGGGAGCGAAAGGGAGGCATGATCCAGCAACAAACGGCCGGCAATGCGGAGTGAGAGATCGTTGATCGTGAGCATGACGCGGTTGCTTTTGCCCAATCGCGCCGGGAAGAGCAAGCCGGAGTCGCACGCCAGACGGTTTCGGCGAGGAGACGAACGCGCCGAAACTCTTCGCCGCGCTTCCGACATTGCGCGCGGATTGCGTCAGGCGGTCGAGATCGAGCGTGGCCTTGGCGGTCTGGCCGGGCTTGTCTTTCGGGGCAATCGACCATCCGCCGGTCATTCGTGATTGACTCATTAGCCATGGCTATCTCAAAGGCGACGAATAAAGTTCCCGAAACGGGTACATTTTGTCTTGTTCCCTATGTGGGAACATGCTATACGAGGTGATGAGGATCATCGCCCGGCACACCTTGGTTTCATACTGGATCGACCACCCCGAAACCAAGGCGTCGCTGATCCACTGGCATAATGTTACCCAGGCATCGTCATGGCAGAAAACATTGGATGTCGCCGGTTCCTTTTCAAAGGCCAAGACATTGAATAATGAGCGTGTTCGCTTTGAAGTGGCTGGCGGCGATTATCGTCTGATCATCGCCTTCGACTTCCGACGTCAGATTGCTTTCGTGAAGTTCATCGGCACCCATGCCGAATATGACCGAATCGATGCACTCACCGTTTCTCTTTTCTAGGAGGCCGTCATGGATATCCGTCCTATCAAGACCGATGAAGACCATATCTCCGCCCTACACGAGATTGAGCGCCTTTGGGGAGCAGATGAAGGCACACCCGAAGCCGACAAACTCGATGTTCTTGCGACTCTTGTCGATGCCTACGAAAATATCCATTATCCCATTGAACCTCTCGATCCGGTCGATACGATCAAAGCCCACATGGAAATGGAAGGCCTGAAGCAATCCGCGCTCGCCGCAGTCCTCGGATCGAGAGCCAGAGCATCGGAAGTGTTGAACCGCAAGCGCCCCCTTTCATTGGACATGATCCTCAAAATCAACCGGGAATGGCACATCCCTGCCGAGATCCTGATCCAGCCGTATCACCTCGACGATGGAGCAGCGCGGAAGGCTGCTTAGCAGGTGAAGCCATCACCAGGATTGCAGAACTCAAGAAGCATCTGACGAACAACCGTGAATTCCGGAAGGAATACGAGAAGGCTGACGCTGAATTCGCCATCATCGAGGCTCCTCCTTCCGAATTTTTTGGCGATCCATGCATTCGGACAAGGACGGGAAAGGCTATTTTGCCGATCACGATCCGTCGCTGATGCGAAAATAGGAATACCGCATCTAATCCCTTCGCTTCGCCATTTCGTTCATCGGCGAAGACGCTGGCCATCTTCCGATCCGACATCTTGGCGATGGCCGACCATGCGCGATAGCAAGGCTTGAGCGTGACGGTCTCGCCATCAATCGCTTCAAGCGAAGGCGCGGCCTTCCTCCGTCCGCTGAAAATAGACAAGATCGAGAGGAGGCGGCTCCTTGTCGAGGAGTGAGAGGATGGTGTGCGCCTGGCCGCGATGATGCGTCTGGTGATTGAACAGATGCGCGAGCGCCGGGGCCAGACGCTGCGATATCCGGCGCATATCGGTGATGGTGATGTAGGTGAAACGCCCCATGACCGCTTCCTCGTCGAGGCTTTCGATCCATTCGATGATGCGCTTGTCCTCCGCCGCGCGGGCGATCGCCAGGGCGGCAAGATTGGGATGGATCAGCTGATCGAGGTTTTTCGGTGGGTTTCCCTCGCCGGTGAAACGATGCATCCAGACCCGATCGCCGACGAGGATGTGATTCAGAGTCCCGGTCATCGAACCAAAGAAAGCGCCGACGTTGCGGGCGAATTCCTCGTCGGTCAACGCTTCGCATGCCTCATAGAGCTTGTCATTCGCCCACCGATTATAGGCTGCGAACATTCGAAAATGCTGTTTCAACATGACGCCCCCGAATATCCGCCGGGCGAAAGCGCCCGACGTCCGCGAAAACCCGCGGCTTCCCGCGGTTTTGCCTGCTCAATGATGATTGCAGAGAGCTTTACACGCCGCGCGCGTGAAGGCCAATACCGCTCTCCGGTTATCCGGATCCGGTCAGCCTTCGAAGCGGCGCGCCAAAAGGGTCCGGGCCCATTCCGGGTTCGTCCGGAAGAATTTGCGTACCTTGCTTCTGCCGCCTGGGCTTGTCGGCGGCAGTCCGTCTAGCGTTGCCAAAGAGCCTGAAGCACGAACCCGGAGCGGCGAACCGGCTTTCGAGGGATCGTGCTCAGTCGTCGAACGAGAGCATGGTGCAATCCAAACCGATCGCATCATGTCCTAGTGCGCGGCAGCTGGCTCTCCGCGGTGGAACATTGCATTCCAGAGCCGGCCGATAATGCCGGGGCCTGATCTGCCGATGGTTCCCCGCACGACGCGCGCCGCGGTCGAGGCTTTCATCGAATCGCCGAAATGGCAGTAGCAGACGACTTCGTGAAGCTGCCAATCGGAAAGTTCGAAGAAACGCTTCGCATCGCCATAGGTATCGCCTTCGAGGCCTGCCGCGCGAAGGACGGGGTCGGCGAATGCGATCGAAATGGGCGAGTGGTCGTTGCGCATCGTTTCGCGGATCTCGACGGGGCGGTATTCCGTACCGTGCAAGGTCTGCAACCGCAGGTCCGGCTGTCTTTCAAGCAGTTCCGCCCAACGGGTGAGGCGCTCCACGCGGGTAAGCAGGGGAGCGCCCTTGTCGGGCTGGACCTCGGCAATTTTTCTTAGGTTCTCGAGTGTTTGGTGCTGCATGGTTAGCTCCTGTCCAGGATCGGTTTAGGTGCAGCCCCTCTCCAGAAGAATAACTATAAGCCAGCGCGCAGGCGCGGCAAGAGTCTTCGCAAAATGATTCTGCTTGCGCGCCTTGGTAGGGAGCGACTTATTCCGCCATGACGGGCGAATCCTCATCGAATCCGCTGCGAAGAGGTTTTTCAGGCATCGCCAGAATGAGAGCGCATGCAATGACCGAAATCGCCGCCGACGTCAGGAAAACCATCGCGAAAGGTGCGGCGCTGTGCGGTCCCGTGGCCGCGCTCGCCGCTTCGCCTGGAAGCGGCAGGCCATAGCTGAACGCCACCGTTCCGAGCAGCGCCACGCCGAGCGCGCCGCCGAGCGAGCGCAGGAAAGTCAACACGCCGGTCGCGATGCCGAGATTGGCGCGCGTCACCGCATTCTGGACGGAAACGGTCATCACCGGAAAAATGGCCCCGGTTCCGATGCCTGCAAGCACGGTCAACACCTCTACCAGCGGCAGCGAGGCCGTGTGCGCGATATGGCCAAGGATCGCAAGGCTCGCGATGGTGAGCACCGAACCGAAGACGGCGATACGCTTGTAATGGGTGAGATGCGGAATGATCTTGCCGCTCGTCATGGCGCCCGCCACCGTTCCAAGCAGCAGGCCGAGCAGCGCCGTTCCGGATTCGCTGGCTGAAAGCCGGAGCGAGGATTGCAGGTAGATCGGCAAATAGACCGCCAGGCCGACATTGACGGCCTGCGCGAAAAACATCGCCACCGTGCCGGCGAGAATCACATTGTTGCGCAGGATGTCCACCGTCACCAGCGGTTCGCGTGCGGTCAGGAGGCGAGCGGCAAAACCGCACCAGACAAGCGCCGAACAAGCCAGCAGGCCGAGAATTTCGGGTGATTCCCAGGGATAGGTGCTGCCGCCCCAATTCATCGCCAGCAGAAGCAGCGAGGTCGCGACGATGAGCAAAAGCGCTCCCCAGCCGTCGATCCCATGCTGCTTGTTGGGAATCGAGAGCTTCTTCAGGGGATGGTTGATGATGACCATCGCCACCGCCCCGAGCGGAAGGTTGATCCAGAAGATGAGCGACCAGCTGAGGTGCTGCGCGAAATAGCCGCCGAGAAGCGGCCCCGCGACGCTCGCGACGGCCCAGGTGCCGGAAATCCACGCGGCGTAGCGCGCCCGCTCCCGCGGCGGGACGAGATCGCCGATGATCGTCTGCGTCAGCGCGAAAAGGCCGCCTCCGCCGAGGCCCTGGATGGACCGGCCGATGATCAGCACGAGCATGTTTGGCGCGGTCGCGCTGACGAGCGAGCCGGCGAGGAAGATGAGGATCGCTGCATAGAGCGTGACGCGGCGCCCGCGAACGTCCGATATCTTGCCGTATAGCGGCGCCATGGCCGTCGCGGTCAAAAGATAGGCGGTGACGATCCAGGGCAGATATTGCGCGTCGCCCAGTGCTTTCGCGATGGTCGGCATGGCCGGCGCGACGATCGCCTGGTCGAGCGCCGCGAGCAGCATGGAAAGCAGGACGCCGGCAATGATGGCGTTCTTCTCGCTTTCCGAAAGCGGCGGCTCGCCCGTTCCTGTCGCCGAAGGCTGTGCTGCCGTCTGGTCCATGCTGCTTCCCGCGCTTTCCTGGTGCTTCCCGCGAACGAGCATATCTGCGCAACATTTGCGAGCCAGACACCCGGTCGAAGGGCATTATCGGTTAGGCTGTGGATCACATCGTGGAGACGGATTCCGAATCCCGGGGGATCGCCGGACTACCAACCGGCAAGCGTTTCCTCAAACAGCGGTGCGCTGATTAGCACCCGGCCGGCGCGGTGTCGAGGCGGAGCGGAATAACAACTATCAAAGCGGGATGTTGTCGTGCTTCTTCCAGGGATTCTTGAGATCCTTGTTGCGCAGCATGCGGAGCGCCCGCGCCACGCGCCGACGCGTCGAATGCGGCATGATCACCTCGTCGACATAGCCGCGCTCGGCCGCCACGAAGGGCGAGAGGAAGCGGTCCTCGTAAGCCTTTGTATGCGCCGCGATCTTTTCCGGTTCCTTGATATCCTTGCGGTAGATGATCTCGACCGCGCCCTTGGCGCCCATCACGGCGATCTGCGCCGAGGGCCATGCGTAGTTGATGTCGCCGCGCAGATGCTTCGACGCCATGACGTCATAGGCGCCGCCGAAGGCCTTGCGGGTGATGATCGTGATTTTCGGCACGGTGGCTTCTGCATAGGCGAAGAGCAGCTTGGCGCCATGCTTGATCAGCCCGCCATATTCCTGCGCCGTGCCGGGCAGGAAGCCGGGAACGTCGACGAAGGTGACGATCGGGATATTGAAGCAGTCGCAGAAGCGCACGAAGCGTGCCGCCTTGCGGGACGCGTCGCTGTCGAGCACGCCGGCGAGCACCATCGGCTGGTTGGCGACGAAGCCGACACTACGGCCTTCCACCCGCCCGAAACCGGTGACGATGTTCCTGGCGAAGGCGGCCTGGATTTCGAAGAAATCACCTTCATCGACGGTTTTGAGGATCAGTTCCTTGATGTCGTAAGGCTTGTTGGCGTTGTCGGGGACCAGCCTATCGAGCGACAGGTCGCTGTCGGCGACGGACTGGAAGGTTTCGATCTCGGGAATTTCGCCGGTGTTCGATTGCGGCAGGAAATCGATCAGCCGCCGCATCTGCAGGAGAGCCTCGACATCATTGTCGTAGGCGCCGTCGGCAATGGACGATTTCGTCGTATGGACCGAGGCGCCGCCCAATTCTTCGGACGTTACGGTCTCGTTGGTGACGGTCTTCACCACGTCCGGGCCGGTGACGAACATGTAGGAGGTATCGCGCACCATGAAGATGAAATCGGTCATGGCCGGCGAATAGACATCGCCGCCGGCGCACGGCCCCATGATCAAGGATATCTGCGGGATGACGCCGGACGCCAGCACGTTGCGCTGAAAAATCTCGGCATAGCCGCCGAGCGCCGCCACGCCCTCCTGGATGCGGGCGCCGCCGGCATCGTAGAAGCCGATGATCGGCGCGCGGTTCTTCAGGGCCATTTCCTGGACCTTCACCACCTTCTCGGCATGCGCTTCGGAAAGCGAACCGCCAAAGACGGTGAAATCCTTGGCGAAGACAAAGACGGTACGGCCATTGACCGTTCCCCAGCCGGTGACGACCCCGTCGCCGGCGATCTTTTGCTTCTCCATGCCGAAATCGGTCGAGCGATGCTCGACGAACATATCGAATTCCTCGAACGAGCCTTCGTCGAGGAATATTTCGATGCGTTCACGCGCTGTCAGCTTGCCACGTGCGTGCTGCGCCTCGATCCGGGCCACGCCGCCACCCTGGCGCGCGATCTGTCGCCGCCGTTCCAGTTCGACGAGCACGTCCTTCATGAAATCACCCTCCGCGCGGATTCCCTGATCGCCACCGCGACCTTGGGTTCTGTTATCACGCGCGCGAGGGAGCGCAAGTCCGCCGCTCCTACCAGCAGGGCTCTGAACTCGGGTTAATTTTTGCTTTTCTACCCCTCTCCGTCCACTTCGCGGACATCTCTCCCCCACTTCGTGAGGGAGCGGATAGCCTTCGCCGCAGGCTCGGCGCCCATCCGCCACCCGCGAAGCGGGGGGAGGTGCCGAGCGAATGCGAGGCGGAGGGGGACAATCGTCTGTTAACCTGAATTCAGAGCCGTGGCTCTACCAGACGCCTGTATTTGGCATCGACTTCCAGGGCTCGGCTGGCTCCAGCGGATCGCCTTCCTGCAGCAGTTCGATGGAAATGTTGTCGGGCGAGCGGACGAACGCCATGCTGCCGTCGCGCGGCGGCCGGTTGATGGTGACGCCGGCATCCATCAGGCGCTGACAGGTCTCGTAGATATTGTCGACCTTGTAGGCGAGGTGGCCGAAATTGCGGCCGCCCGTATATTCCTCGGGATCCCAGTTGAAGGTCAGTTCCACTTCCGGAGCGCGTTCCGCCCTGGCGCGGTTCGCATCCTTCGACGCGGCGAGAAAGATCAGCGTATAGCGCCCCTTTTCATTGTCGAACCGGCGCGTCTCGACGAGGCCGAGCTTGTTGCAGAAGAAATCGAGCGACTGGTCGACATCCGTGATGCGGATCATCGTGTGCAGATAGCGCATGGCCTTGTCCTCTTCCTTTATGAGTAGGCGGAACATAGGGCGACGCTGGTGGTTTCGGCAACCTGAACCTGCCAGCCGAACCTCGGCACGACCGTCGGCTTGGGCGCGCTATGACGGATTTCGGATCACGGGTCGAAAGAACGGACTCAAACCTGTGAAAAATCGAAAAAAGCACGCCGGACTCTTGCGTAAACCGGAAGGCGCGATGTTATCCTTACGTTAAGAATCAATTCGCTTTCGGTCATCAGTTTTCGGTCATAGAAGGTGCGTTCACATGGGGGACAAGGCCTCTGCGGAGGGGCTTGACGCAGCCAGAAGCGAGATTGCCGGCGTTGACGATGCAGGCGATTCCGCCGAAGTCGTCGAAATTTCCGGCGCGATAAAATGGTTCGACGTCGCCAAGGGATACGGGTTTGTTCTGCCGGACGGCCGCGAAGGCGGCTTGGGCGATGTACTTCTCCACGTCACCTGCCTTCGCCGGGACGGCTTCCAGACCGCGCTCGAAGGAGCGCGGGTGGTTTGTCTGGCAAAGAGGGGCGACAGGGGGCTGCAAGCCTTCCGTGTCGTCTCGATGGACAATTCCACCGCTGTACACCCTTCCGAAATGTCGCCGCAGCGGACCCATGTCACGGTGACGCCGGAAAGCGGTCTGGAACGTGCTCTCGTCAAATGGTTCAACCGAACGAAGGGATTCGGCTTCCTGACGCGTGGCGAGGGAACTGAGGATATTTTCATCCACATGGAGACGCTCAGGCATTACGGCTTGACGGAACTCCGCCCGGGACAGGTGGTGCTCGTCCGGTTCGGCCGTGGAGACAAAGGCCTTATGGCTGCCGAAATTCATCCTGATATCGGAACGCTGCCGGTTTCGCATTGAGTCCGGCTTTCTCTCGCCGGAAAAGCGGGAGGTGCGCCCAGAACCCCACGAACGGTTTCTGGCGGCGTGTTCAGTCCGAGGGCTTCAAGGATGTTCCGCTCCACCGTTTCGCGCATTGTCTTCATCACTTTCGCCGCCTTTTTCATCGCTCTTTCCCTCCAGTCGCCGCTTCGGGCGGACGGCCAGCCCATGATCCTGCCGACAAATCCTGTTCCCCTGGTGATCCACACCGCCAGAGGTCCGCAATCCTTCTCGATCGAGATCGCGCAAACGGATGAGCAGGAGGAGGCAGGTCTGATGTACCGCAAGACGATGGATAGCAGGCATGGCATGCTGTTCGTGCTGGAAGCCGCCGGCATCGCCGCCTTCTGGATGGAAAACACGCCCATGCCTCTCGATCTGATCTTCATCGGGGAGAAGGGGAAGATACGCGCGATAAGACATGGCGTCCCCTATTCCAAGGACATCATTTCCCCGAAGGTTCCCGTGCGCGTCGTTCTCGAACTCAAGGCGGGAACCGCTGCAAAATACGGGATCGCGGTCGGCGATCGCGTTTCGCATCCCGCCATTGCGAAAATAGCCCATGCCGGGTAGGACCCGTTCGACGCTGATCGAAGGGTTAGGGCATGGATCACTTCAATCATGACGGGTTTGATCTCGCCTATATGGACGAGGGGGCGGGCGAGCCCGTTCTGCTGATCCACGGCTTCGCGTCGAGCTACAAGACGAACTGGGTGACGCCCGGCTGGGTGAAGACGCTGACGGAGGCCGGATTCAGGGCCATCGCCTTCGATAATCGCGGCCATGGCAATTCGTCGAAGAGCTACGAGCCGAAGGACTATCGCGCGCAGAAGATGGCCGGCGACGCCGCCGCGCTGCTCGATCACCTCGAGATCGGACGTGCCCATGTCATGGGCTATTCGATGGGCGCACGCGTCGCCGCCTTCATGGCGCTCGACTATCCCGACCGGGTCGCGACGGTGATCTTCGGCGGCCTCGGCAGCGGCATGGTCGACGGGGTCGGCGACTGGGACATGATCGCCGCGGCGCTTCTGGCGGAGGACAAGTCGACGATTTCGGACAGGCGCGGCCAGATGTTCCGCAATTTCGCCGACCAGACGAAAAGCGACCGTCGCGCTCTCGCCGCGTGCATCAAGACGTCCCGCGATTTGATTCCGGCCGAGGACATTGTCCGCGTCGCGCAGCCCGCTCTGGTCGCCGTCGGCACGACGGACGATATCGCCGGCTCGCCCGAAAAGCTGGCGCGGCTCCTTCCGAACGGTGAAGCCTTCGCGATCGAGGGCAGGGACCACATGCTCTCCGTCGGCGATCGGACGTTCAAGAAACGGGCGATCGAATTCCTGCGCGCGCACCCGCTTTATATCTAGCCGCGTCAAGGTTCCGTTTTCCATCGTGGCTTGAATTCTGATGCGTCAAATCCATTTGAACGATGCTTAAGGAATTTGCGGTTCAAACGGACGGGCCATTGGACTATTTATGCCGTACTATGGTGAAGGCGGAGCGCCCGCCGACTATTCAGGGAGAGCGCCATGAGCAGCCTCAATACCGCGCGCACGGGCAATCTGCAGGCAGTGGACCCGATCTGGCATGCGGTGCGTGAAGAAGCTTCGGAGGCGATCAGGAACGATCCGCTGCTCGCGACATTCCTGCATACGACAGTGCTCAGCCATGCGACGCTCGAGGAGGCGGTCATCCACCGCATCGCGCAGCGGCTCGATCACGGTGATATCAGCGCCCAACTCATCGGTCAGACTTTCCGAACCATGGTCGAAAGCCAACCCGAATGGAGCGGCATCGTCCGGGTCGATATCCAGGCCTATTATGATCGCGATCCAGCCTGCGACCGCTTTCTTATGCCTGTCCTTTACTTCAAGGGCTTTCATGCGATCCAGACGCATCGTCTCGCACATTGGCTATGGCAGAACGGGCGGCGGGATTTCGCGCTTTATCTGCAAAGCCGCTCCTCCTCCATCTTCCAGACCGACATCCATCCGGCATCGCGCATGGGCAAGGGCATTTTCATCGACCACGCGACCGGCATCGTCATCGGCGAGACAGCCATGGTGGAAGACAATGTCTCCATGCTTCATGGCGTGACGCTCGGCGGCACCGGCAAGGCGAGCGGCGACAGGCATCCGAAGATCCGCTACGGCGTGCTGCTCGGCGCCGGCGCCAAGGTCCTTGGCAATATCGAGGTAGGCCATTGCTCCAAGGTGGCGTCCGGTTCGGTGGTGCTGGCTTCCGTGCCGCACAACAAGACGGTCGCAGGCGTACCGGCGCGCGTCGTCGGCGACACGGGCTGCGACGAACCCTCGCGTGCGATGGACCAGATCCTTCCGACGGAATGATCGCCGGGTCGCCCGAGCCGGCGTACAATGCCTCCAGGTTGGACGGGAGACTGGAAGAAAACCGTTCAGGCTTTACATGGCGGGTTGGAGCGTGGCAGAAGCGCGAACCATATCGCCCGCGCGACGCCTGACGGAGAGAGAGATTGAAGCCGGAAGAAATCAGAAAGCTCGACGCCTATTTCAAACGCACGTTCAACAATCCTGCATTGCAGGTGAAGGCGCGGCCCCGCAAGGACGATTCCTGCGAACTCTATCTCGGCGACGAGTTTCTCGGCATCATCTTCAAGGATGATGACGACGGCGAACTCTCCTATAATTTTTCCATGGCGATCCTCGACGTCGATCTGTAAGCTCGGACCGCTTCGCCTTTCAATTCAGTGGCTTATTGGGGAATCCGGATTCAGTTCCGGAGCTTCCCTGCTTGCACTGGATGATCAATTCGCGGTCTTGAGATAATCCCGGGCCTTTTGCATCACCGCATTATCCAACTGGGGCCAGGAGCCAAGCAGGTTTTCCGGAAACCGATAAAGAAGCGTCAGCCGGTCGCCGACCGCGACGTCGCGCTCGCACGGCGCGAGTGACTGCGCCCCAGAAGAGCCGATCAGGCAGCGCGCCACGAAAGGTGGCTTCCCCGGCCGTTTCGCGACAGCAAGCTTTTCGCCGGCATAGCCGGTATCCGGTTTGAAAGCATAGAATTCGAGACCGTTTTCGCCTGGCGTAGCCGGCTCGACCACAAGCAAACGGTAGATCGGATCGAAGCGTCCGCTCATGTCGAGCGGCATCTGACGCGGTTGGAAGGTGAGGAACAGGATGTCCTTCTTGCCGCTGACATCATTGAAATCCGCGCGTGCCGCCGCGGTGTAGCCTTTCATGTCGGGCCAGTGGAGGTAGAGATCGAGCCGGCCCGCATCGCCGTCGCGCCGGGCGTTTGCGAAGCGGATCGCGTTTGACGGCACTGAAAGCACATTGTTGCCGATGACGATCTCGTGTGGCGTCATATCCTCCGTGTAGCCGCCCGTGGAGATGACGTGGCTCAACCAATGCCCGCCGACCAGAATGGCGAGCGACAGGAGCGCCAGCGCGGCAAAGCCGTAGAACACGCGGAACATCAGGACCTGATCGATGCCCTTGATTTCAAGCCCTTCCAATGCTTCGGTCTGCTGTTGCATGGTCAAGGAAGCGGGCTTTTCCCGATGAATCCGAGGGCCAATCGCCCAGAGCGAGCCTGCGGTTTTATGGTAAAGAACAGGTTAATGCGCTGAGGGTTGAGCGAAGGGACATTGCAGGAAAAATGCCGATCTATGCCTTGAACGACATCCGCCCGACTTTCGATGACGAGGCGTCCCTGTGGATTGCGTCGGATGCCGTGATCATTGGCGACGTGAGGCTTGGCGCGCATGTCGGCATCTGGTTCGGAACCGTGCTGCGCGGCGATAACGAGCCGATTGTCATCGGCGAAAGAAGCAATGTGCAGGAGCACACCGTCATGCACACCGACATCGGATTTCCGCTGACGGTAGGCAAGGGTTGCACGATCGGCCATAGGGCCATGCTGCATGGCTGTACGATCGGCGACAACTCGCTGATCGGCATGGGCGCCATCGTGCTCAATGGCGCGCGGATCGGAAAGAATTCGCTGGTCGGCGCGGGAGCTCTGGTGACGGAAGGAAAGGAATTTCCCGACAATTCTCTGATCGTCGGTTCTCCGGCGCGTGTCGTCCGGTCCCTGGACGAGGCGGCCATTGAAGCCTTGCGCGGATCGGCCGAGCATTATGTCGCGAACGCCAAGCGCTTCGCCGCCGGCCTGAAACCGCTCTGAACGATCGCTTCAGCCGTCCAAAAGAAGACGGAGCCGGCCCGGGACAAGGGCCGGCTCCTGAACCCGGTCGTTGGGGACGGGGAGGTGGGGACTCGACCGGGTTTTCCCTCCAGGCCTGATGTGGCAGGTCGCATCAGGCCTATTTCCTGTTCTGGCCCATCGTTTGCCCGAAACCCGCTTTCGGGCGGCGTCCTCTATTTCAAGCTGCCGACGACGGTGATGTCGCGGTCGTCCCTGATAGCGACCCACTGGCCGGAATTGGTTTCCGACTGGCGCTTCAGATAGCGATAGTCGGTATCCGTCCAGACCAGGATGCGGGGCTCCAGATTATCGAGGATATAGTCGCCCATGCTCGTCCTTACGGTCAGCACGGCGTGCCCATCGCCATTGGGCTGCTTGACCACCGTCATCAGAAGGTCGCCCGCCGGAACGTTGTCCGCTATCAGTTCACGGCGCTTTTCCAGCGCGTAATCCTCGCAGTCCCCATAGCCGTCGTCCGGATAGGACCAATATTCCTCTACGCCGTAGTTTTGCATATCCGTCATGGGCTTGATCCGCTGGTTGACGCTGTTGTTCACCTTGATCAGATCGGCCCAGAGTTTCCGCGTAAGCGTGATCGGCGCCTCTTTCGGCGTCATTTCCTTGCACTCGTTCGGCAGGCGTTGGCAGAATTCGTAGTGGCCGACCGGCTGGCTCGTCCGGCCGCCGGTGGGCATGGAAAAATTTTCCGCATGCGCGGTGGCCGCAAGTAGAAGCGACGCGACGACCGGCGCCACGGCCTTAAGGACCTGTCCCGTGTCCATTTTGGTGTCTCCCCGTTCGAGAGACACAATGACAGATGCGGATTTATTTGACGCAAAAGGGCGAAGTAGATATTGAATAAAATTCGAATTATGAAATCAATATACTGAGAATTTCGAAGTATAAAATTGTTACTGTTTAAGTTGCCATCTGTTAACCATGCCGCCCTGCTTATACCAGGATTCATTGTAATTAACGGTGGGCGATGAGGGGCTATGCCAAAGAGCCAAAGCTTGAACCTTTGGTCCTATACCTGGCCTGCCGAAAGCTGGTGGGCGGGCGCCGTCGATCCATGATGCCGAAGAACGATCCGGCGCTCGCCTCGATAGAGACGTGGGCCCTTGCCAAAATGACGGGGAGTCTTCGCGCCGATTGACCGGCGGTCTTGCCGCTCAGGCTACCTGACGTTCTTCTCGAAGGCGGCTTCGAGCGTCTCGGGCTTTTGCACGGCGGCGAATTCGATGGCGATGCCGTCCTCGAAATGACGCACGACCTCGCCTCGCATCGTGCCGAGGATAACCTGGACGCCGATTGCAGGCCTGACGTCGATCTCGATCGCCGCGCCGGAGAGAGAGAGGTCGATGATCCGGCATTGATATTGCCGGCCGTCCGTCAGTTGCAGGATGCTGAGCGGATTGCGCGGCGCGACGCGTTCGTGCCGCCGGTCTTCGGGCAGGTCGAGTTCATGCTTGTTCGCGAGCCAGGTGAGCTGGGCGGCAAGTTTTTCCTTCTTGCGCTCCGACGCGATGATGGTCATCGCGAAACCGTCTTCCATGCGCCGGGTGAGCACACCTTCGATACGCCCGATATGGTCGATATAGGCGATGATCTTTTCGCCGGGTTCACCGATCCTGTCGGTTTTTAGAGAGACGTCTCCCGGCGACATGTTAACAACTTCGCAGGCGTGTTCGGTGCGGTCCTCAAGCATGAAGCGGCCATAGACCCGGACGCTGACGCGCTGGAAGTTCCGACGCTCTGCGCTCGACGGCATGACCTCGATCGCCGCTGATGTCATGGATTCCTCTGGCCCACGTCCTGAAAATGCACCGAATATCCTCGAAAAATACCGGGATGTCGGTTAATAAGCAGTAACGGCGCCGGTCTTTTCAGCCACTACGTTTACGAAGGGATGCAACCCTTCCATTAAGGGACAAATGGGGGCGGAGCCGCGGGCTCCGGACGAAGGAGCCTTACCTGCTTTCCGCCTCGCCCTGTTCTCCGCGACCGCCTTCGAGCACGACGAGGTGCCGGATACGGCGGCCGTTGCGGGTGGGGGGCGTCTCCATGAGGGCACTGGCGCTGGGAACGATTGATGGCACCGCGACGGCGGGTCTGTTCTTCAGGAAGAGCGGCTCCCGATCAGGGTCGACGATACGGATCGTCTCCACGGCACATTCGATGAGAGGATCCGCGCCGAGCCAGAACGGTCTTGCGGCGGCGGTGGCGATGCCGAGCATGCGTGGCGATTCATCTGCGCTGTCGAGCGGGAGAAGAAGAAGTTCGAATGCATTCCGCCGCTGTTGCGTGCTCAATCCCTGAAAGGTGATGATGATGACGTTGCCCGGATGGAAGGCGCTGTTGGCCAGCCTTGCCACCAGCCGCTGATCCTTCGACGTCCAAAGGGAGGGGAAGGAGAATCCCTTCAATTCTCGTCCGAAAATCGCGCAAAGCCGCGTCCCGGCAAGACGGAAGATCGCTTCTCCCCGAGAATCCTGCTCAAGAATAAAAGTGTCCGCAAGCAGCGATTTAATGTCCGCGGGCTCTATTTCCGTCCGGCGCGGTGCGGCGCGTCCCGCCCGCAGCCTGTCCCAATATTGGAACAGATCGACCGATGCGCTGTGTTTCATGCTATTCCGCTCCGCAATCCGGTTGCTTCTGTCCCATTGATGAACAGAAGCTTAGTTCGGGCATTCCCTTCATGCCGTAGCGGGCAGGATTCGTGCCAGCTTCAATCGGACTTGTTCACGGTTGCGATTTGTTAAGGTTAACAAAGAGTTTCGATTGCAGGGAAAATGCAAGCGTGGGAAAGGGAGGTACGTCCCGAAGGCATCCGTCAGACAAGCCTTTTCTGGACTTCCGGTCAGGAATTCGGGGTTAGACAGGGGACTCGACCAGCCGTCCAGGCTTAGCCTGGGCGGCTTCTTTTTGCGCTGCGGCGGCCGTTGCCCTATGTCTCCTCAGACGTCGATCATGAAAGGCGCTAGCGTGGACGAAGCCGTGAGACGGGGCGATGACGGAGCGCCCGAATATCCCGAAGATGACGAATTGCCTGAAAGGCGGCGCGAGCCGGTCTTCAACCTTCCCGGCGTCATTCTGCTCCTGATCGGCATTTGCACGGCGGTGCAGGTGTTCCGGCTCTATGTCCTCGATCCGCGCCAGGACATGGAATTCATGCTCGACTATGCCTTCGTCCCGCTTCGCTACACCGGCCCCTATGCTGTTGATTTTTATGCCTTCATAAGCCCTGTCACCTATGCCTTCCTCCATGGGAGCTGGACCCATCTTTTCGTCAACATGATCTGGCTTGCCGCCTTCGGTTCGCCACTTGCGAACAGGATGGGCATATGGCGATTCCTGCTCTTCTGGATATTCACGGCGCTTGTTGCGGCCCTTTTTCATTTCCTCGCGCATATGACGGGCAATATGCCGGTTGTCGGAGCGTCGGGCGCGATCTCCGGAATGATGGGTGCGGCATCGCGATTCGGTTTCCGGATGGGGAGACTGGATGACAGGCCTGCCTTTGCGGGCCCGATGCTGTCGATCGGTCAGGCTCTGATGTCGCGCACCGTCATCGTCTTCCTGGCGGTCTGGTTCGTGGTCAATCTCCTGGCCGGAATGGGTTGGATGACTCCCGGCATTGACAGCCCCATTGCCTGGCAGGCGCATATAGGCGGTTTCGTCGCGGGGTTTTTCTGCGCTGCCTTTTTCGTTCCGCCGACCTATCCGATTTTGCCTGAAGGGATGGCGCCCGATGAGCCCCTTAAGGACGATCCTCTTGAAAAGGAAGAACGCTGAGGGCACCATGGCGGAACGCGTGCGGCTTGGGGACGTTTGGATATGTCTGCAAGGAGGACGCAATGACGGTAAGATCGATCCTGGACGCGAAGGGGCGTGACGTCGTCACGGTCCGCCCGAATGAGAGCCTCGCCGATGCCATCGCGCTGCTCGACCGGCATCATATCGGCGCGGTGGTCGTCTTGGATTCCGCTGGCGGAGTGGCCGGCATCCTTTCGGAGCGCGACGTGGTCCGGGCCTTGGCGGAGAGCGGGCCTGCGGCGTTGGAGCGCAGGGTTTCCGAAACGATGACTTCCAGGGTGAATCTCTGCACCGAGGCGGAGACCGTGGAGGAAATCATGGAAATCATGACGCGAAGCCGGTTTCGCCATCTCCCGGTGGAAAGGGACGGACGCCTTGTTGGAATTATCTCCATCGGCGACGTCGTCAAACGGCGCATCGAGGATGCCGTTCGTGAAACCGAGGAGATCAAGACTTATATTGCCACGGCCTGAGCACCAGCCCTGAATTGGCGCGGATTGCCGGCGTCAGGAGGAAAATGTGCCGAAGCGAGCGGCTTCCGCCGGCGCCGATCTGCTGCCGGGCAATATCCGCGTACTCACACCCGCTGATCGGCGAGAGTTCACCGAGCATTTGCTGCGGCTGGACGCCGCCAGCCGCCGCGACCGTTTCAACGGCGTGACCGACGACAATTTCGTCAGGACCTATGCGGCGCGTTGCTTCAGCGGCAAAACAGTCGTCTTCGGTTACTTGGAAGATGGGGCGATTCATGCCGCCGCCGAATTGCACCACCTTGACGGCGAAGCGAAGGGGGAAGGCGAGATCGCCTTCAGCGTCGAGAAGAATTTTCAGCACAAGGGGATCGGCAGCCTT
The DNA here is from genome assembly GCA_035547755.1 of Rhizobiaceae bacterium. Taxonomy (GTDB): domain Bacteria; phylum Pseudomonadota; class Alphaproteobacteria; order Rhizobiales; family Rhizobiaceae; genus Mesorhizobium_L. The sequence goes on from DASZUG010000003.1 coordinate 41,420, forward strand.
CTCTTCGGCCATCTGGTCGCACTTGCCCGTCATCTCGGCTATATGCGTTTGAGCGTCACCACCCATTCCGGCAATGAGGCGATGAAGGCGCTCGCCCGCAAATTCAATGCAAAGCTCTCCTTTCAGCATTACGAGACGGTCGGCGTGATCGATATTTCCGAGGCTCGCCGACAAAGTGAAGCCGTCGGCGGAGTGGGGCTGTTCGCCGGGCTGGCCGAGCTTGCACGTTCCGCGCGCCGGCGTTGGCATTCCGAAAGTGATGGCGATAGGGACACGTCGCGCTGAGAGCGCTCCAGCTCCTATATGATCCCGAAACGAGCTGATTCCTTTAACGAGCGGATATCGGATGCCGGATCCTGCCGAGACGCCGAAGCGCTTCAGATTGGACGAGGAGGAGCGGAAGCGCACCGCGCTCCGCCGGACGCGCGCCGTCGCGACGGCGGCGCTCGCCTTCTGCTTCCTGCTTTTCCTTGTTGCGAAATGGCTGGAGCCGCATCATCCTTTTCTCGGCTTCGTTGCGGCCTTCGCGGAAGCCGCCACGATCGGCGGCCTCGCCGACTGGTACGCGGTGACGGCGCTCTTCCGGCGGCCGCTTGGCCTGCCGATCCCGCATACCGCCATCATCCCGGAAAACCGATCCCGCATCGCCGATAATCTCGGCCGCTTCATCGAGACGAATTTCCTGGCGCCGGAAACCGTGCGGCGGAAGCTGAGAGAGGTGGATTTCGCCGCGATGGTGGCGGACTGGCTTTCCGAACAGAAGCGGTCGGACGACCTTGCCCGCTTCATCGTCAGGCTGTCGCCCCAGATGCTTGCCGCCGTCGAGGAGACGGGCCTGCGCGATTTCATGAACCGCCGCCTTGTCGAGCGCCTGCGCGACATACCGGTCACGTCGCTGGCGGCTGGCCTGTTGACCGGCTTCGCGCAAGAGCGCCGGCACCAGAAGCTGCTCGACGGCATTATCGACGCGCTCTCGGCCATGCTGAACGACGAGGCGACGCTTGCTTCGCTCCGCGCCAAGATCAGGGAGGAACTGCCGACGCTCTTCAATTTCTTTCGCGGCGACGCCTATCTCCTGAAGCGCATCGTCGCTTCCGCCGCTTCCCTCTTCGAGGAAGTAAAGGCCGATGCCGACCATCCGCTGAGGCTCGAATTCGATCAGTTCGTCCTCAAACTGATCGACGATTTGCGCAATTCCCCCGAATATGCGGCGCGCGCGGAGGAATTGAAGCGGGAATTCCTCGAAAGGCCCGAATTGCAGGCGATCGGCGCCGGCATATGGCAGAACCTGCGTGACTTCATTCAAGAAGACACAAGCTCGCCCCATTCCTCGATCCGCAGGCAACTCGCCGCCATGCTTGCCGAAATAGGCCGGCGTCTTGCCGACGATCCTGACATCCGCGCCGACATGAATATCGGCTTCGTCGTCGCCTTTTCGTCCTTCATCGAAAACCAGAAGAGCGGTGTCTCGACCTTCATCGCCGATCAGGTCAAGGGCTGGGATTTGAAGGAGCTCGTCCGCATCATCGAGATCAATGTCGGCCGGGACCTGCAATATATCCGCTTCAACGGCATGATCATCGGCGGCATTGCCGGGCTCGTGCTCTATTCTATCGAACGGTTCCTTGTTGGAGCGTAGCCGGAAGGGCCTTTCGACGCGCTGATGCGTCGGCTACTCTTGCTTGTCCAGGAATCGCGGGAGGAAATCGTGAACCGAGTCTGGCTGCGGTCCTATCCGCCGGGCGTCCCCGCCGAAATCGATCCCGCGCAATATCCGTCCGTCGTCGCGCTGCTGGAGGAAAGCTTCTCCCGCTATGCCGGAGACGAGGCCTATATCCTGATGGACAAGGCGCTGACATACCGGGAGATCGACCTTATGTCGGAGGCGTTCGGCGCCTATCTCCAGAGCCTCGGCCTGGAGCGCGGCGATCGCGTCGCCATCATGATGCCGAACGTGCTGCAATATCCTATCGCTCTCGCCGGAATCCTTCGCGCCGGCTTCGTCGTCGTCAACGTCAACCCGCTCTATACGCCGCGCGAACTGGCGCACCAGCTGAATGATTCGGGCGCGAAAGCGATCGTCATTCTGGAGAATTTCGCCCATACGCTCGAACTAATCCTCCGCGAGACGCCTGTCCGCCATATCGTCGTGACCAGCGTCGGCGACCTTCTCGGCTTTCCGAAAGGAGCCGTCGTCGATTTCGTGCTCAGGCACGTCAAGAAGGCGGTGCCGAAATGGTCGCTCGCCAAAGCTGCGCCATTCCGCCGCGCGCTTGAGGAGGGCCGGAAGCGGAAACTGGTCAAGCCGGACATCAAGCCCGACGATATCGCCGTCCTGCAATATACGGGCGGCACGACCGGTATCTCGAAGGGCGCCATCCTGCTCCACCGCACGATCATCGCCAATCTTCTCTCGTCGGAAGCCTGGATGAAACCCGGCATCGAGCGCCGGCCGATCGAGGGGCAGTTGACCTTCATCTGCGCGCTGCCGCTCTATCATGTCTATGCGCTTATCAGTTGCGCACTGCTCGCCATGCGAACCGGCGGCGTCAATGTGCTGATTCCCAATCCACGCGACATCAAGGGGCTGGTCAAGGAACTCGGGAAATACAGGTTCCATGCCTTTCCCGGCGTCAACACGCTCTTCAACGCGCTCGCCAACAATCCCGATTTTGCGAAACTCGATTTCTCGCAATTGCGGATTTGCGTCGGCGGCGGCATGGCGGTGCAGGAGGCGGTGGCGAAGAAATGGCTCGCCGTGACCGGCTGCCCGATCATGGAAGGCTATGGCCTTTCGGAAACGTCTTCCGGCATCACCTGCAATCCGACCGATACGGACGCGTTCAGCGGCACGATCGGCCTGCCGCTGCCGAACGTGGACATCCGTATCGTCGACGAGGAGGGCAGGGAGGTTCCGACCGGCGAGCCCGGCGAAATCGCGCTGAAGGGACCGCAGATCATGGCCGGCTATTGGCAACGACCGGAAGAGACGGCGGCGGCGATGACGCCGGACGGCTATTTCAAATCCGGCGATATCGGCGTGATGGACGAACGCGGCTTTGTGCGGATCGTCGACCGCAAGAAGGACATGATCCTGGTCTCGGGCTTTAACGTCTATCCGAACGAGATCGAAGAGGTCGCCGTCAGCCATCCGGGCGTCATGGAGGCGGCGGCCATCGGCATCCCGGACGGGACTTCCGGCGAGGCGGTCATGCTCTTCGTCGTGCCCAGGGATAGCGCGCTGACGAAGGAAGCGCTGATGAAATTTTGCGCCGAAAGACTGACAGGTTATAAGCGTCCTCGCATCATCGAATTCCGCGACGGACTTCCTCACACGAACATAGGAAAGGTTCTGAGGCGCGAACTGCGCGAGGAAGCCCTGCGGGCAATGAACGGGACGACACATGGCAATGCAGGAAAAGGGTGAACTGAGGACAAGGCGGGGCTATTCGATTTCCGATCTGGCGGGAGAAATCGGCACCGAGATAGGCGTTTCGAACTGGACGTCCGTCGATCAGCGCATGATCGACGGCTTTGCGGCAAGCACCGGCGACCGGCAATGGATCCATGTCGATGTCGAAAGGGCGGCGCGCGAGAGCCCTTTCGGCGGACCTGTTGCGCACGGCTTCCTGACGCTCGCCCTCATCCCCGTCCTGAGCGACGACATTGCGACGCTGCCGGAAGGCGTGAAGGTCGTCATCAATTACGGGCTGGACAGGCTCCGCTTCCTGACGCCGGTGAAATCGGGATCACGCGTCAGGATGCACTCGAAACTGCTCGACGTCCAGCAAAAGGCTCCCGACCGCTTTCTGGTGAAGATGGAGCAGACGATCGAGATCGAGGGCGAAGAAAAACCGGCGCTGATCGCCGACACGCTATCGCTCTACGTCTTCGCTGAGCCGCAGGAGTTCCGCGGGCGGTAGTGTAATCGCGCAAATCTGGCGCCCATCCGCCACCGGCGAAGCGGGGGGAGGTGCCGAGCAGATGCGAGGCGGAGGGGGGCAAGCTTGGCGACTGCCGCAGATAGACAGGCAGGCGAGGGGCATCTTGCGCCACTTCCGGCGCGCCGATCCTGGTGATACCGTCCCGCCCTGTCGATGTGAGCACGGGAGCGCCGTCCATGCCCGAAGAACCGATCCGCTTCGCGAACGGCGCCGCCTATGAGCGGATGATGGGCGTCTGGACCCGCTCTGTCGGCGACGTCTTCCTCGATTGGCTGGCGCTGCCGACGGGCCTTGCCTGGGTCGATATTGGCTGCGGCACCGGCGCTTTCACGCAATTGGTGGTCGATCGCTGCATGCCATCGGAAATCCAGGGCATCGATCCGTCGGAAAGCCAATTGGCCTTTGCAAGAGAGCGGCCGGCCGCGAAGAAGGCGAAATTTCGGCTCGGCGACGCGATGAGCCTCCCTTTCGAGGACAACCGTTTCGACGCCGCCGTGATGGCGCTGGTCCTCTTCTTCGTGCCCGAGCCGGAAAAGGGCGTGGCGGAGATGATGCGTGTGGTCAGGCCGGGCGGAACGGTAACGGCCTATGTCTGGGATATTCCGAACGGCGGCTTCCCGATCGATCCGATCATCGCCGAACTGCGCGCCATGGGCAAAACGCCGGTCCTGCCGCCGAGCGCGGACATCTCGTCGCTCGATGCGCTCGAGGCACTTTGGAGACGCTGCGGTCTCGAAGCCGTGGAGGCGCGCTCCATAGCGGTCGAACGGACTTTCGCCGATTTCGAGGATTACTGGCTGACGACGCTCGGCGCCGGTTCGCTCGGAGACAGGATCGCCGCGATGCCGGAAGCTGAACGGGGACGGCTGAAGGACGGCGCCCGCGCCCGTCTGCCGGCGGAAGCCGATGGCCGCATCGTCCAGAAAGCCTGGGCCAACGCGGCAAAGGGCCGGGTGCCGCAGTAACCACGATCTTTCATTATTGCAGTGCGTCCTTCGAGGCCCGCCCTTTGGGCGAGCACCTCAGGATGAGGGAGGCTGGCGCCAGTGGTCCTCATCCTGAGGCGCCCGCGAAGCGGGCCTCGAAGGACGCACCAGACATCTGATTGTCGATGGCATGGTCAGGACAGCCAGTCCGACAACTTCGCCTTTCGCACGTCCCGCAGCAACTGGACGAAGCCCGACGCCTGATGCTCTGCCGCCGCCTTGCCCTTTTCGGCGGTGGCGATCGCCGCATTGCCGACGACGCCATGCGGGTTGAGGTCCGTCGCGATCCAGGAGAAGGCGTGTTTGCCGGTTTGCCTCAGCAGATCGAACGTCTCTTCCGCTTCCCCGACGCGCGAAGCGAAGTTCTCGGCCTTGGTCATATCGACAAGATCAGGCCGGAAATGCAGCATCAGCGAGGTCTCGATGGCGCCGCCGTGAATGCCTTGGCGCTGTTCGAGCGGCGGATACATGTTCTCCGGCCAGCCGAAGCGCTCCCAGCTCGTCTTGACGGCCAGCATGGCGAAGCGCACGCGCAATTCGCGCGTGACGATCCCCATGATCTCCTCATTGCCGCCATGCGAGGTGACGACGACGAGTTTGCGGATGCCGGCCCGCGCCACCGACGCGCCAAGTTCCGTCCATGCCTCGATCAGGAGAGAGGGCGGCAATGTCAGCGTGCCCGGCGCATAAAGATGTTCGTTCGACTTGCCGACAGCCTGGACCGGCAGGATGCGCACATCCATATCCGCCGGGATGAGCGGAATGGCCGTGTCGAGCATGCCTTGCATGATCGCCGCATCGGTCGAAACCGGCAGATGCGGCCCATGCTGTTCGATCGCCGCGACCGGCAACACGGCGATCACCGCGTCGGGATCAAGCGATTCGAACGCCGTCGCCGGAAAATCGCCCCACCAGATTTGCTTTCGCGCATCAGCCATATGTCATACCCACGGTGTTCGTGTTCGGTCCTTGTGTTGTGTGCGTCCTTCGAGGCTCGCCCTGTGGGCGAGCACCTCAGGATGAGGACCGTTCGTGCAAATCCGGTCGGAGAGTCATTGGCACCGGACTCCCTCATCCTGAGGTGCGATCCTGAGCTTATCGAAGGGGAGCCTCGAAGGACGCACTGTAAAGGCTTCGCCGCAGCCGTCCCTTCACATCACCGCGCCGATCTGCCAGGGCACGAACTCATTGTCGCCATAGCCGAGCTTTTCGGACTTGGTGCGCTTTCCGGACGCCACCGCCAGGATTTCCTTGAAGATTTCCTGCCCCTTTTCCTCCAGCGTCACGCCTTCGAGGATATCGCCGCAATTGATATCCATGTCCTCCTCCATCCGCTCATACATCGGCGTGTTGGTGGCGAGCTTGATCGACGGCGTCGGCTTGCAGCCATAGGCCGAGCCGCGCCCGGTGGTGAAGCAGAGAACGTTGGCCCCGCCGGCGACCTGTCCCGTCGCGGAGACCGGATCGAAGCCCGGCGTGTCCATGAAGACGAAGCCCTTTTCCGTCACCGGCTCGGCATATTCATAGACGGCGTTGAGCGGCGTCGAGCCTCCCTTGGCGGCGGCGCCGAGCGATTTTTCCAGAATGGTAGTGAGCCCGCCCGCCTTGTTGCCGGGAGAGGGGTTGTTGTTCATCTCGCCGCCGAGTTTCGCCGTATAGTCTTCCCACCAATGGATGCGTTCGATAAGCTTTTCGCCGACCTCGCGATTTTTCGCACGCCGCGTCAACAGATGCTCGGCGCCGTAGATTTCCGGCGTTTCCGAGAGGATGGCGGTACCGCCGTTCCTGACCAGTATGTCTGCCGCGATGCCGAGCGCCGGATTGGCGGTGATGCCGGAATAGCCGTCGGAACCGCCGCATTGCAGCGCCAGCATGATCTCGGAAGCGGGGATCGTCTCGCGCTCCACCGAGTTGACAGCTGTCAACATCTCCTTGATCGCCTCGACGCCGCGCTCGACCGCGCGGCGCGTGCCGCCTGTGTCCTGGATGGTATAGGTGCGGAAGGTCTCGCTCTCTTCCAGCCCGTAAAGCTGCTTGAAGCGGCCGATCTGGAAGACCTCGCAGCCAAGGCCGACGAGGAGAACGCCGCCGAGATTCGGATTGGCCGCATAGCCCCATTCGGTGCGCTTGAGGAGGTCGAAGCCCTCGCCGGACGCCGCCATGCCGCAGCCCGTGCCATGGGTGAAAGCGACGACGCCGTCGACGTTCGGAAACTGGTCGAGCACGCCGGACTTCTCGACGGCCTGCGCGATGAAGCGCGCAGCTGAGGCCGAACAGTTCACGCTGGTCAGGATGCCGATATAATTGCGCGTCCCGACCTTGCCATTCTTGCGGCGAAATCCCTGAAACGTCGCCTGTTCCTCGACCGGCAGGATGTTTTGCGGCCGCGCCTCTTCGGCGAAACGATAATCGCGCTCGAAATCATGCATGAAGACATTGTGCTCGTGCACCCAGTCGCCGGCCGCGATCGGCCCCTTGGCGAAGCCGATGATCTGGCCGAATTTCCGGATCGGCTGCCCTTCCGCGATGTCTTGCGTGGCCACTTTGTGGCCGAAGGGAATGCGCGCTTTGGCGACAACGCCGCCGCTTATTTCAGCGCCTGCGGCGATGGGGGCCGCCGCAACGATGACATTGTCGTCGCTGGCAAGGCGAAGGGTTTTGGAGGCTTGAGTCGAGACTGGCATGGGGAAGGCTTGTCCTTGGGCAACATATGTTGCGATCGGTATACTAAGATAATACCGTGCGCGTCCATTCGGTAGGTCGTGGAGTTGAGGGGAAGAAAAATGGAAACAAGGCGGTTCGAGGCTCCATCGGGCGCATCGCTGTCCTTCACCGAGCTTGGCTGCGGCACCGCACCGCTCGGCAATCTCTATGCCGCGGTTCCCGAGAAGCAGGCGCAGGATACGCTGGACGCCGCCTGGAAGGCGGGCATCCGCTATTATGATACCGCCCCTCTCTACGGTCTCGGCCTCGCCGAAACGAGGCTCAACCATTTCCTTCGCGGCAAGCCGCGCGACTCCTATGTGCTTTCGACGAAAGTCGGGCGGCTGCTGAAAGTCTCGCCGCCGAGCGAACGCACCGGCATCGGCAAGTTCTTCGACACGCCGTCGCGCCGGGAAGTCTATGATTACGGCTATGACGGCATCATGCGGTCGCTGGAGACTTCGCTCGAAAGGCTGGGGGTCGATCGCGTCGATGTCATCTTCGCGCACGATCTCGACCTTTCCAACCATAAGACGCAGGAAGCGGTGGATGCCCGTTTCAGGGAACTGATGGAAGGCGGCTACCGCGCCATGGTCAAGCTGCGCGACGAAGGCGTCGTCAAGGCGATCGGCGCAGGCGTCAATGAATGGGAAATCTGCCAGCACCTCGCCGAAGCGGGCGATTTTGACATCTTCCTGCTGGCCGGGCGCTATACGCTTCTGGAGCAGGAATCGCTGAAAAGCTTCCTGCCGCTTTGTGAAAGGCGCGGCATCGGCATCGTCATCGGCGGGGCGTACAATTCCGGTATATTGGCTTCCGGTCCGAGGGAGGGGGCCTTCTACAATTACGAACCCGCTCCGCAACACATTCTCGATCGTGTCGCCAGGATCGAGGCGCTTTGCGGTCGCCACGGCGTCAAGCTGGTGCAGGCGGCGCTGCGTTTTCCGCTCGTCCATCCGGCGATCGTATCGGTCATTCCCGGCGCGACTTCGCCTGCGCAGGTGGCGCTCAACATGGACACCTTGTCGGTGACAATCCCGCCGGCGCTCTGGCGCGATCTGAAGGAGGCCGGCCTGATGCGGCCCGAAGCGCCGGTGCCGGCTTAGGCGGGAGTGCGAAATGCGCGTTGACGCCCATCAGCATTTCTGGCGGATCGCCCGCGGCGACTATGGCTGGATGGAGGCGAACGAGGCGGTCGCGCCGATCCGCCGCGACATCCTGCCGGCCGATATCGAGGCGCATCTGAGGCGCTGGAAGATCGACCGCACGGTTCTGGTACAGGCCGCGCCGACCGTCTTCGAGACCGAATATTTGCTGGGCCTTGCCGACGCCACGCCCCTCGTCGGCAAGGTGGTGGGCTGGGTGGACTTTGAGAAGGCGGAAGACCGCCGCCACCTCGAGCGGTTCGCCAGGCATCCGAAATTCGCCGGCGTGCGCCCGATGATTCAGGACATTGCCGATCCGGATTGGATGCACCGGCCGGGCGTGCAATGGGGCTATGACGCGATCGTCGATCTCGATCTGACCTTCGACGCGCTCGGCTTTCCGCTCCATATCGACAATTTCCAGCGCCTTTTCGACCGCTATCCGAGGATGCGCATCGTTATCGACCACTGCATGAAGCCGGTGATCCGCGAGGGCCGCTTCGACGACTGGGCGGCCGGTATGGCAAGGCTCGCCGAGCGGACGCCTGTTTTCTGCAAGCTCTCAGGCCTTGCGACAGAAGCGGCGAGCGGCTGGGCGGAGGAGGATTTGAGGCCCTATGCCGCCCATGTCCTTTCCGCCTTCGGGCCGGAACGCGTCATGTGGGGTTCCGACTGGCCGGTGCTGGAACTCGCGGGTACATATGATGTCTGGCGGCAGGCGGCCGAAAACATCGTCGGTGGCGGCTCGGCCTTCGAGCAGGTTTTCGGAGGCACGGCCGAGCGGTTCTATCGGCTGTCGTGATTCAGGAGGCGTGAAACAGATGCAAAGAGGAAAACTCGTCATAGCCCAGGGGGGCGGGCCGACCGCCGTCATCAACCAGTCGCTGGTCGGCGCGATGCTCGCGGCGCGCGGCTTTCCCGCGATCGAGGCGGTCTATGGGGCGAGGCATGGCGTACGCGGCATCGTCAACGAGGATTTCATCGATCTTTCCGGGGAAAGCGAGAGCAATCTGGAAGCCGTAGCCGCGACGCCCTCTTCCGCACTCGGTTCGACGCGCGACAAGCCCGATCTCGCTTATTGCCGCCATATTCTCGCGGCGCTGAAGGCGCACGGCGTCACCGCCTTTCTCTATATCGGTGGTAACGACACCTCCGACACGATGCGAATCGTCAGCGAGGAGGCGGCGAAGGAGGGCTATGGCCTCTGTTGCATCCATGTGCCGAAGACGATCGACAACGACCTGATGGAAAGCGACCATGCCCCCGGTTATCCCTCGGCTGCGCGTTTCGTCGCGCAGGCCTTCATGGGCGCCGATCTCGACAACCGCTCGCTGCCGGGCGTCTATATCGCCGTCGTCATGGGCCGGCATGCCGGCTTTCTCACCGCCGCTTCCGCCGCCGCGCGGACGCGGGAAGGCGATGGGCCGCATTTGATCTACCTGCCCGAACGCGTCTTCGACACCGAAAAGTTTCTCGCGGACGTGAAATCCATGCAGGAGCGCCATGGCCGCTGCGTCGTCGCCGTTTCCGAAGGCATCCATGACGCCGACGGCACGCCGCTGACCGTCAAGCTGGCGGGAAGGGCGGAGAAGGATGCGCATGGCAACGTCCAGCTTTCCGGCACCGGCGCGTTGGCCGATCTTCTTTCCCAGGAAGTGAAGGCGAAACTCGGCATCGGCAGGGTACGCGGCGATACCTTCGGCTATCTCCAGCGCTCCTTCTTCGGTTGCGTGTCCGACGTCGATCAGCGCGAAGCGCGCGAAATAGGCGAATTCGCGGTGCGTCAGGCTGCTGGCGGCGCAAAAAGCGCATCGGTCGCGATCCGCAGGGTAGGGGATTACAAGGCCGAATACAGGCTGGTCGATCTCGCGAAAGTCGCCGGCAAGACGAAGGTGATGGCCGACGAATTCATCGCGCCGGCGACCAACGACGTCACGCCGGCCTTTCTCGATTATGTGCATCCGTTGCTCGGCAGCAATCTGCCGCAGCCGGCGCGGCTGGAGGGATCGGCCGTCGCCAGGGTGATGAAGCCGGCCTGATCGTCGCCTACCGTTTGGCGCGCGCCGAAACATTGAGCGCCACGGCGGCGCGAATAAGCGCCTTGAACGCTTTTTCGTCGATCCGGTCGCCTTCCCGGAAATCGATGGCGCGCCGGACATTTCCGTCGAGGCTGGAATTGAAAAGGCCTGAGGGGTCTTCGAGCGCGGCGCCGCTGGCGAAGGTCAGTTTCACCTTGTCCTTATAGGTTTCGCCCGTGCAGATGATGCCGGCGTGCTCCCAGACCGGCACGCCGAGCGGGTTCGATGCCTTTCGCCATTTCACCTCTTCGGTCATTTCGGGGTCGGCTTCCTTGATGAGAGCGCGAAGCTTGGCGAGCGTTGCGCCGCGCCAGCCGCCCAGGTCCTTGATCTTCGTGTCGATCAAGCGGGCGGGTGTCTGTTCTTCGACGCCTTCTCTGGGACTGGCTTCCTTCATCGTCTTCCTGCCTTCTCGATCGCGTTTCCGCTCATGTCGACCACTCTATTCGCTGGCCTGCGGCGCGCCGCGCCATCTGACGGTATAGGGCAGGACGAACATGTAAAGGCCGGTGAACAGCAGCAGAAAGAGCGGAGGAAGCGGCGAATAGACCACCCATGAGGGCGGGTTGCCGAGCGCCATGGTGGCGAAATTGGCGACGACCGTCACCGTAAAGATGATGGATAGCCATCGATGGATTTGCCTTATCCATTTGTTCCAGATCAATGGGTACCTCCTTCAAAACCTTCCGAAATGAGGGGTAGGCGTCACCCTTCCGTTGCCAGAACCTGCTCGAGCTTGCCAAGGAATTGCTGCCAGCCGGCCTTGGCCCCGCCATAGGCCTGCTTCTGGTTCGCGCGGAAGCCCGCCTGCTCCATGCGCAGATGCGTTCCGCCGCTGGTCTGGGTCAGCGTGAAGGTCACGACGCTTTGGAGATCGAAGGCGGGATCGTCATGCGCGAAATTCCAGGTGTAGGCCAGCGTCCGGTCCGGTTCGACGGTCAGCACTTCGCAATCCAGTACGCCACCCCACTCGCCGCGAAGATTGAATTTATGGCCGGCGACCGGCTCAAAATCGTTCTTCATCAGCCATTCCTCGATTAGATGCGGTTGCGTGAGGGCGCGCCAGAGCTTTTCCGGCGGATGCGGAAACTCCCGCTCGACGATGACGGTGCGCGTTTCGCTCGATGTTCCGTTCATTGATCCATCCTCTTGAGAAGGTTTTCGAGATCGTCGAACCGGTTTTCCCAGAAACCGGCCATCTGGCTCGTCCAGTCGATCAGCGGCGCAAGCGCCCCCGGCCGGGCGCTGTAATGCGTCTGACGCCCTTCATGGCGGTCGCGCACCAATCCCGCCCGCTTCAGGACCCCGAGATGTTTCGAGACCGCCGGTTGCGATACGCCGGCTTGCGCCGTCAGGACTACGACCGTTTGCTCGCCCTCGCGGCAAAGCCGCTCGAAGATGGCGCGTCGCGTCGGGTCGGCAAGGGTCTTGAACAGCGTGTCTTGCGGTTCGGGCATAATTCATAACTCATTGGCTATTGATTGGATCAATAACCGAATGGATATGAATGGGTCAAGGGCGGAATCGTCATTTCGCCGGAACCTCTCAGATGGGCGGCAGTTCGGTCCACGGAGGTGAATCATGTCCGATAGGAACAAACATCCCGAACAGGACCCGGCCGAAGGGTCGCCCGAGGTGATCGACCACGAATTGCAGCGCAGCGAAAAGCAGGAACCGGGCGCCGACCGCGAGGCGCGAGAGCGAGCCCGGCAGGAACTCAAACGGCAGGTCGAGCAGGAAACCGACCTGCCGCAGAAGGGTTCGGCTTGATGTCAATAACAGGTCCCAAGCCCGTGGGTCCGGTGCCGCCGCGCCCTGTTCCGGGGCCGACGCCGCCGTCGCCCGAACCGCCAATTCCCGATCCCGGTCCGCCGAGCCGTCCCAATCCGGTTACGAATTGGCCGAGGGGGAGCGGTCAGGAGTGCCCTTCGAGCAAGTCCAAAATGCCTTTAAGCGGAATGTCCACCCAGGCGGGGCGGTTCGCCAGTTCATAGGTGACTTCATAGGCGGCTTTCTGCAGAAGGAAGACACGCAAAAGCGCGTCGGCGAAGGCTGGATCGTCCGGATTGGTTGCCGTCCCGACGATGTGCTCGCCATAGGCGGCGAGAAAGTCTCGGCTGGTTTCCTCATGCCATGCAGCGACTCGAACTGCGGCGGAGGGGGTTGGCTGTGATGATCCGTCACCTGCACGCCGAAGCGCACTGGCGGCGGCGTAATCGAGCGAGCGCAGCATGCCGGCCACGTCCTTCAATGGCGAGAATTTACCGCGCCGTTGTTCGAGCGTGCGTTTCGGCTCGCCTTCGAAATCGATGATCATCAGATCGTCCTGCGCCACCAGCACCTGGCCCAGATGATAGTCGCCGTGGATGCGTGACTTGCCGCCTGACGGCGTCGTCCCGGCGAGCGCCTTGACGTTCTCCTCGAGGCGGTCGCTCGCCGCGAGAACCGCGTCCGCCATCCGGGCACTGTCGCCGGCAAGCCCGCCGCGCATCGCTCCAAGCCGCTCCAGCATGAGCCGGATGTCGTTCAGCGCTTCGTGCGTCCAGTTCTTCACATCCGTTGCCGCGACCGGCTCTACGGCGAAAGCCGCCTCGTTGGTTGCGACGGCAAGCGCCCGATGCAATTCGGCCGTCCGTCGCCCGAGAAGGGCGCCGAGCGCCAACGGGTAGGCGAAGGGCGGCGGCGCTTCCGTCTCGGGATGATCGGCGGCAGGGTCGAGCGCAAAATCCTGCAGGTCGCGCTGCAGGGCGTCGCCGACCACGGCCCACGCGTCTCCCTGGTTCGGGACGAAGGCGAAGGCGGCCGCGAGCGTTGTCGGCTCGGCTCCCGGCGACCGGGATTCGGCACTGCCGAGAAAGGCAGGCGTGTTGGCGAAGCGGGCCTTTTCCGTCAGGAATTTCGACATCTCCACATCCGGCTGTATGCCGTTGCGAAGACGCCGGTAAATCTTGAGGATGACATCGACGCCGAAGGCGATCGACATATTGCTTTGCTCGACGCCGAGCGGGTGCGGCTCCTCGGTGTCGGCGAAGCTATCGAGGCCGTCGCTGCCCTGGAAGACGATGTCTGCTTCTTCCGAAACCAACCGACTGCCCTCGCGCATCTGGGCAAGCAGGCGCCGGGCGAAATCGGCGTCGTAGGCGCCGTCGATCAGCGCGCCGACGCGCGAGCCGCGACGGAGTTTCGCCAGCGTGAAGGACAGCTTCGGCGCGCCATAGGCGAGATTTTCCTCGCCCCAGAGCGCGGAAAGCGGCAGGAGATAGTCATGACTGCCGCCGTCGAGATCGACCGTAATCGCGGCGAGCGCATGGCGCCCTTCCTCCATTTCGCCGAGCAGGGAAAGCGAAACCTTGCGGATCGCCCGGTCCTTTGCGCCGAACCAGCGTTGCAGCGGCAGGAATTTCGGCAGCACCTCCTCTTCCAGAAGGCGCTTTTCACGTCCCGATAGAGCCGAGGCAATGCGTCCGTCTCTCGTCGTGAGCGTCACGAATTCGGGCAGGATCTCCGGGATGGGCTGGTGCCAGAGCGGCGCTTCCGTTTCGTCGGCGAGAAGGAACCAGAAGAAGCCGTAGCCCGGCAGGGTCACGAGATAGGGAAGGTCGCCGACCGGCGGGAAGGCCGCGCGGCCGGTGAGTTCGATCGGCACCGCTCCCTTCCAGCGTGCGAGATCGAGTTCGACCGCCTGTGCAGCGCGGGAAAGATTGACCACGCAAAGGATGCGGTCCTGCTCATATTCGCGAACATAGGCGAGCACCTTGCGGTTGCGCGGGTAAAGCAGCGTCATCGAGCCGCGGCCGAAGGCGGGGTGCTCCTTGCGCACCGAGACGAGCCGGCGCATCCAGTTGAGCAGCGAGGACGAGTCCCGGCTCTGCGCCTCGACATTGATGACCTGATAGCCATAGATCGGGTCGAGGATGACCGGCAGATAAAGCTTCTGCGGATCGGCGCGCGAGAAGCCGGCATTGCGGTCCGACGACCATTGCATCGGCGTCCTGACGCCGTCCCTGTCGCCGAGATAATAGTTGTCGCCCATGCCGATCTCGTCGCCGTAATAGAGGATCGGCGTTCCGGGCAGCGACATCAGGAGCGAGTTCATCAGCTCGATCTTGCGACGGTCGTTCTGCATCAGCGGCGCCAGTCGGCGGCGAATGCCGAGATTGATGCGGGCGCGGGAATCGTCGGCATAGGTGCGCCAGAGATAGTCGCGCTCCTGGTCCGTCACCATTTCGAGCGTCAGTTCGTCATGGTTGCGGAGGAAGATGCCCCATTGGCAGCTCTCGGGTATATCCGGCGTCTGGCGGATGATATCCGTGATCGGATGCCGGTCTTCCTGCGCGACCGCCATGTACATGCGCGGCATCAGCGGGAAATGGAATCCCATCTGGCACTCGTCGCCCTCGCCGAAATAGGGACGCGTGTCTTCAGGCCATTGATTGGCTTCAGCGAGCAGCATGCGATCGGGATAGTGCCGGTCGAGTTCGGCGCGGATCTTCTTCAGGATGACATGCGTCTCGGGCAGGTTTTCGTTGTTGGTGCCCTCGCGCTCGACGAGATATGGGATCGCGTCGAGCCGCAGCCCGTCCACGCCCATGTCGAGCCACATATGCATGACCTTCAGGACCTCCTGAAGGACGCGCGGATTATCGAAATTCAGGTCCGGCTGGTGCGAATAGAAGCGGTGCCAGAAATAGGCGCCGGCCACCGGATCCCAGGTCCAGTTCGATTTCTCGGTGTCGATGAAGATGATGCGCGTTTCGGGGAATTTTGCGTCGGTATCGCTCCAGACATAGAAATCGCGCGCTGCCGAGCCCGGCTTCGAATGGCGCGCGCGCTGGAACCAGGGATGCTGGTCCGACGTGTGGTTGATGACGAGTTCGGTGATGACTCTCAGGCCGCGCCGGTGCGCTTCGGCGATGAACGCCTTGAAGTCGCGCATCGTGCCGTAGGACGGGTTGATGGCGCGATAATCCGCGATATCGTAGCCGTCGTCGCGGAGCGGGGAAGGGTAGAAGGGCAGGATCCAGATGGCGGTCACACCAAGTTCCTGGACGTAATCGAGCCGCCGCATCAGGCCGGCGAAATCGCCGATCCCGTCATCGGTCGAATCCTGGAAGGCCTTGACGTGCAATTGGTAGATGATCGCGTCCTTGTACCAGTCGTGCACGCTTCGATCGATCAGCCCTTCGCGGCGATGGCCGGGCGCCCTCATGGTTGTGGCGCTCCCGGCGGAAACAGCCGCCAGATGGCATAGGGGCGCACATGCGGATCGAGCCGCAGCGTGTGGACCTTGCCATACCAGGTGAAAGAATTGCCCTGGATCAGGTCCTGCACGTCGATCGAGGCGTCGTCGGGAAGGCCGAACTCCCATAGCGGCACCTCGAACGCTGTCTCCTGCGCGTTGTGGGGATCGAGGCAGACATGGAAGAGGAGATAGCTGGAGGCCGCCGGATCGCTCTTGCCGTAGTAGAGGATGTCGTCGTTCCAGGCATTGTAGAAGGTGAGCGAGGTGAAGGCGCGGAGCGCCGGATGCTCGCGCCTCAGGCGGTTGAGGAGCGCGATGTCGCCTTTGATGTTTCCGGGCCGATCCATGTCCCAGGCGCGGATTTCGTATTTCTCGGAGTTGAGATATTCCTCCCTGCCGGGAAGGGCGGCGGCCTCGCAAATTTCGAAGCCGTTATAGATGCCGTAATTGCCGGCGAGGGTCGCCGCCAGCGCCAGCCTGATCTGGAAGCCCGGCCGGCCGCTCCGCTGCAGGAAGAGAGGATTGATGTCGGGCGTATTGGCGAAGAAGTTCGGCCGCATATAGTGCCGGCATTCCTCCTCGGTCAGTTCGGTCAGATAATCCTGAAGTTCCGCCTTGGTGTCGCGCCAGGTGAAATAGGAATAGGACTGGGTGAAGCCGAGCTTGGCGAGCCGCTTCATGATTTTCGGCCGGGTGAAGGCCTCGGCGAGGAAGATCACGTCGGGATGGGCGGCGCGGACATCGCCGATCATCCATTCCCAGAAGGGAAAAGGCTTGGTGTGGGGATTGTCGACCCGGAAGATCTTCACGCCATGATCGATCCAGAAAAGCACGATGTCGCGAAGCGCGTGCCAGAGGGCGGGGAGAGCGCCGCGATAGAAATGGACGTTGACGATGTCCTCGTATTTCTTCGGCGGGTTCTCCGCGAATTTGATCGAGCCGTCGGGACGCCAGTCGAACCATTCCGGATGCTCCTTGATCCAGGGATGGTCCGGCGAGCATTGGATGGCGAAGTCGAGCGCGATTTCCAGGCCTTGCGCGGTGGCCGCCTGGACCAGCCTGTCGAAATCCTCGATCGTGCCGAGTTCCGGCAGGATCGCATCATGGCCGCCTTGCGCCGAGCCGATCGCATAGGGGCTGCCGGGATCGTCGGGGGCGGGGGCGAGACTGTTGTTGCGGCCCTTGCGGTTGGTCCTGCCGACCGGATGGATGGGCGGAAAATAGAGCACGTCGAAGCCGAGGTCGCGGACATAGGGAAGTCGTTCGATCACGTCGTCGAACGTGCCGTGCCGTCCGGGCGCCTGCGAGCGCGGAAAGAGTTCGTACCAGGCGCTGAACGCCGCTCGCGGCCGATCCACGATCACCTCGAGCACGCGCTCGTAGCGGCTGAGATTGTGGCGCGGCTGGATGCGCTTCATGCGTTCGGCAAGCGTGTCGTCGAGCAGCAGCGAAAGCCGCTCGTCTTCTTCCGCGGCTTCGAATTGCCGCAGAAGGGAGCGAACTGCGGTTTTGTCCCCGGTGGTCGGCGTGCCATTCGCAAGAGCGCCTTCGACCAGGCGCTTGCCTTCCTCGATTTCGAGCGAAACCCGTTGGCCGACGGCGACCTTCTTCATCGTGTCTTCGCGCCAATGGGTGAAGAGGTCGCGCCAGGCGATCAGCGTGTATTCATAGGTGGCCAATTGCGGGAAGCTGAGCGTGCCCCGCCAGCGGTCGTTCTCGACAAGCACCATCGGGCTTTCAGCCCATTCGTCGGTTCCGGCCTTGCGGTGGAGGAGGGCGGCGTCGATGACTTCATGCCCGTCGCCGAAAATGTCCGCCTCGACGATGAAGGGCGCATTGGTGACGGCCTTGGCGGGAAAGCGGCCGGCATCGATCTCTGGATCGACCCCTTCAATGGCGAGGCGATTGGCCGCGAGCGCTTCCAGGCTTGGCCTCGCAGGCGGGGCCGGGCTGGTCTGCCTGATGCGCGGGTTCATGCCAAGTCGTCGCCTGACCGTTCGAACATTCGCGTGACCGCGAATGGCGGGTGGGGCAAGGCAGCGTGTAAGATCATATCCCGACTCCAGTTCCTGTCCTTAAGAACGAAGCCTCTTGCGGAAGGTTCCTATGCGAAATCAGTGCGGGGCGGACCGTCAGGATTCAGCCAGCAGCATCGCCACGGCGCCGTCCGCGAACAGTTCTGACGCCGCCAATTCAGACACCGGGGCGTATTGGTTGCCGGTGAAAGCGGAATGCCATGCGGTCTGCGCGGACTGCTCGTCGAGAATGATCGTCGTTTCGCAAAACCAGCCCGGATCGATGCACCCATTTGCGAGGAGAGTCGCGCCCAGGACGAACCTCGGAACGGCGATTAGCGCAGCCGCGTCTCCGGCTCGACGGACAAATGCAACGATGTTCTCCGCCCTTGGGCCGAAGACGGCGAGCGGCTGGTAGTCGCCCCGACCAAACAAATCAGGCAAGCGCTGACGCAGCTTGAGGCAGGCCGAAACCAATCGAAGCTTCTGTCCGGCAAGGCTGGAAGGAGCGGTTCCGGCTTCCCCATCCAGCAGCTTTTGAAGCTCCGCGAAATCCGGTTCGCGCCGGTTGTCTGGATCGACAAGGCTGAAATCGGCCGCTTCGGAACCCTGATAGATGTCGGGAACGCCCGGAACGGTCAGTTTCAGCAACGTTTGCGCGAGACTGTTGACGCGGCCGGCCTGAGCAAATGGCCTCAAGGTCGCCTGAAAATCGGCGAGGAAAGCGCGGTTGCCGGGCGACAGAAGCTGACGGGCATAGTCCATGACGGCGCGCTCATAGGCCGGATCGACGGCGACCCAGTCGGTGCGGCGCTTGGCTTCCCGGAGCGCCTTTTCGACATAGGCGAGATAGCGCTCGGCAAGGGTCGACAGCGCCGCTTTGTCGCTTGTGTCGAAATCCTCCGGCATTAAGCCTGCAAGCGCCTGGTAGAGAAGCCATTCGGTATCGGGTTCGGGCGCCGGGCCGCCGGGCAAATCCGCAATCATCCGGCGGTGCATGGAGCGCCAGCGCTCGACTGCCGCCGACCAGATGCCGGGCGCCTCGCTCAACGTGTAGAGCCGCGCTCGCGCGTCCTCGCCGCGCTTCGTGTCATGCGTGCTCGTCGCGGTGAGGCCACAGGGCTGGCGCTTGTGGCGTTCCGCCATCGCATCGTGAAACACGGCGATCGGCGCGCCGGCGCGGCTCGGATCGCCGCCGACCTCGTTCAAAGCGATCAGGCTGTTGGCGCGATAGAAAAGCGTGTCCTCGACCGCCTTCGCCATGATCGGCCCGGTGAGTTGCTGGAAACGCGTGCGGAACTCCCGCGCCTCCACGTTCGGCGGATCGAGGAGCAACGCGGCGATGCGGTCAACCGCGACGCCGGGATCATCCAACCGCGCCTTGGCGGACGCCCCCTCGATAATGGCGCGGTCCTCGGCCGAGAGGCCGTCAGCATTGCCGTAGGTGCGATAGACGGGGAAGGCGATGACGATCGCCGTGATCCCGCTTCGAACCGCTTCTTCGTTAAACGGCATCCCGGCGGGGCCGAGCGCGGCTTCCGCGAGGCGCACCAGCCCGTTCAATTCGGTTGCGAAATTCTCCTCGACCATGCCGCGCTTCGCGGCGCGCCGCTCCGCTTCGATATCGACCGGCTCGCCTCTCATGCGGCCGAGCGCCGCATCGAGCGCTCTTTTTCCCTCGGGTCTGGAGAAGACATCCGCCATCGAGCCGATGAACTCGTAGCCGGTCGTGCCTTCGATCGGCCAGGCCGGCAAATGCTCGCCTTCTTCCACGATCTTCTCGACATGGATGGTGACATCCGGTCCGGCAGCATCGCGCAGTCGTGTGAGATAGCCCGTCGGATCGGCAAGGCCATCGACATGATCGACGCGCAGGCCCTGCACCTTTCCCGAGCGCACCAGTTCCAGGATGAGGCGATGCACGTCTCGGAAGACAGGCTCGTCTTCGACGCGAACACCGACCAGCCCCGTGACCTCGAAGAAGCGGCGATAGCTCAGATGCTTGCGCGCGTCTTGCCAGAACATCAGCCGCCAGGGCTGCGCGTCATGGATCGCGGCGAGCGCGCTGGCATCGCGGGAAAGGGCCTGCAACGCTGCGTCCAGGCCCGCCGCCTCATCGCTCTTCAGCAGCGTCTCCAACGTCGTGTGGAATTCATTGGTGCTGTCGGGTGCGGCGGCTTTGGCCGCGGCGATGATCCGGCCCGCCGGAGGGTGATCGACGCAATCGAGCGTAGCGGCGTAGCTCGCCGGCAGAAGCGGGAAGAGTTGATCGTAATAGCGCAGACCGAGTGTGCACGAATCCGCATCCGCGGCGAGGCTGATCTCACCTGTCTCGGCCGCTTCCGCAAAGGATTTGCCCAGCACCGGCAGGGTCAGCGGTTCGCGCCAGTCGATATCGAAATGATGCGCGTAAGGGCTTCTCTCCCCCCATTCCACCACGCTCCGCCACCAGGGATTTTCGAGCGAGGCGGCCATGTGGTTCGGCACGATGTCGAGGATCAGTCCCAGCCCGGCATCAGCCAACGCGGCGGCGAGCCGCTCGAAGCCCTCCCGGCCGCCGATCGCCGGTTCGACCATATTGTGGTCGATGACGTCATAGCCATGCGTCGAGCCGGAGGTGGCGGCGAAGATCGGCGAAGCGTAGAGATGGCTGACGCCGAGTCGCTTGAGATAAGGCACGAGCCGGACGGCCCGATCGAACGTCATGCCGTTGCGGAACTGCAGGCGATAGGTTGCGGTCAGCTCGTTCATCGTGGCCGCTCCTCCGCCACGGCGCGCGTCGCCTCCCGGAAGAGCGGCGAAGCCTGTAGCTCTTCGAGCGCGACCGGCAGTTTCGGACGCCAGTTCGGATAGGTGTCGGTGGTGCCGGGCACGTTGGTCGCCTCGCTGCCGGCGACGAGATCGACCAGCCGCGCCGCGGCCAGCCTGCAGGGCGTCCGCGCAATGAAGCGATGCGCGGCGACGACCAGCGTTTCCGGCAGGGGGCCGTCCGCCGCGATATCGGCAGAGAAGGTGCCGGCAGTCCGGCAGGCATCCACCAGCGCA
Source organism: Rhizobiaceae bacterium (assembly GCA_035547755.1). GTDB lineage: Bacteria > Pseudomonadota > Alphaproteobacteria > Rhizobiales > Rhizobiaceae > Mesorhizobium_L. The sequence goes on from DASZUG010000003.1 coordinate 62,578, forward strand.
CGGCGCTCGCGCTCCCGCGTCGCGATTTGCTCGGCCGCCGTTTTTGGCGTGATCAGGCCGTTCTCTTCGCGAAGCGCGATATCCCGGCCCTGCCACCAGCCGGCGAGCGTCGGCAGATCGTGCGTGGAAAGGCAGGCGAGCGCCAGGGGCGGATAGTCTTGCGCCGGCGCGAAAGCGTCGCCGCGTTTCTCGAAATAAAGCGGGCGGTACGCGAGAATGCCGGCTTCGGCCATGGTTTCGCGGAAGCCTGACGGCACATAGCCGAGGTCTTCGCCGACCAGCAGCGAGCGGTAGCGATGCGATGTTTCCGCGAGCGTGCCGATCATCTCTTCCATTGGATAGCGCACATGCGCGCCGTCCGCCGGCGTGCCTTCGCGCGGCACCCAGAAGAGCTGGCGCAGCGCCATGACATGGTCCATTCGGAGCGCGCCGGCGAAGCGCATATTGGCGGTCAGCATCTCGCGATAGGGCAGGAGATCGCGCGCCACGAGGGCGGTGGGCGACAAGGGCGCGAGGTTCCAGTCCTGTCCGATTGCGCTGAACATGTCGGGCGGCGCGCCGATGCTGATCCCTTCGGCGAAGAGGCCGGGATCGCTCCACGTGGCGGAGCCGTCGGGCGCGTCCCCGACGGCAAGGTCGAGGAACAGGCCGATGCGCATGCCCGCCTGACGTGCCGCTTGGGCGGCAGTCTGCAATTGGCTATGCGCCAGATATTGCAGCCAGAGCTGAAAGCGCACCGCGTCGGCATTCTCCCGCGCGAAGGCAGCGACCGCTTCGCTCCGCGCAACCTGGAATTCTTGCGGCCACGCTGCCCAGCCGGCTCCATATCCGATGGCGGTGAAATGCAATGACAGCGCTTCGAAAAGCGCATGCAGCCTGAGCGATTCCCCGCCTTCGACACAGAAGGCGGAAAAATTATCGTCATCGGCAGTGCTGGCATGTTCCCGCCAGATGGCGCGCAGCGCCGCGAGCTTCAGAGCCGCTACCGCTTCATAGTCGACAAGCGGCGCGGCCCTCAGCCGGTTGATGGCGGCGCTCTGCTCCGGCGTCTCGCGAAAACCGGCAACGCGATCAACGGCGATATAGAGCGGGTTGAGGAAGAGGCGGTTCGACGGCGAGAAGGGGCTGCACCGCGCCGGATCGGCGAGAAAGAGGGCGTGCAGTGGGTTGAGGCCGACAAAGTCGGCGCCGGCCACCCCCAAAATCCGGCATAGGTCGGCAAGGTCGGCGAAGTCGCCGATGCCCCAATTGCGCGCAGAGCGCAGTTCGTAAAGTTGTGCCGCGACGCCCCAGGCAGGGTTCGCGTCGAGCCAGTCCGGCAGGAAGCAGCGGGCGATCGGTGCAGGCGGGTTTTCGTCGGGAAGCGCCTGCTCGGCATCGGGATCGACTCCGAGCGCCTTCAGGACATGGCGTTTCGTCTCGTCTGGCACGGCGACCTTGCCATCCGGCCTGTCGAGATAAAGCGCGACGCCGTAGCGGACGGCGAGTTCATCGAGAGTCGGCATGGTCAGGCCTCGGCGGGTGTCTTCAGGTCGATGCCAACCAGCACCGCACGCGCCGGCAGGCCGTCCTGCGCGTGTTCGGCTTCGGCCGGATAGGCATAGACAATCGCGCCGACTGGCGGCGGGACGATCTTCTGTTCCTGCGAAAGATTGGCGCGGAGGGACAATGTGCCACCATGAAGACGCCAGTCGACGGCGATGACGCCATCGCCGACCGCGATGATCTCCCCCGCATTGCCACCCGCGCCGGCAAGCAGCGGCCCGATATGCTCGCGCCGGACGTTGAGCAGGACGCGAAAGAAGGTCAGCCAGGCCTTGCCGTCTTCCGATTGAGTTTTTCCCCAATCGATTTTGGAAGCCTCGAAAGTCGAGGGCGCATTCGGGTCTGGAATGCTATCCACGGAAGTCGCGGCAAAGGCGGCGAAGCCCGCGAATTCGCGGCGGCGGCCCTCGCGCACCTTGTCGGCCAGTTCGCCGTGAAAATCGGTGAAGAAGCAGAACGGGTTCGTCTCTCCCCATTCCTCGCCCATGAAGAGCAGGGGGATATGCGGCGAGAGAAGCAGGATGGCCGTCAGCGCCCGCGTCAACTCGGGCCCCGCCAGGCTGATCAATCGCTCGCCGAAGGCGCGGTTGCCGGTCTGGTCATGGTTCTGCAGGAAATCGATGAAGGCGGTGGGCGGCAAATGGGCGCTCGGCTCACCGCGCGGCTTGCCACCAGCATGCGTGGAAGGCTCGCCCTGATAGACAAAACCTTCGGCGAGCGCGCGGGCGAGTTTCCGCCACCGGTCCTGCGTGAAATCCGTGTAATAGCCCTCGCTCTCGCCGGTCGCGATGGCGTGGCAGATATTGTGGAAGTCGTCGTTCCACTCGCCGGTGAAGAGAGGCACCGCGCCTTGCTCATCGCGGACATGCAGGCGCGTGATGTTGCGGTTGTCTTCCGTGCAGAGATGGACGTGCCGGTCCGGAAAGGCTGTTCGGATCGTCTCGGCGATCTCGACCAGGATTTCCTTCGGTGAGGCGGGATCCCGGACGTGGTCGATGGCGTCGAAGCGCAGGCCGTCGAGCATGAGCTCGCCGATCCAGTAGAGCGCGTTATCAAGGAAGAAGCGGCGCACCGGCGGGCGGTGATAGGCGATGCCCGGGCCCCAGGGCGTATGGCGCTCCGGGTCGAAGAAATCCGGCGCATAGCGTCCGATATAGTTCCCGTCCGGGCCGAAATGGTTGTAGACGACGTCGAGCAGCACCATCAGGTTGAGATCATGGGCGCGATCGACAAGCGCACGCAGATCGTCGGGAGTGCCATAGGAGGGATGCGGCGCATAGAGCAGTACGCCATCATAGCCCCAGCCGCGCTCGCCGCCGAACTGCGCTACCGGCATGATCTCGATCGCGGTTATGCCGAGCGCCGCCAGTTCATGCAGCTTTTCGGCTGCGGCGCGGAAGGTGCCTTCCGGCGTGAACGCGCCGACATGCAGCTCATAGAGAACCGCTTCCTCCCAGGGCCGGCCGCGCCACTCCGGATTGCGCCATGGATAGGCGTCTCCATCCACAAGAAGGGAAGGGCCATGCACGCTGCCCGCCTGCTGCCGCGAGACCGGATCGGGTAAGGCCATGCCGTCGCCGAGGACGAAGGCGTAGGCCGTACCGGCGGTGAGGCCATTCGCCCTCAGCTCGAACCAGCCGCCGCCTGCCGCCCGCATCGGCCGATCCTCGCCGATGACGCGAACGCTGACCATGTGTGCAGCAGGCGCCCAGAGACGGAACACCGCCGCGCCATCCTTGTGGAGGCGTGCGCCCCAAGCTGGTGATTGCGTGCCGGCCGCTTGCGTCATCCGCTTCTCATTCGCGACTTTCGAGCAGGAAAAGCGTGCGGCCCTCGACCTTTATTTCGTCAGCGGCAAGCGTCTTGCCCTTGGGCTCGATGGCGCCGCTCGAGGTGTCGATCAGCACCTTCCATCCTCCTTTATATGGCTCGGGCAGGGCGAAAGGCATGGCCTCGTAATGCGCGTTGAAGAGCAGCAGCAGCCTTTCACCCTCGCCGGAAAGCAGGACGGCGAAGGAATGGGTGATCGGCTGTGTCCAATCCGCATCCTCCATGCGCTGACCGTCGGACCGCAGCCAGCGCACATCCCCCTGGTCGTCCTCGCCCGTCCCACGAAGAAAGCGGCTCTGGCGCAGAAGTGGACGTGTGCGGCGCAGCCGGATAAGGCCGCGCACAAAGGCCTGGAACGCTTGGTCGCGCTCGCCAATGTCCGTCCAGTGCAACCAGTTCATCTCATTGTCCTGGCAATAGGCATTGTTGTTGCCGCCTTGCGATCGGCCGTTCTCGTCGCCCATCAGGATCATCGGCGTTCCCTGCGAGAGGAGCAGCGTCGCCAGGATGTTGCGCCGCATCCGGTCGCGCAGGTCGAGGATGCCCTGGTCCTCGGTCGGGCCCTCCGCACCACAATTCCAGCTCAGATTGTTGTCATGGCCGTCGCGATTGTCTTCCTGGTTCGCTTCATTGTGCTTGTCGTTGTAGGAAACCAGGTCGGCCAGCGTGAAACCGTCATGGGCGGTGACGAAGTTGATCGTCGCCCAGGGGCGACGGCCCCGCTTCTCGAAGGAACCGGCGGAGCCGAGCAGATGAGAGGCGAGGTGAGGGGCGGTGCCGTCATCGCCCTTCCAGAAGCCGCGCACCGTGTCGCGGTAACGATCGTTCCATTCCGCCCAGCCAGGCGGGAAATTGCCGACCTGATAGCCGTCCGGCCCGGTGTCCCATGGCTCGGCGATCATCTTGACCTTGTTCAGCACCGGGTCCTGCCGCACCGCGTCGAAGAAGATTGCGTTCTGGTCGAAGGCGGCGCGGTCGCGGCCAAGCGTGCTGGCGAGATCGAAGCGGAAGCCGTCGATATGGCAATCCACGACCCAGTAGCGCAGCGAATCCATCACCATCTGCAGCACGCGCTGATGGCGAAGGTTGACGTTGTTGCCGCACCCGGTCGTATCGAAATAGTAGCGCGGATCGTCGGCCAGAACGTAATAGCTGGCATTGTCGATGCCGCGGAAAGACAGCGTGGGGCCCAACTGATTGCCCTCGGCCGTGTGGTTGTAGACCACGTCCATGATCACTTCGATGCCGGCTTCGTGCAGGCGGCGGACCATCAGCTTGAATTCGTGGATCGAACTGTTGGGCGACAGATAGCGCGGCGCCGGCGCGAAGAAGCCGATCGTATTGTACCCCCAATAATTCTTCAGCCCGCGCTCGATCAAATGGCGGTCGTCAAAGAAGGCCTGACAGGGCATCAACTCGATGGCGGTGACGCCGAGCTTTACGAGGTGATCGATGACGGCCGGATCGGCCAGGCCGCCGAATGTGCCGCGCAACTGCGAGGGAATATCCTCCTTCAACGCGGTCATTCCCTTCACATGCGCCTCATAGATGATCGTCTCCGCCCAGGGCACATGTGGGCGGATGTCGTTGCCCCAGGTGACGGCCGGATCGACGACCACGCATTTCGGCATGACGAAAGCGGAATCACGCCGGTCGAACGAAAGGTCCTGCCGCTGGTTGCCGACGCGGTAGCCGAAGGTGGCGTCGTGCCAGTGTATTTCGCCGTGATAGGCGAGGGCATAGGGATCAAGGAGAAGCTTGTTTGGATTGAAGCGATGGCCGGCCCGCGGCTCATAGGGTCCGTGTACGCGATAGCCGTAGAGTTGACCTGGACGCACGCTCGGCAGATAGCCGTGCCAGACTTCGTCCGTATATTCCGGAAGAGCGACGCGTTGTGTTTCGCGCCGCCCGTGAGGGTCGAACAGGCAGAGCTCGACCTTGGTGGCATTGGCGGAAAAAAGAGCGAAATTAACGCCTGACCCATCCCACATTGCGCCGAGCGGGAAGGGAGAGCCGGCGGAAACAGCATCGCTTTTTGCGGACATGAAATCTCGTGCAAATATGTGGCAGGCCGCCCGCAGACAAACAGTTTGGCCGGCGCTTGGTTCCTGCTCCCGCTCGATCCAAAAAAAATTTCGCGGCAGCATGAATTCCGGGGAACCTTCAATGATGTTGCGAGTTCGACTAGCGGCGGAGTGGGAAGATGAAGGGAGGAGACAGATGCTTTCAGGCGGTCAGCCGAACAATGACCAATCGGGACGAGACAGGGCCGGAAGAGACAAAACGGACTTGCCAGACCTCACCATCAGCTTCCGAAATGCGCTTGGCGATCGGGCAACCGTCGATTTGAGCAGTATTTCACCAAGCGAGCGCGAGCAGTTGATCGCGACGCTCCGCAAGGCGGCCATTCAGCCTCATCAGACGCCGCAGGGGGCGGCCAATCGCATCAAAAGAAAAGAGTGCGATAACGGAGAGCTCTTCCGGTCATGGGCTCTTCGAAGGTGGCGGATCGAAGAGTAGCCGAAGGTAATTCGCCACAGGCTTCTGGATTGGCTCAATCCGGCCTTTCGGATCGCAACCGGAAGCGCTGGATTTTGCCTGTCTGCGTCTTCGGCAGCGCGTCCAGGAACTTCACGGAACGCGGATATTTGTAGGGCGCGATCGTGGCCTTCACATGGTCCTGCAGGCGTTTGGCCATGGATTCGTCTCGGGTCGCCCCCTCTGCCAGCACGACATAGGCCTCGACGATCTGGCCGCGGTCGGGATCGGGCGCGCCGATGATGGCGCATTCCGCCACGTCGGGATGCGAGAGCAATGCCGCCTCGACCTCGGGACCGGCGATATTGTAGCCAGCGCTTACGATCATGTCGTCGGAACGGGCGGCGAAGTGGAAGAATCCATCCTCGTCCTGCATGAATGAATCGCCCGTGATGTTCCAGCCGTCGCGGACATAGGCACGCTGGCGCTCATCGGCCATGTAGCGGCAGCCGGTCGGCCCGCGCACGGCAAGTCGCCCGATCGTGCCACGGGGCAGTTCGTTCATATCTTCGTCGACGATGCGCGCCTCGTAGCCGGTGACGGGTTTGCCGGTGGAGCCTGGTCTGCGGTCATCGAAGCGGTTGGAAATGAAGATGTGCAGCATTTCGGTGGAGCCGATGCCGTCAAGGATCGGTTTTCCCGTCTTTGCCGTCCATTCCGCGAAGACGGGTGCAGGCAGGGTTTCTCCGGCCGATATCGCAACGCGCAGCGACGAGAGATCGGCGCCTTCGTCCAGCGCCTTGAGCATGGCGCGATAGGCGGTAGGGGCGGTGAAGGTGATGGTCGCCTTGTAGGTTTCGATGATGTGGATCATGTTCGGCGGGGTCGCCTGTTCGAGGAGCGTTGCCGTCGCGCCGAAACGCAGGGGGAAGATCGCCAGTCCGCCAAGGCCGAAGGTGAAGGCAAGCGGCGGCGAGCCGACGAATACATCGTCGGGCGTGACGTTCAATATTTCTCTGCCATAGGCATCGGCGATGATCAGCAGGTCGCGATGGAAATGCATGGTCGCCTTCGGCACGCCCGTGGTGCCGGAGGTGAAGCCGAGCAGGGCGACGTCGTCACGCCCTGTCCGGACAGCGTCGAAATGGACGGACTTGTCGAGCGCGGCGCGGTCGAGTTCCGCATCGTGATTGGCCGTGCCGTCGAAGCCGATCACTTTCTTCAGGAACCGGCTTTCCTTAGCGCAGGCGATCATCTCGTCCATCAGACGCGTGTCCGAGAGCGCCAGCGAGATTTCAGCCTTGTCGACGATCTTGGCGAGTTCGCCGGCACGCAGCATCGGCATCGTGTTGACGACGACCGCGCCGGCCTTGGTGGCGGCGAGCCAGCACGCGACCATAGCCGGATTGTTGGCCGAGCGGATCAGGATGCGGTTGCCCGGCCTGACGCCGAAATCTTCGACAAGGGCGTGCGCCAGCCTGTTCGTCCAGTCGGAAAGTTCCTTGTAGGTGCGGCGCCTCCCATTGCCGATGAGGGCCGTGCGATCGCCGAAACCTCTGTCGACCAGCCTGTCGGTCAATTCGACGGCGGCATTGAGTTGATCCGGATAGTCGAAACCATCGAGCAGGAAATCCGGCCATTGATGCCGTGGAGGAAGATTGTCGCGTGTGAAGGTGTCGATATGGGCTGACGGTCCAAGCATCCTGCGGCGTTCCTCCGTATGCTGTGGCGGGAAGATCTTCGTGCGCTGTCCGGGCAATCGCCCGGAATCGCAACGCGTGGGGCATGCATCTCCTCCACGCCGGGACCTGTATTGGCGCGCAAAGCCTCCCCTTCCCGACCGGTACGGGAGCATGGCACCGCCCTGAAATTGTTTCAAGCCTAAACTTTTTTGGCCGGGTGTACGGCTTGCGAAGGCCACCGTCATCGCCATGCCGAACGCCATGGTCCATGCCCAGCAATCGTGTTGACAGGCCGAGGGAATTCATTTTAAGTTTGAAATAATCTCGCAAGCCAGGAAGTACCGGGCCGCCCATCGATTAAAGGTGCAGTACAGCGATCGCGAATGGTTGTCTCTCTACATCCTCATGTTGCCCGGTGGAAACGGCAAGGCCATGGACGCGAGATCAACAAGGGGAACCTAAATGAGCGATTTCGGCAGCAAGAGAACATGTCCGCAAAGGCAGGCCATCGCCTTTTAGCGCAAGCATCCGTCAATTTCCTTGCGGCGGAGATGAGAACGCCGCCGTTCATTGCTTCTGGTGGAGGACATCGTGAAGATTTTTGCTCTTAGCGCAGCGGCCCTGATGGGCCTGTCCATGGCGGCGACTTCCGCGCGCGCGGACATAACCGTCGGCTTCGTGACATCGTTGAGTGGCCCGGGCGCCTCTATCGGCGTCCTCTACGACAAGGGGATGAAGGCGGCCTATGCCTACCAAAGCAAGGTCGGCGGCGAGAATATCAAGCTCATCAAGCTTGACGACGGTTCCGACCCCGCCTCGGCTACCCAGGACGCGCGCAAGCTTATCCAGCAGGATCACGTCGATATCCTGATCGGGACCGCGACCGCTCCGTCCACCAACGCCATGATGGCGGTGGCGAACGAATTGAAGGTTCCGTTCATCGCGGTCTCGCCGGTCAATATCAAGCCTCCCAAGGAAGGACACCTCTGGGGCGTTGCCGTGCCGCAGACGCCGGCGCTGATGGTCAAGGTCATCGCCGACCGCATGAAGCGCGAAGGCATCAAGACCGCGGGCTACATCGGCTTCTCCGACGCGTGGGGAGACTTGGTCTATAATGGCGCTATCGCGGCCGAAAAGGAGGGTGACCCGAAGATCCTTACCAACGAACGCTTCGCCCGCACCGACACGAGCGTGACGGCGCAGGCTTTGAAGGTGATCGCCGCTCATCCCGACGGCTTCCTCGACGGCGGTTCGGCCACCCAGGCAGCGCTGCCTCTCCTCGAACTTCGCAAGCTTGGCTACAAGGGGCCCTTCTACGGAACGCCTGCCATGCTCAACAAGGACTTCGTGCGCGTCGGCGGCAAGGCCGTCGAAGGCGTGCAGGTTTCGGCGGGACCGGTGATCGTCACCGACCAGCTGCCGGCGGACCATTTTTCCAAGAAGATCGGCACAGAGTTCCACAAGATCTTCGACAAGGTCAACGGCGGAGAGGCGGATGATGGATTTTCCGGCTATTCGTTCGACGGCTGGCTCATCTTCCTCAATGCCGCCGAGAAGGCGCTGACGCATGCCAAGCCCGGCACGCCCGAATTTCATCAGGCTCTGATGGACGGAATCTATGCGACCAAGAGCCTGGCCGGCGTCCACTCCATTTACAATTTCACCCCGAAATCCGCATACGGCGTCGACGAGCGCAGCCTCGTGGTGGTCAAGCTCGTTGATGGAAAATGGGTCTATCAGCCCTGAATTGAACCGGCGATCCATTCGCGGGAATTGTGAGATCTGATGAACGCGCAGATTGCCGCCATCCTGACCTTGGACGGCATTGCTACAGGAGCGATCTATGTTCTGATCGCCCTCGGCTTTGTCCTCATCTTCGCGGTCACGAGGGTCATTTTCGTCCCCTTTGGCGACATAGCGGCGTTCACGGCCCTCACGCTCGCCGCTCTGGAGACGAAGCATCTGCCGGGGACCGTGGGCCTCGTCGCCGCGCTCGCGGTGCTCGCCACGCTGATGGAAATCGGATCGCATCTGCGCGCGGGAACATATGAGCAAATACCGCGCGCGCTGCTCTTCTATCTGGTACTGCCGTTGATCCCGGCGGCGGCGGTTTATTTCACTGCGGGCACGCTTTTGCCCACACCGCTTCGCCTGGCGCTCGCGCTCGCGCTCATCATGCCGGTTTCGCCGCTGCTTGATCGCGTGGTCTTCCGGCCGATCGCCGACGGCACGGTGCTTCTCCTGCTGACCGTCGCGGTGGCGCTGCATTTCGCATTGGTCGGGCTTGGGCTGCTTTTTTTCGGCCCCGAGGGCGTGCGGACGCAGAGCCTCGTGGATTACACCCTGATGCTCGGCAACATTCCGGTTTCTGGGCAGGCGATCCTTGTCGTCGGCGCCGCAATCGTCTTCAGCGGCCTGCTTTTCCTTTTCTTCGAGTTTACGTTGTCGGGAAAATCGCTGCAGGCGACCTCGATCAACCGCGTTGGCGCCCGCCTGATGGGCATCCGGCCGGAGCGCGCCGGGACCGTCGCCTATCTGCTTGGGTCTCTGCTCGCCGGCGTATCGGGCATCCTGATTTCAGCCGACAACACCATCTTCTACGATTCGGGCTTCCTGATCGGCCTGAAGGCGTTCGTCGGAGCGATCATCGGCGGGCTCGTGAGCTTCCCGGTGACGGCGCTCGGCTCGATGCTGGTCGGCATTCTGGAGAGCTTCGCCGCTTTCCAGAGCAGCGCCTTCAAGGAAGTGATCGTCTTCTCGATCCTGATCCCGGTCTTGCTGTGGCGTTCCTATACTTTCGCGCATTCCGAGGAGGATATCGACGAATGAGCGCGCGCCAATTGCGCCTGCTTGCGGCGGCCGTCGTCATCCTCCTCGCGGCCGCGCCGCTCTATCTGGCGCCGTTTTCCATAACGCTGCTCAATTATATCGGGGTTTATGCTCTCGTCGCGCTCGGCCTCGTGTTGATGACGGGCGTGGGCGGCATGGTGTCCTTCGGACAGGCCTCCTTCATGGGCATCGCCGCCTATTCGACCGCTTGGGCCTCCGCGATCATGGGCTATTCGCCATGGCTCGGCCTGTTGCTGGCGCTGGTGATGACCGGCATCGTCGCGGCAATTCTCGGCGGCGTGACCTTGCGGCTGCACGGGCACTTCCTGTCGCTGAGCACGATCGCATGGGGGCTGGCGATCTATTTCACCTTCGGCAATGTCGACGGGCTCGGCCATTTCAGTGGCATAATGGCGATTCCCCCCGTTTCCATCGGCTCGCTGAAGCTCCTCGGCAGCAACCAGATCTATTTCCTCATCTGGTTCATCCTGCTGATGGCGATGCTGCTTTCCTACAATCTTCTGAACTCGCGCGAAGGCCGGGCGATGCTTGCCTTGCGCGGCGGGAATGCGATGGTGGAATCGCTCGGCATCAGCGCTTTCCGCATCAAGCTCGTGACCTTCGTCATAGCGGCGCTTCTGGCAGCTTTCGCCGGCTGGCTCTATGCCCACATGAACCGCTTCGTCAGCCCGTCGCCCTTCGACGTGACGATGGGCATCGAATTCCTGATGATGGCGATGCTCGGCGGTTCCGGCTATCTCCTCGGGGCCGTCGTCGGCTCGGCGCTCATCACCTTTCTGAAGAACGGCGTTCAGGACTATCTGCCGCTGATCGCCCCGAATGCCGCCGGGCAGCTCGAAATCGTGGTTTTCTCGGCTCTCTTCATCCTGTTCCTGCAATATGCCCGCGAGGGCATCGTCCCCTTCATCGCCGGCTGGCTGCCCGAACCGAAGCGGACGCCGCCGGTGGCCACCGAGCCGCTGCCGCGCCGCGCCCAGCCGCAGGCCGACCAGATCCTCCTGACGGTCGAAGGCGCGACGCGCCGTTTCGGCGGCCTGCTTGCCGTGAACGATGTGAGCTTCGAACTGAAGTCGGGGGAAATCCTTGCCCTTATCGGTCCGAATGGCGCCGGCAAGAGCACGATGTTCAACGTCCTGACCGGCGCGCTCCGCGCAAGCGCCGGACGCATCACCTTCGCCGGCAACGACATCACGCGTGCGCCGCAGCGCAATATCGCTAAGGAGGGCGTCGCCCGGACGTTCCAGCATGTGAAGCTGCGGCCGAGGATGTCGCTCCTCGACAACGTCCTTTTGGGCGCCTACTCGCGCACGCGCTCCGGCTTTTTCGCCGGCGCGCTCGGCCTCGACCGCCGCGAGGAACGCCAGGCGCGCTATGAGGCCATGCAGCAGCTGAAACGCGTTGGCCTCGGCGACCGCCCGTTCGAGCTGGCGGGCAATCTGCCTCTCGGCAACCAGCGGGTTCTGGAGATCGCGCGCGCGCTCGCGGCCGATCCGGTTCTTCTTGTGCTCGATGAGCCCGCCGCCGGCCTCAGGCGTCTGGAAAAGCGCGCGCTCGCCGATCTCTTGCGCTCGCTCAGGAAAGAAGGGCTGACGATCCTCCTCGTCGAACACGACATGGAGTTCGTTATGAACCTCGTCGACCGCATCGTCGTGATGGAATTCGGCTGCAAGCTCTGCGAAGGCAATCCGGAAGAGGTCCGCGACGACGAGCGGGTGCAGGAAGCCTATCTGGGAAGCGTAGCCTGATGCCGCTCTTGTCCGTCGAGAATGTTGGTGTTTCCTATGGCAAGGCCGAGGCCGTGAGGGATGTTTCGCTGCACGTCGAGAAGGGGCAGATCGTGACGGTCATCGGCCCCAATGGCGCCGGCAAGACAAGCCTGCTGACCGCGCTGATGGGACTGAGGCGGTCGTCCGGCCATGTCCGGTTCGACGGCGAGGATGTCTCCCGCCTCGATGTCGAGGGCCGCGTCGAGATGGGGCTGTGCCTGGTACCGGAGGGGAGGGAGCTTTTCGGCGGGCTGTCCGTCTATGACAATCTCCTGCTTGGCGCTTACAGCCGCCACGGCGACAGTCAGGAGATCAAGCAGGACATGGGCGAGGTCTTTCGCCGCTTCCCGCGCCTCGACGAGCGCCGGTCGCAGAAGGCTTCGACGTTGTCCGGCGGCGAGCGGCAGATGCTGGCGCTCGGCCGTGCGCTGATGGCCAAGCCCCGGCTTCTGATGCTCGACGAGCCGAGCCTGGGGCTCGCTCCGCTGATCATCCGCGAAATCTTCCGCATCATTGCATCGTTGCGGGAACTCGGCGTCTCTATCCTGCTGGTCGAGCAGAACGCCAAGGCCGCCCTCGATACGGCCGATTTCGGCTATGTCATGGAAACGGGCGAGATCACCCATTCCGGCCCGGCGGGAGAACTGATGCATGACCCGCGCCTCATCTCCACCTATCTCGGCGGTTTCGAAGGGGAAACGCCGCGCGCGGCGCTTTAGACATGGCCTAGTCTCATGAAGATATTCTGGCAAAGTTTCATCGATGCGACGGCCAGCCGGGCCTATATGGAGCGCCTTGCCGCCTATCTCAACGCGATCGCCGCACCCGGCACGACGGTTCACGTGGCGGGCATCTCGCCGCCGGACCGCGATTTCGGCCGGCTCAGCGAATTGCGCTGCTCGCTTCTGGCCATCGACAATGCGATGCAGGCCGAGGAAGATGGGTTCGACGCCTATGTCATGGGCCATTTCCAGGATCCAGGTCTTTACGAATTGCGTTCGGCCGTCCGCATACCGGTTATCGGCGTCGGCGAGGCGACGCTGCATGCCGCGTTGCAAATCGGCCGCCGGCTTGGGCTAGTCACGCTCGATCCGGTTTTCGAGGTGATGCATCTCGAGCAGGTGGATCGCTACGGCATCGGCGATCGCGTCGCGCATGTCGTCGGCATGGGATGCCGGCCGGAGGATTTCAGCGCGGCGTTTGCCGGAGACGAGGAGGCGCGCCGGCGCATGCTCGACGATTTCGCCACCTGTGCGATTCCGCTTGTCGAACGCGGCGCCGATGTCATCATCCCGGCCGGCGTATTGCCCGGCCTTCTCATGTGCAGCGAGCGCGCCTTCAGGGTTGGGCATGCGCCTGTGATCAATTGCGCGTCCGTTGGACTGAAGAGCGCCGAAATGTGGGTGGAGCTTCACCGCATCGACGGCATCGAGGCAAGCCGCGGGCCGAGTTTCGCGCTGGCGCCGGAGCGTGCGCGCGCCGATTTCAGGCAGTTTATTCGTGGCGGGCGGAAGAGCTGAAATCACGCCGATCGATGGCATTGCAGAAGGATTGAAGCCATGGTGACGAAACCGGAAAAGATACTCTATGAAGCCGAAATGACCGCGACGGGCGGGCGCGAAGGAACGGCGCGAAGCCGCGACGGCGGCTTTTCGCTCAACCTCTCCATCCCGAAGGGCCTGGGCGGTCCTGGCGGCGAGGGCACCAATCCGGAACAGCTGTTTGCGGCGGGCTATGCAGCCTGCTTTCTCGGCGCGTTCAAGCTGGTCGCCCGCCAGAAGAAGATCGCGCTTCCCGACGACACGACAATTACGGCCAAGGTCGGCATCGGCCCGGTGACGGTTGGCTATGGTCTCGCGGTCGAATTGACCGCGCATGTGCCGGGATTCGAGCGTCCGCAGGTTGAGGAACTGCTGGCCGCGGCCCATGAACGCTGCCCTTATTCCAACGCGACACGCGGAAATATCGAGGTCAGGCTGATCGCAGGCTGATCGCGCCGAACTATCTGACCGCGATGCCGTGCGCTTCCCGGTCCCATGTCGCGGCGGTGACGCCCCGTTCGCGCAAGGCGAATTTCTGGACCTTGCCGTTTTCGGTCGTCGGCAGTTCCTTCATCACTTCGATGAAACGCGGTATGGCGAAATAGGGCAGGCGGGGCCGGCAGAACTCGATCAGTCCAGCCTCGTCGATCGGCGCGTCCGTTGCCGCGATCACCGCCGCCATGACCTCGTCTTCCGCCATCTCGGAGCGCACCGGAAAGACCGCGGCAGAGGCAATCGTTGGATGCGCCAGGAGCACCTGCTCGACCTCGAAGGAGGAGATATTCTCGCCGCGCCGGCGGATCGCGTCCTTCATGCGGTCGATGAAGAGGAAAGCTCCATCGGCCTCACGCACGACGCGGTCGCCGGTGTGGAACCAGAGATTGCGCCAGGCCTCGACCGTTTTCTCCGGCATGCCGAAATAACCGCTTGAAAAGGCGAAGGGTTCGCTCGCCCGCAGGACCAGTTCGCCGGCCTCTCCGGATGGCATCTCGTTGTCCCATTCGTCGACCACGCGGGCATCGAAGCCGGGCCGTAGCCTGCCCATCGTTCCCGCAATTGCCTCGCCCGGTCGGCAGGCGATGACGAAATTGGTTTCCGTCGAGCCATAGCCTTCGACGAGATCGAAGCCGAAGCGTTCGCGGAAAGGCGCATGGAACCGCGACGGCACGCCGGGACCGAGCGCGACGCGGACATTGTGGGCGCGGTCGAACGGGCTTTCCGGCCGTGAAAGCAGGATCGGCGCCATCGCACCGAGCAGATAGGTTGTGGTCGCTTCAGACTCGGCGAGCGCGCGCCACAGACCGGAGGCGGAGAACCGCTTGCCGATGATCGCTGTCGAGCCCGTCAGGAGAGCCTGATAGATCGTGTTGAGCGCATTGACGTGGAAGAGCGGCAATGGCGTATAAAGCCGCTCCCCATTGCCGAGACCGAGAATGTCTACCGTGTTCGCGCCCCACCAGAAGAGTTGCGCATGCGGGCAGCAGACGCCTTTCGATGGGCCTGTCGTGCCCGACGTATAGATGATCGCCGCCGTATCGCCAGGATTGAGCGCGGCCGGTTCCATGGCTTCTCCCGGCGCCGGCAGCGGCACGGCAATCCTTGTCCGCGCGGCTGGCGCGTCGCCGATCGCCCAGATTGCGTCGAGCGCGAGCATATCGAGATCGATCGTATCGAGGCAGGCGCAGAGCGAATCCTCGATAACGAGCAGCTTCGCGCCGCAATTCGACAGGATGTGCTGCAATTGCATGCCGCGCGAGGCGATGTTGATCGGCACGGTGATCGCGCCGAGCCAGGCGCAGCCAAAGAAGAGTTCCAGGAATTCCGGCTGGTTCGAGGCGATCAGCGCGACGCGGTCGCCTTTCCGGACGCCCGCTGATTTCAGCGCCGCTGCGCGCCTCGCGGCTATTTCGACGGCGTCATCGTAGCGCCACGTGCCTTCGTCGAAGATGACGAGATCGCGCCCCTGATATTGCCGAGCCTGCTTCAGAAGAAGGTGCGGCAGCGTGCGCAACTCGCCCGTCATTCCGCGGCCCTGGCATGGTTGGGCGAGGGGAGATCGAACTCCGATGGCCGCGGCCGCGCCTTGCGGCGGAGTTCGACGTCCTGCTCGCGCCTTTTCTGGAATTCGCGATAGGCCTGGTCGCGGCCGGAAAGATATTGCTTCGGCCAGTGCTGGTTGCGCGCGTCATACCATGCCGCCGCCTGATGCGTGAAATAGGGGTCCCACATATGCGGACGCCCGAGCGCCACGAGATCGGCGCGGCGCGTGTGCAGGATGGTGTTGACTTGGCCGGGCTCCGTGATCGCGCCGACGGCCATGACCGCCATCTTCGGGACGTTGCGGATCGCCTCGGCGAATTGCACCTGGAACATGCGGCCATAGACCGGTTTCTGGTCGGCGACGGTCTGCCCCGCCGAGACGTCGATCAGATCGCAGCCCGCCTCGGCAAAGGCTTTCGCAATGGCGAAGGTTTCGGCTTCGGAAATGCCGCCTTCCTTCCAGTCGGTCGCGGAAATACGCACCGACATCGGCTTGTGCGCGGGCCAGACCTCCCGCATGGCGCGGAAGACCTCGAGCGGATAGCGCAGGCGGTTTTCGATCGAGCCGCCATACCCGTCGGTGCGCCGGTTGGTCAGAGGCGAAAGGAACGACGCCATCAGATAGCCGTGAGCGCAATGAAGCTCGCACATATCGAAGCCGGCGCGTTCGGCGCGCTCCACCGCCCGCACGAAATCCTGCTTGATGCGCTCCATCCCGACCCGGTCGATCTCGCGCGGCGTATCGCTGACGCCTTCCAGATAGGGGATCGGCGAGGCCGAATAGAGCGGCCAGTTGCGCGCCTTCTCCTCAATCGGCCAATCGGCCTTCTCCCAGCCAAGCTGGGTCGATCCCTTGCGGCCGGAATGGCCGAGCTGCATGCAGATTTTTGCCTGCGAATGTTCGTGGACGAAATCGACGATGCGCTTCCATTGCGCCTCATGCGCGTCGGTCCACAGGCCGGTACAGCCCCATGTGATGCGGGCGTCCGGCGAAGGGCAGGTCATCTCGGTGAAGACGAGCCCGGCGCCGCCCAATGCGTGCGACGTGTAATGGACGAAATGCCAGTCGGTCAGATTGCCGCCGTCGTCGGCAGAATATTGCGCCATCGGCGACATGACGACGCGGTTCTCGACTTCCATGCCGCGCAGCTTGAACCTGGTGAACATCGGCGTCGGCCGGCTCTCGCGATAGTCATAGCCGGTCTCGCGGAACAGGCGTTCGTAATAGGCGGTGTCGACCTTCTCGACATAGGCCGGGTCGCGGACGACCAGATTGTCGTAGGTGATCGACTTGGCCCGACACATGACCACCATCGAGAACTGTTCCGGGTCCATGTCCCAGGACCGGTTCATATGCTCGAACCAGGCGAGCGACACGTCGGCATTGTGCTGGATCACCTGGCAGGGCGTCCGGCGCTCGGCATCGTAAGCGGCGAATGCCGCCTCCACGTCGTCCTCCGCCTTTTCGACCACCGCGTCCGACAGCGAGA
Organism: Rhizobiaceae bacterium; assembly: GCA_035547755.1. Lineage (GTDB taxonomy): Bacteria > Pseudomonadota > Alphaproteobacteria > Rhizobiales > Rhizobiaceae > Mesorhizobium_L. Next base: position 79,800 of record DASZUG010000003.1, read on the forward strand.
TCGCGCATTCCATGGCGAGCTTCGTGCCCGAGCCGATCGAAAAATGCGCCGACGCCTTGGCGTCGCCCAGAAGCACGATGTTGCCGTGCGACCAGTTGCGGCAGAAGATGCGCGGGAACCGTCGCCAATGCGAGCGGTTGAGCAGAAGCGGGTGGCCGCGAAGCTCCTCGGCATAGAGCGCTTCCAGCCTGGCGCGGGAATCTTCCTCGTCCGTCTCCCTGAAACCGTGGCTCTCCCAGCAGGCCTCGTCCATCTCGAACACCCAGGTCGAGCGGCCGGGCTCGTACTGATAGCAATGGGCGCAGATGATGCCGTGCTCGGTTTCCTTGAAGAAATAGTTGAACTCGTCCATCGGACGGGTCGATCCCATCCAGCAGAAACGGTTCGCCTTGATCGATAGTTCGGGCTCGAATTCGGCCTTGAAATGCTCGCGGATGCGCGAATTGACGCCGTCGGCGGCGACGATGATGTCGGAGCCGCCGAAACGTTGGTCGAGTTTCGCCGGATCGACCGGCTCGCTGAAATGCAGCCCGACGCCTTCCTCGCGGCAGCGCTGCTGCAGGATATTGAGAAGCTTCATGCGCGAAATGCCGGCAAAGCCGTTGCCGCCGCAGCGCATTTCCGTACCCTCCTTGTGGATCGCGACGTCGTCCCAATAGGCGAATTGCGAGCGGATGCGGTCAAACGAGATACGGTCGCGCGACAGGAACTCGTGCAGCGTCTCGTCGGAGAAGACGACGCCGAAGCCGAACGTATCGTCGGCGCGGTTCTGCTCGTAGATGTCGATGGCCCAGTCCGGCCGCCGCTTCTTCGTCAGAAGGGCAAAATAAAGCCCGCCGGGACCGCCGCCAATCACCGTGATGCGCATAGCGCAGCCTCCAATCCGATTTGGCCAGATGCCCGATTATTTTAATCTTAAACTATTTTGTCTGCCTTCGGCAAGAGCTGCGGACCGCTGATGCCGATAATGAGCGGTGGAGTTCGTCTGCTCAGAGCGACAGCCCGCCAAGGCTTCCACCGCCGCAGACGAAGAGGACCTGGCCGGTGACGTAGCCGGCTTCGGGTTCAGCGAAGAACAGAACGGCGCGGCTGACGTCCTCGACCGTCCCGAGCCGGCGCACCGGCAAGCGATCGGCAAGGCTGTGCTGCCGTTCCGAATCCTTCGGGATGATGCCCCAGAAATTATCTGTCAGGATCGGCCCCGGCGCGACCACGTTGACGGTGATGCCGTCCGGCCCGAGTTCCTGCGCCCATGTGCGCGCCATGCCGTGGATGGCCGCCTTGGTCGCCGAATAGGCGGTGCGCGAAGGCACGCCCATCGATGCTCTGGAACTGACGAAGACGATGCGGCCAAAGCCGTTTTTCCGCATCGCCGGAACGAATGCCTGCGTCAGGATCATCGGCGAGGTGACGTGCAGTCGCGTCAATCCATCGATCTCTTCGGGCTTCACGTCGTCCAGCATATTCGGCCAGATCAACCCGGCATTGTGCACGATGTGGGTCACATCGTGTCGTGCCGCAATCGCCTCTGCCGCCGCCCTGGTCGCCGCCTCATCGAGCAAATCGACCTGAACCGGTTCGAACCGCTCATGCTCGAAATCATGTGCATCGATCGACAGCCCGATCACCCGCCAGCCGCGATCGAGCATGCGTCCGGCGATATCGCGCCCGATGCCGGAGCTGGAACCGGTGACGACCGCCGTGAACGTTTCCTCGCTCATCTCACTCCTTTCCCGTGCCAGCTGGAACGAGCGCGAAGACGCGCAGAGGGCTGCCCGAGCCGTGCAGGATTTTGAGAGGCGCGGCGAAGACGATCGCGCCGCGCGCCGGAAGCCGGTCGAGCGCCGCCAGGCATTGCAGGCCGTAGCGGCCATTGCCGTGCAGGATGAAATGGGCGGGATAGGGCGGGCTCATATGATTGCCTTGGCCGCAATCGGTGCCGATCGTCTCGGTGCCGAAGCCGATGATGTCGCGCTCCTTGACGAGGAATTCCATCGCCGACGCGTCCGGTCCCGGCGAATGGGCTCCATCCTCGCGCAAATTGAGATATTTCGCCGTTCCGAGGTGCTTCGACCAGTCGGTGCGGAAGAGCGCCCAGCATCCGGGCTCGATGCGGCCGTTCTCCGCTTCCCATGCCTCGATATGGCCGCGCGTCAGCAGGAAATCCTCATCGGCCCTGCTTTCGGCAGAAAAATCGAGGACGACCGCCGGCGCGATCAGCTTTTCGAAGGGCAGTTCGTCGACCGTGCCCCGCGGCAGGTTGCGGCCGGAAATCCAGTGCGCCGGCGCATCGAAATGCGTTCCGGCATGCTCGCTCATGGAGATGTTGTTCCAGTACCAGCCCGGCCCCCGGTCGTCATAACGCGAGACCTCCTCAATCCGGAATGGCTGACATTGGCCGAGTTCGGGCGGCAGCACCATCACCGGAAAATCGGGCGACAGCGTATGCGTCAGATCGACTGCTTCGACGCCGCCCGACCGGATGCCGGTGGCAAGAGCGGCAAGCAGACCGGTCGCATCCTTGTCCGCCATGTCCATCAGAGGCCAAGCTCCCGTTCGAGCACTTTCGGATTGTCGAGGAAGCGGGCGGCGACGTCCCTGGCGACATCGCCGACGAAGCTTTCCTCGATGCCGCCGCTCAGCGCCGCGATCACGGCCTCGGCGATCTTGCCGGGCGACACTTTGGGCGGTGGGACGTGCTGGCGCCAGTCGTCCTCGACCGGACCGGTGAAGACGCTCATGACGCGCACACCGCCCGGCCTTAGTTCGGCGCGCAGGCATTGCAGCAGCGAATGGCGGGCCGCCGCGCTTGCCGAATAGAAGCCGAAATCGGGTGTGTTGGCGAGCGCATGGACAGGGAGAATATCGACGAAGGCGGCGGCGGAATTGGTGCCGTCGGCGCCGCGCGCGCGCATGCCTGGACCGAATGCCTGCGCCAGCCGCTGCAGCCCGAAAACATTGACATCGAAGGAATCGCGCGCCGTCACCAGATTGCCCTGCGCCAGCAGGCCGCCGGGGCGCACATGGTCGGCCGTGTTGACGATGATGTCCGTCTTGCCGCCGATTTCGCCGGAAAGTTCGCGCACCGAGATCGTATCGGTGAGGTCGAGTTCCATGATCTGGACGTTCGGAATGGCGGCGAGCCTTTCCTGTCCGGGATAAGGCTTCCATGGCTCGGCGATGCCGACGAAGATGATCGACGCGCCGGCTTTCGACAGCGCTGCGGCGGCGGCCTGGCCGACCGCGCTGCGCCCGTCCGTCACCAGCACGCGGCGGAATTTCGGGCTTGCCGTCAGTTCGCGCAGTTCGGGATCGTCTGCCATGTTCTCCGTCTCCCTTTCAGGAAGAGCCATCAGGACGGCGTTGCCGCTCTTGTCGAGCTTCGAAATCATGCGCACGCGCGACGGCAGGGTCACGTCGCCATGGAGATGCGCCACGACCGAGGGACCGCAATCGAGCCTGACGGTGCCGATGCGCCAGGGCATGCGCTGGCGGAAGTAGAGATCGGTACTGGTGCGGATGGTGGTCTCGGCGATCACCTCGCCGCCATCGGCTCCCGGCTCGAATGCGAGCTGCTGCGAAAGGCATTTCGGGCAGGCGTCGCGCGGTGGATAGGCGATCTCGCCGCAGGCGGCGCATTTCTGCAGCGCGAAGACGCCCCGTGCGGCGGCGGCCGACATGGCGAGCGCGGCGCGGCTGCGCTGGACCGGAGGCAGTTCCGGCGGCCGCGTGACTTTTTGCGGGTCCTTCTTCGGCGGGCGGGCGATGGGTTCGGTCATGCGCCGCCTCCCTGAAGGATCGCTGCGCCGGAGCAAAGCCCGCGATCATAGTTGATCATGCCGAACCCCGACACCAGCGCCGTGCGCGCGCCTTTCACCGATTGCGACAGCGATTGGCCGGTGATCTGTCGCAGCGCTTCGACCATGCCGAGATAGCCGCCGGCCGCGCCCGCCTGACCGGCCGAAAGCTGGCCGCCCGAGGTGTTCTGCGGAAAACTGCCGCTGCTGGTCAGGTCGTGGGAGCGGACGAAATCCGGCCCTTCGCCCTTCTTGCAGAAGCCGAGATCCTCGAACTGCATCATGACGATCACCGGATAGTCGTCATAGGTCTCCAGAACGTCGATGGCGTCCGGCGAAGCGCCCGCAATGGCGTAAAGCTCGTCGATATCCATCGCCCAGCCACCCCGCATCTGGATCGGATCGTCGGGAAAGGCGTTGTGGCGCTCGATGGTCGAAAGCAGCCGCGCGTGAGGAAGCCCGAGATCCTTCGCGATATCGGCAGTCGTGACGAGAAAGGCTTCGGCGCCGGCGCAGGGCATGACGCAATCGAAGAGATGGATCGGGTCGGCGATCTCGCGCGCGGAGAGATAGGCTTCCAGCGTCAGCGGCGTTTTCATGATCGCATGCGGGTAGGTGAGGGCGTTGGCGCGCTGGGCGACGCAGATCTTGCCGAAATCCTCCCGGGTCGCGCCGTAGATGCGCATGTAATGATCGGTCAGAAGGGCGAAGGAGCCGTTCGGCCCGCCATAGCCATAGGGATAACTCGCATCCTGCGCGAAGCGCGAGAAGGAGGAGAGCAGTTTGCGGACGGAATCCACGTGATTGGCGTCGCCGCCGACGCAGGCGACGATCGAGGCGTCTCCTGCTTCTACAGCGCGCGCCGCACGGCGAAGCGCCACCACCGCGCTTGCGCCGCCCATCGGAATATTGTCCAGCCAGCGCGGCGTCAGGCCGAGATGCTGGGTCAGGCCGACCGCCGTGTCCGGAACGAGGGTGAAACTGGAGACGGAGAGGCCGTCGAGATCGGTCGGGCGGATGCCGGCGCGCTCCGTCAAATCCTTCAATGCCCGCGCGATCCACCAATGCGCCGGCTGGATCGAATAGCGCTCATAGGGCACCGTCACCGGCACGGCGACGGCGACGTCATGGTAGCCGCGGCGCGGATTTCCTGAGCCGGCCATTCTCAGGCCGTCCGTTTCTTGAGGTGGCAAGTGTCGATGGCGCGGCTCCCGGCGATCGCCGCTTCGACCGCTGCGCGCAAGGCGCCGCGCTGGATCTTTTCCGTCGAGGTCAGTGGTATCCGCTCGACGAAAGCGACATAGCCCGGCGCCTTGTAATAGGCGAGGCGCGTCAGGCAGTAGCGCACGATTTCCTCGGCAAGGAGCGGTCCCGCATCGCCTTCTTTCGGAACGATCAGTGCGACGACTTCCTCGCCGCGCACCGGGTCTGGCGTCGGCGCGATTGCCACCTGCGCGACGGAAGGATGCCGGGCCAGCACGCTCTCGACTTCGACCGCCGAAATGTTCTCGCCCGAGCGGCGGATGACGTTCTTCTTGCGGTCGACGAAATGCAACTGGCCGTCGCCGTCGCGGCTGACGACATCGCCCGTATGGAACCAGCCATCCTGCCACGCCGCCGCCGTCGCCTCCGGGTCCTTGAGATATTCCCGGAAGAAGCCTTTACGCGGATCGTCGCCGGCATGGCGCACGAGCAGTTCGCCCGGCCCGCCGACATTTGCTTCGCTACCTTGATCATTGACGATGCGCAGCTCCACCTCCGGCTTCGGTCGGCCGAAGCAGTTGCTGCCGATCTGGCGCGGCTCCTCGCTGGCAATGACCACGGCGCCCGCGCCCGTTTCCGTCATCGCCCAGGCTTCGAGCAGCGGGAAGCCGAAGCGTTCCTCGAAAGGCGCGTGCAGGCCGCGATCGACGCCGGCGCCGAAGCCGAAACGGACCTTATGGGCTTTGTCCGACAGATCGGCCGACGCCGACATCAGCATGGCCGGCATGACGCCAAGATAATGGACGATCGTCGCGTCGAAGGCCTTGACGCTCGCCCACCAGCTTCGCGGATGGAAGCGGTCGAGGACGGCGATCGCGCCGCCGACCGTCACCATGGCGAGCAGCGAATAGGCCATGGCGTTCATGTGGAAGAGCGGCAACGGCGTCAGCATGCGTTCGGGCGGATCGACGTTGAGCGTGCAAAGCCCGCCGACGGTCGCGTACCATTCGCCGGCAAGCAGGAAATAGCTGTTGTCGAGCACGCAGCCCTTCGGCTTGCCCGTGGTGCCCGACGTGTAGAGCAGCGCGCATTCGCTTGTGCGGGTGAGATTGGCGTCCGCTTCAGCGGGACGAACCGCATTCGGCGGCGTCAAATCGGGTGTCATCACCTGCAAGGAGACGCCGGCGGCCGCAGCCGCCTGCTTCAGATCATCGACGCGCTCGGGAATCGCGACCGCGAGCAGCATCTCCGAATGGGCGATCAGATATTCAAGCTCCGCCGCCCTGAGATCGGGATTGATCGGCACGACGGACGCGCGAAGCGAATTGAGCGCGAACCAGTGGAACACGAAATCCGGCCGGTTCTGCAGGAGCAGGCCGACGCGATGGCCGACGCCATAGCCCGCCGCGCGATAGGCGTCCGCCAGCGCCTTTACCCGCGCAAGGGCCTCGCCATAGCCGATCTCGCCTGCGGTGATCCCGTAAGCCGCAGCGGTCTCGGGCAGCACGACGATGAACGGCCGCTCGGGAAAACGTTCGGCTGTACGCTTGAACCGGCTGAAGACCGTTTGGTCTTCGAGGACACCGGGGAGAAGGCTCATG
>DASZUG010000004.1:0-2232 GCA_035547755.1 Rhizobiaceae bacterium
CAAAATCATGATCCGGATCGATTGACGGGCGGTGGAGGGCTTCCATGGCATCTGAACCCGGCATGGTGATCGTCGGCGCGGGCGAGTGCGGTGCGCGGGCGGCGCTGACCCTGCGCGAGGAGGGCTATGACGGTCCGGTCACGCTTATCGGTCGCGAACCGCATTTGCCCTATGAGCGGCCGCCGCTGTCGAAGGATCTGATGCTGGGCACGGAGCATCCGGCGGCGCGTATCGTCATCAATGAAGACCGCCTGAAAAAGGCCGGGATCGACCATCTTGCCCGATCGGAAGCCGCCGCGATCGTTCGGCAAGCCAGGCATGTCGTGTTGGGAAACGGCCTCCGCCTGCCATACGAAAAGCTCCTGCTGGCGACCGGCTGCCAGCCGCGTCGTCTGCCGGCAGTCGCGGACAATAGTCGATGCGTTACCCTCCGGACCTTCGACGACGCGCTGGCGATCCGCACTCATCTTCATCGTGGTGTCCGCCTCGTCGTCGTCGGCGGCGGCTTCATCGGGCTGGAACTCGCCGCGGCGGCGCGCCAGCTCGGCTGTCCTGTTACGGTTCTCGAAGCACAGCCGCGGATTCTCATGCGCGGCGTTCCCGAAGAGATCGCCGGCATCATCGATGCCAGACATGCCGCCCACGGCGTGCATCTGCACTGTGGGGTATCCATCGAAACTCTCACGGAAACGGCGGCAGGGATAAAGGTGCGGCTGAACAATGGCGTGGCGATCGAAGCTGACATCGCCCTGATCGGCATCGGCGCGGTTCCCGAGACAGCACTTGCCGAGCGCGCGGGCTTGGCCGTGGAGAATGGCATCGCTGTCGATGCTTTTCTCCAGACAGACGATCCCGCCGTCTTCGCCGCCGGCGACTGCTGTTCCTTTCCGCTCGTCCTCTACAGCGGTCGCCGTGTCAGGCTCGAGGCCTGGCGGAACGCGCAGGAGCAGGGGGCGTTGGCCGCGCGCAACATGCTGGGTAGCAAGGAGGCGCACGCCGCCGTGCCGTGGTTCTGGTCGGACCAGTATGATCTCGGCCTGCAGATCGCAGGCCTGACCGACGAAGGCCGGGAAACGGTGCGCCGCGACATGGGCAACGGCGCGCTGATCCTCTTCCATCTCGCCGCCGACGGACGGCTGGTCGCGGCGAGCGGCATCGGCCCCGGAAACGCTATCGCAAGGGATATCCGCCTCGCCGAGATGCTGATTGCGCGCCGCGCCTCTCCGCCGCGCGACAGGCTCGCAGCGCCCGAAGCCAAACTGAAGACATTGCTGGCCGCATAGAAGGGACAAAGCATGACGAACCGCCAGAGACCGACGATTGCCGATCTGCGCGCGATGAAGGGCAAGCGGCAGCTGACCATGCTGCGCGTCACGTCGATGGAAGAGGCGGAGGCGGCGGAAAAGGCGGGGATCGACATCGTTTCGATCACGCCGGAGCTGATCCTCAATCCGGAATATCGCGATGTCGCACCGACGCTGTTTTCGATGCCGGGCGACAATTATTACGAGATCGGCACCGCCGACGATTTCGTCCGCTGGTCGTTCAGGATGATCAAGGCTGGCGCCGACGCGGTCTATTGCAGCGCCAGCTACGCGACGATCAAGCGAATGGCCGACGAAGCGATCCCGGTCATCGGCCATGTCGGGCTCATCCCCTCGCGTCGGACATGGACCGGCGGCTACAAGGCTGTTGGCAAGACAGCCGACAGCGCCATGCAAATCATGGAGGCGGTGAGACAATTGGAGGCGGCAGGCGCTTTCGGCGCCGAGATCGAGGTCGTACCGGTCGAGGTCGCCGAGGCCATATCGAAGCGGACCTCGCTCTTCATGCTCTCGATGGGCGCAGGCACGGGCTGCGACGCGCAATATCTGTTTGCAGAGGATATTCTGGGCGTCAATCGCGGGCACATGCCGCGCCATTCCAAGATCTACCGCGATTTCGCCGCCGAATATGACCGGCTGCAGGCGGAGCGCATCGCCGCCTTCAGGGAATATGTCGCGGATGTGGAGAGCCGGGCCTATCCCGAGGAAAAGCACATCGTGCGCATGGACCCCAAGGAACTGGAGACGTTTTTGGCGCGTCTCGAAACCCGATAAGATTTTTCCCTATTGATGGATGGAACAGACCTATGACCAGCGGTTTTTTCGGCGACATTTCTCCGGTACGGTATGAGGGGCCGGAGAGCGGCAATCCGCTGGCCTATCGCTATTACGATGCGGACGAGATGGT
>DASZUG010000005.1:0-83449 GCA_035547755.1 Rhizobiaceae bacterium
GATCTGGTGCGGCCGCAAGGAAGGGGTCGCCGAAGCGCTTGCCATCTGGCAGGGGCGCGTTCTGGCGGTGGGAAAGGACGTGGAGATAGCCGCGCTCGCCGGGCCAAAGACCCGGATCGTCGATCTCGACGGACGGCTCGCCATGCCGGGGCTGAACGATGCGCATCTCCACCTGATCTCGCTCGGCATGGTCATGGACTGGGTCGATGCCAAGCCGACCACTGTGCCGACCCTCGATGGCCTGCTCGATGCTATCCGCCAAAGGGCGGCTGAGAGTGCGCCCGGCCAATGGATCCTCGCGCGCGGCTACGACCAGACGAAGCTCGATGTCGGGCGTCATCCCCACCGGGACGAACTCGACCGCGCCGCGCCGGATAACCCCGTCTTCCTGATCCGCACCTGCGGCCATGTGCAGATCTGCAACTCGCTTGCCCTGAAGCGCGCCGGGATTGATGAAGGGTCGGAAGTCCCCGCTGGCGGCGTTATCGAACGGCAGGATGGCCGCCTGACGGGATTGCTCGCGGAAGATGCCGCCGCTCCCGTCTGGGCCGCCATTCCAACGCCTGACGAAGAGAGCGTGGTTAGCGCGATCGAGCGCGCCGGAAAGCATCTCCTATCGCTCGGCATCACCAGTTGCATGGATGCTGCGGTCGGCCAGCGTGCCGGCTTCGGCGAGATCGCCGCCTATCACAGGGCGAAGCGCGACGGGCGACTGCCGGTCAGGACCTGGCTGACGCTGCTCGGCAGTTCGGATCGCAGCATCGTGCCACAATGTTTCGAGGCCGGCCTGATCTCCGGCACCGGCGACGACATGCTGACGATCGGCGCGGTGAAGCTTTTCCTCGACGGCTCGGCCGGCGGACGGACGGCCTGGATGATGAAGCCCTATCTCGGCGGTGACGATGTCACCGGCGTGCAGATGATCCCGACCCAGGAACTCGAATGGATGGTCATGGACCTGCACGAGAAGGGCTATCAGCTCGCCTGCCATGCGATCGGTGACGCGGCGATCGAACAGCTGATCACCGCCTATGAAAAGGCGCTCGCCGCGCACCCGGATCCGGACCGCCGCCATCGCGTCGAGCACTGCGGCTTCGCTACGGCCGAGCACAATCGCCGCATGGTCAAGGCCGGCATCTATCCGTCGCCGCAGCAGGCGTTCATCCATGATTTCGGCGATGCCTATATTTCGGTTCTCGGGCCGGAGCGCTCGCTTTCGAGTTATCCCCTGGCGACCTGGATGAAGCTCGGGCTGAAGCCGCCGACGGGTAGCGACGCGCCGGTCTGCGAGCCCGATCCATTCCCGAACCTTCATGCGATGCTGACGCGCAAGACATGGCGCGGCACGGTCATGGATGAGCGCGAATGTGTGTCGATCGAGGAGGCCTTGCAGGCCTACACCGAATTCGGCGCGTTCTCGCAGAAGTTGGAGGACGTAAAGGGCAGGCTCGCGCCCGGCTTTCTCGCGGATGTCGCCGTCTTCTCGCGCGATCTTCTGACGGCGACGCCGGATGAGATCCTGAACGACACACGCTGCGATCTGACGATCCTCGGCGGCAAGGTCGTCTATGACCGCGCAGCGCAACAATAAGAAAACGCGGCAAAGCCGCGGGCAAGAGGGCCAATTTGCAATGGGGGATAGGAAGCAGCTTTTGAACACATGAAGGAGGTCGGGAGGACTCGCTCCAGGCTATTGGTTAGAGCATGATCCGGAAAAGTGGTTCCGGTTTTCCAAAAAGATCAAGCTCAAACAAAGAGTTAAGATCATGATGCGATTCAACGTGATCGGATCATGATCTTAAGAACAAACTGCCGATGGGAGACATTCAATGTTCAATAAACTTGTGATAGCAACCGCGGCGCTCGCCCTGTCGCTGACGGGCGCGGCCTACGCGCAGTCGCCGCGAAATGGCGGCACGATCCGTTACACCGCGCCTTATGGATCGAGCTTTGCCGGCCTCGACATCCTCTCGTCGAACCGGACGCAGGACGAAATCTGGGCTCAGGCGATGCATCGCGCCCTTTACAGCTGGGATGTCGCGCAGAACAAGCCGGTGCTTGAACTCGCGACCGCGGTAAAAGTTTCGGATGACGGGCTCGTCTATACCTACAGCCTGCGCAAGGACGCCTATTTCCACAACGGTCGGAAGATGACGGCGGACGATATCATCTGGACCTACAATCACATCATGGACGGCACCAAGGCCTATCCCGGCGCGCGCTATATCCGCATCATCAAGGGCGCGGCCGATGTCGAACAGGGCAAGGCAAAGACCATTTCGGGGTTGAAGAAGATCGATGATTTCACCTTGGAAGTCACGCTGACGGACAAGGTTCAACCGGGCTTTTCCCTGGACCAGATAACAACGTCGATCTACCCGGCCAAGGAGGCGCAGGAAAAAGGGTTCGCAAGCCATCCGATTGGTCTCGGGCCGTTCAAATTCGTCGAATACGTTCCCGGCTCACGCATGATGTTCGAGCGCTTCGACAAATATTACAAACCGGGCCTGCCGCATGCCGACAAGATCGTGATCACGCCCATGGGCGAGGATTCGGCGCGCAATGTGGCCTTTCGTAACCAGGAGATCGACACCTCTATCCTCGGACCGGCACAATACCAGGCCTATGGAGCCGATCCCGACTTGTCGAAGCATATGCTGGAGGTGGCGGAACTTTATACCCGCGTCATGGGCCTCAATCCGGACTACAAGCCCTTTTCCGACAAGCGCGTCCGCCAGGCGATCAACTACGCGATCAATTCGGAACTGATCATCAAGCGCCTTGCCAAGGGCAAGGCCTATCCGGCCACCGGCTGGCTGCCGCCCTCGTCCTCGGCCTATGACAAGAACCTGAAGCCCTATCCTTACGATCCCGCCAAGGCGAAGAAGCTGCTCGCCGAAGCAGGCTATCCCGACGGCTTCTCCTTCGAGGTCATCGCGACGTCGAACGAAAGCTGGGGCGTCCCGATCATCGAGGCGATCGTGCCGATGCTGGCCAAAGTGGGCATCAAGGTAAGCATCAAGCCGGTCGACGGGTCGATCCTGTCGCAAACCGTGCGCGACGGGAAGTTCCAGGCGTTCATGTGGTCGCTATCGACCGGGCCTGACCCGCTTGCGGCATTGAAATGCTTTGACTCCGCGACCCCGCAATCGGCCTGCAACTATACCAAATACAGCAATCCGGAAGTGGACAAGCTGCTTAAGGAAGCCAGCAACGAGGGAGATTCCGGCAAGCGCCTCGACGAATTGAAGAAGATCAACGCCATCGTCCGCGACGATGCGCCATACTGGTTCTTCGATTGCAACAAGGCAGTCATGGCCTATCAGCCTTGGCTGCATGGCCTCCAGCCGGACCCCGTCGATCTCGCCGTGCAGAACTACGAAGACCTGTGGGTCGACAAGTCCTCTCCCGCGGCCAACTAGAACAAGGCCCGACCGCCCGTCGATTTCGGCGGGCGGCCGCCTCGGGGAACGCGAATGCTGTCCTTTCTGGTTCGACGCTCGATACAGATGGTGCCGATCTTGCTGGCGGTAGCTTTGCTGATCTTCGTCCTGTTCAGCGTTATCCCCGGCACTTTTGCCTCGAGCGTCGGGTCGGACGGGCGGGGCATGCTCGACTCGAAGGTGATCGAGCGGATGAACAAGGAGTTCGGGTTTAACGACCCGGTCTATGTCCGTTTCGGCAAATATGTCGGCGATCTGGTGCGTCTTGATCTCGGCACGTCCTTCCGGACTCGACGTCCCGTCGCCGAAGAATTGGCTGCACGCTCCTGGCCGACCTTCAAGCTGATCTGCGGCGCGATGTTCTTTGCTGTCGTTCTAGGCGTCCCGCTAGGATTCCTCGCCGCGCTGAGGCCTGGAAGTTTTCTCGACAGCGGCTCCATGGTGGCTGCCGTATCGGGCCTTTCCGTGCCGAAATTCTGGCTCGGCCTTCTGATGATGTATCTCTTTGCGCTCACTTTGCGCTGGCTACCGAGCTTCGGCTACGGCAATGGCGGGCTGAAACACCTGATCCTGCCGTCGATCGCGCTCGGCGTAGCGCCGATGGCGCTTCTGGCGCGCACCACGCGCGCCGCCGTTCTAGACATTCTCAATGCGGATTTCGTCAGGACGGCCCGGGCCAAGGGCATGAGCGAGATGAAGGTCGTCAGATGGCATCTGGCGCGCAACGCGCTCGTCATCATCCTGACGACGGTGGGTCTGCAGTTCGGAGCAGTCATCGGCGAGGCGGTCGTGATCGAGAAGCTGTTCGCCTGGCCGGGCATCGGCTCGCTGATGGTCGACAGCGTGGCTCTGAGGGATATTCCCGTCGTCCAGGGCTGTATCCTGCTCGTCGTCCTGTTTTTCCTTCTAGTCAACATGATCGTCGACATCCTTTGCGCGATCATCGATCCGAGGATTAAGTACGATTAGGCTCCCGTCCAAATTTCACGCCAATCTGTGGATCGGCGGAATACTCTTCGCCCTTATCCTGGCGGCGGGCATCTTCGCGCCGCTGCTTGCCCATAGCGATCCGATCATGGGCGCCGACCTGATGAATTCCAGCCTGCCGCCCGACCATCAGTTCTGGTTCGGTACGGACGATCAGGGGCGCGACATCTACAGCCGCGTACTCTACGGCGCCCGCGTCTCGCTAACCGTCGGTATTGGCTCGCAGCTCATCAACTCGATCATCGGGGTCTGCCTCGGCCTCTCGGCCGGCTATTGGGGCGGATGGTGGGACGATGTCATCAACGGACTGACGAACATGACGCTGGCGATCCCTTCGCTCATCTTCGCGCTCGCCATCATGGCGATCCTCAGCCCTGGGCTGACGAGCCTGCTCATTGCGCTCGGCCTGACGAACTGGTCGTTCACCTGCCGCCTGTCGCGCGCTTCGACCCTGTCACTCAAATCGCAGGGCTATATCCAGGCGGCGAAGGTGCTTGGCTATGGCGACATCCGCATCATGCTGACTCAAATCCTGCCGAACATACTCGGGCCGATCATCGTCATCGGAACGCTCGGGATGGGCAGCGCCGTGCTTTCGGAGGCGGCGCTATCCTTCCTGGGCCTCGGGATCAAGCCGCCCTTCCCAAGCTGGGGCAGCATGCTTTCCGACGCCCGCGACCAGATGACGACCGCGCCATGGATCTCCATCTTTCCAGGTCTCGCCATCTTCCTGACCGTGCTCAGCCTCAACCTCCTCGGCGACGGACTCCGCGATATTCTCGATCCGCAATCCAGGACCCGCAGGACATGAACGACGACACCCTTCTCAGGATCGAGAAGCTGTGCATCGAGCTTCGTCTCGATGGCGCTTCCTATTCAGCGGTCAAGGATGTGTCGTTTTCCATCAGGCGCGGCGAGACCTTCGGACTGGTCGGAGAATCGGGCTGCGGCAAGAGCATCACAGCGCTGACGATCATTGGCCTACTGAAGCCGCCGCTCGGCCTCGGCGATGGGCAAATCCTGTTCGACGGCGAGGATTTGGCCAAGGTCTCGCCCGGGCGGATGCGAGCCCTACGCGGCGCCCGCATCGCGATGATTTTCCAGGAGCCGATGACAGCGCTCAATCCGCTTTCGCCGGTCGGACGCCAGATTGCGGAAATGTTCGTCCTGCACAAGGGCGCGACATGGCACGAAGCCGAACGTCTCGCCGTCAAGGCGCTCGGCAGTGTGCGCGTGCCGGCGCCGGAACGCCGCGCCAGGGATTATCCGCACCAGCTTTCCGGCGGCATGCGCCAGAGGGTGATGATCGCCATCGCACTCGCCTGCGATCCCGATCTGCTTCTGGCCGACGAGCCGACCACGGCGCTCGACGTCACCGTGCAGGCCGAAATCCTCGAACTGATCCGCGACCTTTCATCGGAACGCGGCACCGCCGTCATGATGATTAGCCACGATCTCGGACTTATCGCCAATATGTGTTCGCGCGTCGGAGTGATGTATGCCGGGCGGCTGGTCGAGCAGCAGGACGCTTCGACAATTTTCCGCGGACCGCGGCATCCTTACACCAAGGGACTCATCGCCTCCCTTCCCCTCCTCGGCGCGCGCGCGAAATATGGACGCAAGACGCTGCAGGAAATCAGTGGCGTCGTTCCGTCGGTCGTCGATTTTCCTCAGGGTTGCCGCTTCAATCCGCGCTGCTCGCTCCGCACCGAAATCTGCGTCGCGACCGATCCCGGGCCGACGACGCTCGATGATGGCGGCTTCGTGAGGTGCCATCATCATGGCTGACGCGGCTTCTTCTATCCTCAAGGTTGAAGATCTCAAGGTCGAGTTTCCGCTGGGCAGCGGCTTGTTCGGTAGCCGACGTGTCGTCCATGCGGTGAGCGGCGTCGATCTCGAACTGCGCTCCGGCGAATGCCTCGGCCTCGTCGGCGAGTCCGGCTGCGGAAAATCGACCGTTGCGCTCTCGATCATGGGGCTGCAATCGCCAACCGGCGGCCGGATCATCCTCGACGGCGAAGATATCTCAGCGCCGGGCATCGACCGCCGCAAGCGCGCTCGCGTCGCTCAGATTGTCTTTCAGGACCCCTATTCCTCGCTCAATCCGCGCCAGACCGTGCGCAAAACGCTGGAGGCGCCGCTCCGCCTTCACGGGGTGTCCACAAAAAGCGAAATCGACGACCGGATCGCCGAGGTGCTCGCCAGGGTCGGTCTTAGACCCGAACAGGGACGCCGCTATCCGCATGAATTCTCGGGCGGTCAGCGCCAGCGCGTCGGCATTGCCCGCGCGCTGATCCTGAAACCCAAGATCATCGTGCTCGACGAGCCGGTTTCGGCGCTCGACGTCTCCATTCGCGCGCAGATCATCAACCTCCTGCTCGAAATGAAGGATTCGCTCGGACTCGCCTATGTCATGATCAGCCACGACCTGGGCGTGGTCGAGCATATGAGTGACCGCGTCGCGGTGATGTATCTCGGCCGCATCGTCGAGACGGCCGACTGGCAGACAATCTTCACACGGCCGCGCCATCCTTATACACGCGCCCTGATCGCGGCGATCCCCGATCCGTTCGGCAACAGCATCGGTGCGAAGATACCAGGAGAAGTTCCGAACCCGATCGATCCGCCGTCGGGTTGCAGTTTTCATCCGCGCTGTCCGCACGCCATCGATATCTGCCGACAACCGCCGACGCCGAACCTGGACGAAATCGAGGACGGCCATCTCGTTCGCTGCCGGCGGGCCCGCGAACTTGCCTAGGAGATTGATTCGAGCATGACCGACCTGAACAACCCGACGGCGATCGACGATGCCCCGCTGGAGAGCATATGTTTCGCGGGGCTGCAGCCGGGCCCGCGCCTCCTGATTCTCGGCGCCGTCCATGGCAATGAAACGTGCGGGCCGAATGCGATCCGGCGGGCGATCGAGGATTGCCGTGCGGGAAAGCTGGCGATCCGCCGCGGGTCGGTCACATTTGTGCCTGTCGCCAACCCCAAGGCCTATCGCCAGCGCACGCGCGAGGGCGACCGCAATCTGAATCGCGATCTGCATGACAAGCCGGTGCCTCGCGATCACGAGGATCGGGTCGGCAACCGTCTCTGCGCTCTTTTGCGCGCGCATGACGTGCTTCTGGACATTCATTCCTTCAGCGGCGAAGGCGAACCGTTCATCTTCTTCGGGCCGGAAAACAATACCGGTCCGCTGGAGCCCTTCCGCTCCGCGGCGGTCGAGGCTGATTTCGCCGCCCGTCTCGGCGTACCGACGATCATCTATGGTTGGCTGGAGAACTACGCGCAGCTGATCGCTGTACGCGACCGGCTCGGTCTTCCGTCCCTGTCGCCGATGGAAGGCTATGGAACGACGGAATATATGCGGTTTTGCGGCGGCTATGGCGCGACCATCGAATGCGGCTCGCATGACGATCCGGCGTCCGCGAAAGTGGCCTATCACGCCATCGCCAACGCACTCGCCACGCTTTCGCTGATCGATGCGGAACGACCCGTATCGCCGGTGAAATCGGTCATCCATATGAACGAGGTCATCATCTGCGAAGCGGAAGGGGACAAGCTCGAAGGCGACTGGAAGACGGGCGATGCGGTGGCCGCCGGCAGTCCGATCGCGCGCCGCGCCAATGGTGAAATGGTTGTGGCCCGGACCTCCGGCTTCATCATCTTCCCCAGCCGGAAGGCGAAAATCGGCGAGGCGATCTGCCATTTCGGCATCGCGAGCGATCGCCTGCGGCGAGCTTAACGCATGCTTGCCAGGGATTTCGGGATTGCTTGCGGAACGCTGCCGACAGGCGCTCTCAACGCGATCACCGACGTTCCCGGCGTGCTGGTCGGGCATCGCACCTTGCGGTCGGGCGACGTCAATACCGGCGTTACGGCCATCCTGCCGCATGGCCGCAATCTTTATCGGGAGAAGGTCCGCGCCGCGACGGACGTGATCAACGGTTTCGGCAAGAGTACGGGCCTCATCCAGATTAATGAGCTCGGCACGATCGAAACGCCCATCCTGCTGACCAACACCTTTTCCGTCAGCGCCTGCGCCACCGCGCTGATCCGATCGGCGATCGACCTCAATCCCGATATCGGCCACGAGACGGCGACGGTCAATCCGGTCGTGTGCGAATGCAATGACGGCGCGCTGAGCGACATCCAGGCGCTTGCCGTGACCGAAGAGGATGCGCGCGCCGCTATCGCGGACGCCGGCCGGTCAGTCGCGCAGGGCAGCGTCGGCGCGGGCACAGGTATGAGCTGTTTCGGGTTCAAGGCCGGTATCGGCACCTCCTCCCGCCGCCTGATACTAGGCGGCGAAGATCGCCATCTCGGCATTCTCGTTCTCTCCAATTTCGGCCGCGCCGGTGATCTCATATTGCCCGACGGAAGACGGCCGACGCCTGCGGACGATTCTGCAAGGGGCGAAAACGGGTCCGTCATTATCGTCCTTGCCACCGATGTCGATCTCGAGCACCGACAATTGGCGCGTGTGACGAAGCGGTGCGCGGCAGGCCTTGCCAGGCTCGGTTCTTTCTGGGGAAACGGCAGCGGCGACATCGCCATTGGTTTCAACCCGAAGGCAATCGTTCCTCATGATGGCGAAGAAGCGTTTCTCGCCCAGCGCATCCTCAATGAGAAACTGATCGACGTGCTTTTCCAGGCAGCGGCGGAAGCAACGGCGGAAGCCGTTCTCAATTCGATGTGCGCCGCCGAGCCGTTTGTAGGCCGGTCAGGCGCATACCGCCCATCGTTGGCGGATTGGCTGACGAAACGGATTTGACGGTTTGTAGGCTGTCAGGCGTGCGCTGGAAAGCAGCGGCCATTATAGCGCTCTCGGCATTCCCTTTGGCGGCATTGCCCTCTTCTGGGCGGCGATGCGGAAGGGGGCGTTGAGAGCGCCATAGCCGCCATAGCCATTCCTGCGCTCGACGATTTCGAAGAAGAAACCTTCGCCGAAATTGCGGCTGTAGAACTGGAAAAACTCGCCCTTCTCGTCGCGGTCGTAGAGGATGTTGCCCGACCTGAGCTTCTGGATCATTTCAGGCGCGAGATCGAAACGGGTTTCGAGATCGTCATAATAGTTGGGAGAGATTTCCAACGGCCGGAAGCCGAGGCCCGCCAGTCGTGTTGACGTTTCAAGAATATCATTGGTAGCGAAGGCAATGTGCTGCACGCTGGAGCCGAAGCTCTCCGCGATGAAATGGCCGGCGAGCGTCTTGCGGTTCTCCGCGCCGTTGAGCGTCAGCCGCAAGCCGCCATCCGGGCTTTCCACCACCTGGCTGCGAACCAGCCCGGCCGGATCGACCACGTCCACCATCGGCGATTTCGAGGTTTGGAAGATCGCCGTATAGAAAAGCAGCCAGGTCAGCATCTCCTCATAGTTCATGGTCTGCGCGACATGGTCGATTGCAAAAAGGCCGGCGCCGTTCCCCGCCGACGTTCCGACCGGCTCGAACTCGACGTCCCAGACGCGGGCGAGCGCTTCGTCGATGAAATAGATGACGCCTCCGCCGACGCCCCTGATCGCGGGGATGGCAAGCTCCCCCTCCCCGCGTTGCTCGGCAAAAGTTTCGGCGCCAAGCGCGCGGGCCCGCTCGACAGTTGCGTTCGCATCCGCCACGCGCAGGCCGATGGCATAGGCATTGGTGCCATGGACGAGATAGGAGGAATGCGCGAAGCCCTCGCGGCTGGTGTTGACAACGATATTGATGCCGCCCGCCTGGCCCTGCCGCCAAACGGTCACGTCGCGGTTGCGGTGCGCGGCCGCAAGCGAAAAGCCCATTGTCGAGAGAAGCGCACCAAGGTCGCCCGCCTCGGTTTCGTCCGCCGCGAATTCGACGAACTCGACACCCTCGACCGCGATTCGGTCCGGCATGTCGGGAACATCGATGCGGATACCGGGTTCCCCGCGCTTCACCCGGTCCATCAGCGCCACCAGCGAACGGCGTCCGTCCACGGCGATCGATTTCGGCGAGCCGCCCCGGAACTGGTCATTGAAGATCTCCAGCGACAGCGGCCCGTCATAGCCGGTCGCCGCGACCGCGCGCATGAAATCGGCCACCGGCAGGTCGCCTTCGCCAGGCATATTGCGGAAGTGCCGGCTCCAATAGAGCACATCCATGTCGATCAACGGCGCATCGGCAAGCTGCACGATGAAGATGCGATCGCCGGGAATGGAGCGGATCGAATTAACGTCGATCTTTCGCGCCAGCGTGTGAAAGCTGTCGAGGATCAGGCCGACCGCCGAATGATCCGCTCGCCGAACGATCTCCCAAGCATCGCGGTGGTCGTTGATATGCCGACCCCAGGCCAAAGCCTCATAGCCCACCCTAATGCCGCGGCGGGCGGCGCGCTCTCCCAGCGCGGCAAGATCCGCCGCCGCACGGTCGACGCCGCCGAGCGACAGCGGCGAAACATTCGAGCAGATCAGGATCAGATCTGTGCCGAGTTCGCCCATAACGTCGAATTTGCGCTCAGCGCGATCGAAGGCGCGGACGCGCTGGGGCTCGGGCATCCCCTCGAAATCGCGGAAGGGCTGGAAGAGCGTGATCTCCAGCCCATGGTCCCGTACCATGCGGCCGACCTCCGCCGGCGTCCCGTCGAAGGCCAGGAAGTCGGTCTCGAATATCTCGACGCCGTCAAAACCGGCGGCGGCAATCGCCGCCAACTTCTCGCGGAAGTCGCCGCTGATCGAAACGGTGGCGATGGAGGTCTTCATCCGCTCCTCCAGATGATTAAACGAACCAGTTCGTACATTATGGCGACGGCCGGCGAATGGCAATGTTTACTTCATCATGGACCTCGTGGAGTTGACCGCCTGCCTATTCTGTCGCATCGTCACAATGGCCGTCATGACAACCGGGAAATCCGCAGGTCCGGTTCGGCGCCCCGCCTTGGCGGGCTGTCGCTACGGGGAAGGTTGCGTACCCCCTTGGCGGCCACAGATGCCAACGTCGGCAATTTGGCTGCCGGGCGCGACTGAAGCCCATGCATCGAGCTCTGGAGGCAAGGCTTTCAGCCCAACTTTTCATTGCACGTGACATAGCGCAGCACCATGTCCACCACATTGCCGCGCAGGGCGCCGACATTCTCTGCGGCGCTTAGATCGTGCCCGAAAATCTTGGAGAAAGTGGCGCGGTTGGAGACGTTGAAGAAGCAGAGCGCACTCACCTGCCAGTGAAGCTCAAGCGGGTCGAGGCCTTTCCGGAACACACCCTCTTCCACGCCGCGAGAATAGATTTCGGCGATATTGTCGATGGCGCGGGCATTGAGATCCCGGATCACCCGGGAGCGGTCGAGATACTCGCCATGATGGATGTTCTCGATCATCACCATGCGGATGAATTCTTCATGACTCTGATGGTGATCGAAGGTGAACTCCACCAGCTTCCGCAGCGCCTCGATCGGCGGCAGTCCCCTGGTGTCCAGTTTCGCCTCGCCCTCGCGCACCAGCCGATAGGCATCCTCGAGGGCGGCTAGATAGAGTCCTTCCTTGTCATTGAAATAATAATAGATCATCCGCTTGCTGGCGCGCGTCCGGGCGGCGATTTCGTCGATGCGCGCGCCTGAAAGGCCGTTCAAGGCGAACTCCTCCGAGGCGATTTCCAGTATATTCCGCCTTGTTCCCTCGCGATCGTAGTTGCGTGTCCCGCCGCGATTCGGCGTGGGACGGATCTCCGATTTGTCCTTCAATTTCATATGCCTGCATCTCCGCTTCTGCGGCTTTATTGACAGAACTAACCAGTTCGTACATCATGCGATCCGGACTGCACCATATACCGGTCCGTGTCCGGTCAAAACAAGTACGGCAAATGAAGCCGGTCAGGGAGGAGCGCGTGGACGAATTGAGGGGGACAACCTTCGATCGTCTGCGCGCACTCGTAGGCGAGGGCGCAAGCGCCTCCCGCGGTCCGAATGAGATTATCGTGGGCCTTGCGGGCCGGGGGATAGAGGGCTCACGCTCCCCGGTCATGCATGAACGCGAAGGCCGTCGTCTCGGCCTTTCCTACCGGTACGTATCGATCGATTTCGGTAGGTTGGGCCTGGGCGACTCGGAAATTGGGGCTATGGTCCAGGCCGCATCGAAGCTCGGTTTCGCCGGCCTGAACGTCACTCATCCTTTCAAGCAGGCAGTAATCTCCTCGCTGGACGCGCTGTCGCCCGAGGCTGATCTGATCGGCGCGGTCAACACTGTCGTCATGCGCGACGGCCAATGCGTCGGCCATAACACTGACAGCTGGGGCTTCGCGCAAAGCCTGCGGCAATCCGGTCCCGCCCTGCCAATCGAGCGCGTCGTTCTGTTCGGCGCCGGCGGCGCCGGCGCGGCGGTAGCGCATGCGCTCGACCAACTCGGCGTCGACAGGCTCGCCATTATCGACCGGGATGCGAAGCGGGCGGAGACGCTGGCCGGCCGGCTGCGCAGCCGCTCGGAGCGAAACATCGAAGCGTCACGGGACGTGGAAGCGGAAATCGCCGATGCGCAAGGCGTAGTGAACGCCACGCCAGTCGGCATGGCGAGCTATCCCGGCACGCCGTTCCCGCCTAGGCTTCTTTCCGCCGGGCAATGGGTCGCGGATATCGTCTATTTTCCCGAACGGACCGCATTGCTCCGCGCCGCCGGGGAAATCGGCTGCCGCACCATCCCCGGCTCTGGAATGGCGGTTTATCAGGCCGTCCGCGCCTTCGAACTCTTCACAGACATGAAGCCGGACGCGGATGCGATGATCCGCCATTTCGAGGCGGCCGCATGACAGGATCGACGCGCTTCAGGCGCACGGAACTGGAGCAGTAGCTCCAAACAAGGGAGGAAAAGCGATATGAAACTCACACGCAGGCAGACCCTTGCCGCAGGCGGCATTCTGGCGGCATCCGCCGCCTTTCCGGCGCTGGCGAAGGACAAGCCGAAGCTGCGCTTCTCGGCCGTCTTCTCCGAACAGGACATCCGCGCCGAAATGATGAAGAAGTTCGCCGATGCCATCAAGGACGACTTCGACTACCAGGGTTATTACGGCGGCTCGCTGTTCAAGCAGGGAACCGAACTCGTCGCCCTGCAACGCGGCAACCTGGAAATGGGCAACATCGCGCCGCAGGACTATTCCAAGCAGATGCCGGAATGGTCGATTGTTACCGCCGCCTATGTCTTCCGCGACACGGATCACCTGAAGAAGTTCTTCGCCAGTGAGATGGGCGAAGACCTGAAGAAGCAGACCGAGGAGAAGCTCGGCGTTCGCGTGCTCGGCCCCACCTATTTCGGCGTTCGGCAGGTTGGTTTGAAACCGGACAAGAAGATCACGACGCCCGCCGACATGGCCGGCATCAAACTCAGGATGCCCGGCGGCGAGGCCTGGCAGTTCCTCGGCAAGTCTCTCGGCGCGAACCCGGTGGCGATGGATTATGCTGAGGTCTACACCGGTCTCCAGACAGGCGCCATCGACGGCCAGGACAATCCCTTGCCCAACGTCTACAACATGAAATTCTATGAAGTCATGTCGCAGATCGTGCTGACGTCGCACCTCATCGGCTTCGACGTCCTCTCTGTTTCCAGCAAGGTGTGGAAGAAGATGTCGCCGGACTTGCAAAAGAAGTTCCAGAAAGCGGCCGACGACGCGATCGACTGGAGCACCGGGAAGCACCTGGAACGCGAGAAGCAACTGGCCTCCACCTTCGAAAGCAAGGGACTGAAGCTCTACAAGCCCGACGTGGACGCTTTCCGCAAGCATGCCCAGCAGATGTATCTCGCCTCGGACCTCGCCAAAAGCTGGCCGAAGGGGATGCTGGACAAGATCAACGCGCTGTAGAACGCCGTCCATGCTCGGTCGCGGCGATGCGCCGCGGCTGAGCTTTCTCTCATCGACGAGGTCATCGTGACACGGACGCGCATCCATCGGCTGGCGGGCTGGCTTCATCGCCGCGCCGAGAACATTCTGGCGCTGATGATCGGGGTGATGTTCGCGGCATTCCTTTTCCAGATCGTGGCGCGCTATCTCCTGAATTTCCCGGTCGGTTGGACGAGCGAACTTTCCGCCATCCTCTGGATATGGCTGGTCCTGTTCGGCGCGGCTTTCGTCACGCGCGAAAATGAAGAAATACGCTTCGACCTCCTCTACGCTATGGCGGGCCAGCGGATGCGAAAGGCGATGTTCGTCGTCGGCGCCGTGATGCTGCTCATCCTCTACATCATGTCGTTCCCGGCGATCTGGAGCTATGTCACCTTCATGAAGGTCGAAAAGACCGCCTATCTGAACATTCCGTTCAATCGCGTCTATTCGATCTATCTCGCCTTCGCTCTGGCCATCATAGCCCGTTATCTCTTCCTCCTGTGGCAAGCCTTTTTCCGCGGCCCGCCGAAGGAACTCGAACCCGATCCGAACACGGAACCGAAGACATGAACTTCGCGAGCCCCTTTTCGGCGGCCATCTACGCTACGGTGACAATGGCGCTGCTCGGCCTGCCGATCGGGCACAGCATGATCGCTGCCTCGATCCTCTATCTGTGGCTCGCCGACCTCGATATGGGAACGACCGCCGAGCAGATACTGAATGGCATGTATTCCAATTACGTCATTCTGGCCGTTCCGCTCTTCATCCTCGCCGCCGAACTGATGAGCATCGGCTCGATGACGGATCGGCTGATGCGCTTCTGCAATGCCTTCGTCGGGCGCTTCCGCGGCGGGCTCGCCTTCGTGACGATCCTCCAGGGCGTGATCTTCGCCGGCATGTCGGGATCGGCGATCGCCGATGCGGCGGGCATCGGCAAGGTCATGCAGTCCATGATGACACGTGAAGGCCGATATACGGGCAGCTACGCCGCCGCCGTCACCGCCGCCGCATCGGTTCTCGGCCCGATCATCCCGCCATCCATCCCCATGGTCGTCTATGCGCTCGTTTCGGACGCATCGGTCGGTTATCTTTTCCTCGGCGGCGTCGTGCCCGGCTTAATGATGGCCATTTTCCAGGCGGCGATCGTCGCTTACACCGCGCGGCGCAAGAATTTCCCCGTCGAACCCCCTACCCCGATCCGGGAACTGCCCGGCATCAGCTGGCGCGCTTTTCCGTCGCTGATGATGCCGGTGGTCCTGCTCGGCTGCATCTATGGCGGCATTACGACTCCCACCGAAGCCGCGGCAGTCGCCGGCGCCTATGCGCTGGTCATTTCAGCGGGCCTCTACCGCAGCGTCGGTGCGCGCGATTTCTATCAGGCGATCCTCGTCAGCGCCCGGACTTCCGCATCGATCGGCATGCTGATCGCCGGCGCCCTGGTCTTCAACTATGTTGTGACGGTCGAGAACATCCCCAACACGGTTTCGGCTCTCCTCCATGCATGGCACATGTCGCCGCTCGGCTTCATGATCCTGGTCAACATCTTTCTGCTGATGCTCGGCTGCGTGCTCGAAGGCACGACCATCCTGCTGATCTTCGTCCCTGTGCTCATCCCGACGGCAAAGGCGCTGGGCATCGATCTCGTCTATTTCGGCGTCGTCGTGGTGGTCAACATTATGCTCGGTCTGGTGACGCCGCCCTACGGGCTGCTTCTCTTCGTCATGGCCCGCATCTCGGGCGAACCGCTGAAGGCGATCGTCATGGATGTCTTGCCCTTCCTGTTCGCCATGATCGTGGCGCTCGCTTTGATCACGGTATTCCCCAGCCTGGTGCTGTGGCTCCCCCGGCTGATGGGCTACGCCGGTTAGCAAGGCTGAAAGGAAGCGATGTGACGCAACCGATCTTCGTTCTCAACGGACCCAACCTGAACCGCCTCGGCACACGCGAGCCGGAAATATACGGGAAGACCACGCTTGCCGAGATCGAGAAGATGTGCCGGGAAGCAGCCGGCGCCCGGCCGCTGCGTTTTCATCAATCGAACGCCGAACACCAACTCGTCGATTGGGTGCATGAGGCGATCGACGATGGGGCCGGCATCCTCATCAATCCGGCGGGACTGAGCTTCCGTTCCATCCCGCTCCTCGACGCCTTGAAGATGTTTCCGCGCCCGATCATCGAACTGCATATCTCCAACATCCACCGGCGCGAGGAAATCTACCACCGTTCGCTGGTGTCGACGGTCGCGACGGCGGTAATCGCCGGCCTTGGGCCCATGGGTTATCCCGTTGCGGTCAAGGCGCTCATGGAGATGATCAAAGCCGGATAAGGCGCGTGCGGATCGCCTTTGGCGTGCAGCGCGACGCGCTTACCGCTTGCCGAAGAAAGAAAGCGCGTCGGCGAGAGACCGGCGCTGCTTGGCGTGCTCCCCGAGCGGTGCTCCGGAAGCGACCGCCTCCCAAGCCTGCATCAGGCTTTCGACGCCGGCCGCCGGGCCGGAAGGGTGCGCGAGGATACCGCCGCCGGCAAGGAATATGAAGTCCGCCGAGCCTGTCGCCTCGAATGTCCGCGGGAGCGTTCCCGCCCATTGTCCCGACGAGAAGACCGGCAGCACACAGTCGCGCACGTCGCCGCCCGCCAGTGGCTGAAGGCAGGAGCGCGCAGCCGCCGCCACCTCCTCGCCGTCATCGGCGAACTTGCCGCCGATGCCATGGACATGCAGATGATCCACACCGGTCAGGCGATAAAGCGTCTGGTAGGGCTGAACGGAGATTCCGAGCAGCGGATGCCGTGACCAGCCGCCGAAACCATTGCGGTGGCCATGGATCATCAATGGTGTCGAGCGGCGCAGCGTCTGGAGTCCGGAAAGCCCGACCCAGTTCATGCTCGCCATGGCGCAATTGCCGCCCTCGACTTGGACCAGATCGGCATGGCGGCGCATGGCGTCCACTTCATCGGTGATGTTGAAGGCCATGGTGACGATGCGGCCCGTGCGTTCGTGATAGCCGCGGATGCGGGCCATGACGGCGGGGATCCGCTCGGCCAGCGGTGCGTAGGCCGGATTGGCGGCGACCTCGTCATCTTTGATGAAGTCTACGCCCGCCTCGCAAAGGCCTTCGACCAGATCGGCGATCTCTTCGGTGCGCAGCCCCACATTAGGCTTGATGATGGTGCCGAAGAAAGGGCGTTCCCTGACATTGGTCCGTTGCCTTGTACCCTCGACGCCCGCGGCCGGAAAGTCGAAACCGGCACGGTAGCCGGCCGGTAGCGCCAGCGACAATAGCCGCAAGCCGGTCACTTCGCCCAGATCATACAGATTGCCGGTAACGGTGGCCGCCAGGGCGGGAAGGTTGGCGCCAAGATTGTCGGGCGGAAAGCCGATCCGCACCCTCGCGCGCCGGAAAGGCCCGGAAAGCCTCTTAGTCCTGACCCAGGCGCTTGCAAGCGTCGGCTCGCGCAGGCTTTCCAACTCCTCCACCGAAATGACCCTGGCCGCCGCGCGTTCACGCAATTCGTCCGTTTCGCCGGCGACGCGCACGAAGGTGCCGCTCGACTGTTCGCCGGCGATGATGGAAGCGACCTTCTCGGGCTCGAGGGGCGTTTCGATCAGATATTCGGCTTCGATCAGGTTGGTCATGCTCACTTCCCGGTGAGCGAAGGGAACGGCCGCACCGGATCGGACCCGTCCCAGCCCTTGGAGGCCTCGCGGATCATATCGAACATGCGACCTTTGGGACCGACGACTTCCGAAAGCTCGATTACGGTTCCGGGGTGATATTCGGTGTCGAAATAGACGAACCGGCCGCGCGGTCCGACCTCGCCGCTCATGACCACCTCGAATCCCTGGCGCGTCAGACGTTCGAGGTCCTCGTCAAAGTTCTCCGTCCAGTAGGCGACATGCTGAAGACCAAGACGGCCCGCTTCAAGAAAATCACGGTACATCGACGGCGCGGTGTTGCGTGTCTGGATCAGTTCGATCTGGAGCGGGCCCGAATTGGCCAGCGCCACCGAATTGTGGACCGGGTGGCTCTCGCCGCGGTAGCGATAGTTCTCGATCGGCACGCGTTCATTGTAGAAGAACGGGCCGACGCCGAGTTCGCGGCTCCAGTAGGCCATCGCCTCCTCAATCTCGTCGACGACATAGCCTGCCTGTCGGATTTCGCCAAAGAAACGGCTCATTCGATTTCTCGCTCTATTGCAATGATCAGGGATCGAGCGGCGGAAAGCGCGCTCAGAGGAATCCGGTCGAAAGCCAGGGAATGGCGGCGACGATGATGAGGCCGGCGACGAGCGCCGCTATATAGGCCCAGATGTATCGGAAGCCTTCATCCGGATGGATCTTGCTGATGGCCGCCGCGCCGTAATAGCCGACGCCGAAGGGCGGCGCGAACAAGCCGATGCCCATGGAGAGGATCACCACCATGGCATAATGAACCTCGTTGACGCCCATCTGCCGGGCGATCGGAAAAAGAAGCGGGCCGAACAGAACGACGGCCGGAATGCCCTCGAGCACGCTGCCGAGAACCATGAAGGCGACGATCGAGATCGCCAGGAAACCGTAGCCGCCGCCCGGAACGCTCGACATCCAGCGCGCCAGATCGCCGGAGAAACCCGATTGGGTAAGGCCCCAGGCCATGGCGGTCGCCGCGCCTATGATCAGCATAATCGTACCCGAGAGCGATGAGACATCGACCAGGATCGTCGCCAGGCGGCGCCAATCGAAGCAGCGATAGACCAACAGCCCGACGAGCACGCAATAGACGATACCGATCGTCGATACTTCCGTCGCTGTGGTGACGCCCTCCACCACGGCCGCCCTTATGATGAAGGGCAGGACCAGCGCTGGTACCGCGATCACGCCCAGTTTGAGGATCTCCGATTTCGATCGCCGCTCGACAGGAGCCGGTTCCTGATGACGGGCGCGCCACCAAACGACAAGGCAGAGTCCAAGCCCGACCACTGCGGCGGGCAGCAGTCCGCCCGTGAAGAGCGCGGCGATCGACACGCCGGTAACCGAGCCGATGGTGATGAGCACGATGCTTGGAGGAATGGTTTCGGTCTGCGCGCCGGTTGCGGAGAGCAGCGCCAGAAGATCGCCCGGAGGCGCGCCCCGTTTCCTCATTTCCGGGAAGAGGACGGGCGCGACGGCGGCCATGTCCGCCACTTTCGACCCGGAAATGCCGGAAACCAAATAGATCGCGCCAATCAGAACATAGGAGAGACCGCCGCGCACATTGCCCAGGATTGCGATGAGGAACTGCACCATGGCGCGCGCCATCCCGGTCATCTCCATCAGTGCGCCGAGCAGGATGAAAAGCGGAACCGCGAGCAGGATGAGATGGGACATCCCTTCGTCGAGACGGCCGACCATGACGACAAGCGGCGTTGAGGTGGTGAGCGAAAGATAGCCGAAGGTCGCGATGGCGAAGGAAAAGGCGATCGGCACGCCGCCAAGGACGCTAACGCCGACGACGCCGACAAAAAAGATCACCAGATTGACCTCGCCGAGAGGACGCAGCAGAGGGCCGGCGAACCAGAAGATGCCGAGCACCAGCGCCGTCAGCACCACCGCGAGCGCGACGGTTCGGCCCGTCCCGGCAGCGGCAAGCCGAAACAGCGCCGATAGGATCATTAGCCCGACACCGACCGGAAGAGCCGAAGCGAGCCAGGCCGAGCTGATCTGGAGTGCCGGCGTGACGATGATCGCTTCGCTGCTGGCATAATCATAAGCGGGGCGGAAGATAAGCAGGAGGAAAGCGAGCGATACCGTCAGCGCCAGCATCTCGAAAAGCGGTCTGGCACGCTTCGGAAGCCGGGCGACCACGCCCGTCATACGCATATGCTCGCCGCGCCGGAGCGCGATAGCGGCGCCCAGCATGGAGAGCCACAGGAAGATGATTGAGGCGAGTTCGTCCGACCAGATCAGGGGATCCTCGAGAACATAGCGCCAGAAGACGCCGGCGACGAGGATCGACACTTCCGCAAGCACCAGGACGGCCGCGACGCACTCGACGGCAAGATGAAGGAGACGATCAGCCTGCGTGAAGAAGAGGTGGCGGCCGGACGCGATCGACCGCTCCTTTCCAGCCGCGGGTCGCGAAACGAACAGTGAGTCGTCCCCAGCCATGGTCATCTCAATCCTCCGCTTTGCAGCAGCGAAACGGCCGGCGTCCTCGCCGGACGTCATACTGTCGCGCTGTTTCAGGCGAGCTTGCCGACCGCGCTTTCGAGATGCCCCCACGCCTCGTCGCCGAAACGCTTCTTCCACTCGCCGTAGAATCCAGCCTGGCGCAGCTTGGCGCGGAAGCTGTCCGGCGATGGCTTGTTGAAGGCCATTCCCTTTTCCGTCAGCTTCTTCTGAACTGTCTCGTTGAAAGTCTTGATGTCGTCCCGCTGTTTCATGCCGGCATCGTTGATCGCGTTCGCCACGATCTCCTGCAATTCCGGCGGCAAGCCCTGCCATTGCGGCCCGTTGGCGATGAACCAGAATCCATCCCAGATATGGTTGGTCAGCGAGCAGTATTTCTGTACCTCATAAAGCTTCGCCACATCGATGATCGGCAGCGGATTTTCCTGCGCATCGACGATCTTGGTCTGCAGCGACGTGTAGACTTCGCTGAACTGCAGGCTGGTCGGCGAGGCTCCCAGCGCCTTGAACATGGCGATGGACAGCGGGCTGACGGGGACGCGGATCTTCAATCCGTCCATGTCGGCCGCCTTTTCGATCGGGCCGCGGCTGCTGGTCATCTGACGGAAGCCGTTGTCCCAGATTTTCTCGAACGCATGGAGGCCAACTTTGGAGATCGCATCGCGGACGAAGGCGCCAAGACCGCCATCCATCGCCGTCCAGACCTCCTTGTAGTCGGAAAAGGCGAAGCCGACGGCATTGATCGCCGCCACCGGCACCAGCGTCGCGATCACGAGCGCGGAGGGTGTGAAGAAGGTGATGGCGCCGCTGCGCACCTGCGCCAGCATATCGGTGTCGCCGCCGAGCTGGTTGTTCGGAAAAATGTCGATCTGCACCCGTCCCTTGCTCTCGGCCTTCACCCGGTCGGCAGCTGCCTTGGCGCGGATATTGAGCGGATGGGTAAGAGGCAGGTTGTTGCCGTATTTGAGCGAGAATTCCGGCGCGGCCGACCGGGCAATATGCGGCGTGCCAAGGATGGCGACCCCGGTAGCCACCCCCGTTAGGGCGAGCATCCTGCGGCGCGTTATGCGGCTGTCGATCATCGTCGATCCTCCCTCGATCGCTATTGCGGGCGCAGAACTCCTCCACCCCGATTTGATAGGAGGCTAAAAGGTGCTTGGCATCCGGTCAAACTCATTTTAATGATTTGTTTTGATTGTTTTTAAAAAAGGATCATCGGGGGAATGCCGAAAACCAGCGGACCCGTTCTCGCGGATGTGGCGGCGCGCGCCGGCGTTTCCCCGGCAACGGCTGATCGCGTCCTCAACGGCCGCCGCGGCGTGCGCGAACTGACCGCGCGGCGCGTGCTGAAGGCGGCGGCCGATCTTGGCTATGTGTCGGAAGAGGAGGCGATGGGAACGCTACGCCCGCGGCCGATGCGGATCATCTTCCTCTTGCCGGCGGGCACGAATCCCTATCTGGCGTTGCTCGGCGAAACGGTGAAGCGGATGGCCGCCGACCCGACCGACACCAATGCGACCGTGCGCTGCTTCTTCATCGACAGCTTCAATCCGAGGATTCTGACGGAGGCGCTGAGACGCTATGGCGAGAAGGCGGACGGCATCGCCTTCATGGCCATCGATCATCCGCTCGTCCGCGAGACCGTTTCGGCGCTGCGCGCAAGAGGCAAGCACGTGGTGACGCTCGTGTCCGATGTTTCCAATTGCGGCCGCACCGCCTATGTGGGCCTCGACAATCGCTCGGTTGGGCGCACCGCGGCTTATCTCCTCGGCCGCCTGTCGAAGGCCGAAACCGGAAATGTCGCTCTGATTGCCGCGAGCCGCACCTATCGCGCGCATGAGGAACGCGAGATGGGTTTCCTCGGCTTGATGGAAGAGGCCTATCCGAAGCTGAAGGTCGTCGGCGTGCGTGAAGGGCACGACAATCGCGACGAGAACTACCGGCACACGCTGACACTGCTATCGGAATATCCGGACCTGATCGGGATCTATAATGTCGGCGGCTCGTCGGATGGCGTGGCGCGTGCTCTACGCGAACGCGCGCGTGCGCACGGGGTCGTATTCATCGGCCATGGCCTGACTGCGGATACGCGCGCCTACCTCCTCGAAGATGTCATGGATGCTGTTATTACCCAGAGCCCGGATGCTATGATCCGCAACACGCTACAGATCTTCCGCAATGTCCGCGCCGGCGTGGAGGCGCTTCACGGCGTGCCGCCCCTGCCGATGGAGATCATGGTCAAGGAAAACCTGCCATAGAATGGAAGCGCATTCTTTCCATGGCGGACATGCCCTGGCCGAGCCTCACTTTTGACGCTCCGAACGGAGGAACAGATGGTCAACCGCAGCGCTGGAATTCTGCTTTACCGCCGGACGCGGGACGAAACCCGCGTGCTGCTGGTCCATCCCGGCGGCCCGTTCTGGGAAAAGCGGGATTTCGGCGCCTGGTCGATCCCGAAGGGAGAACATCCGGAAGAGGAGGATCCCGAGGTCGCGGCGCGGCGCGAATTCGCGGAGGAAACGGGAATGCTCCCCTCCGGACCGTCGCTCGCTCTTGGCGAGATACGCCAGAAGGCGGGAAAGCGAGTCACCGGTTTTGCGATCGAGGGGGATTTCGATCCCGCCACGCTCAACAGCAACACGTTCGAAATCGAATGGCCGCCGAGGAGCGGCCGCATGCGAACCTTTCCGGAAGTCGATCGCGCGGAATGGTTCACCTTGCCCGATGCTCGGGAGAAAATCCTGCCGGCGCAGCGACCGTTCCTCGACCGGCTCCAAGATATTTGCGACAGGGCGTAGCCCAGAGCGGTTCAACGCTGAACGGATTCCTGAGCAAGTTCCTCGACGATCTCGTCCTCCTCGTCCGCTTTCCTGAGCGGCGGAAAGTCGTCCGGCGTGATCGTTTCCTTTTCGAGAAGCAGCTTCACACCGGCCAGCAACTCTTCCTTGTGTTCGCGAAGCAGATCCTTTGCGTCCGCATAGGCTTCGTCGATCATGTCACGCACCGCGATGTCCACTTCGCGCGCCGTCGCTTCGGAATAGTCCTTGGGCTTCATGCCTGGAGGCCCGTCGCCGAGATATTGCGAGCGCTGCTCCTCCAGCACGGCCTGTCCGACGGCGCGGCTGAGTCCAAAACGGGCGACGCTCTGCCGCGCGATGTCCGTGACTTTGGCGAGATCGTCGGCCGCTCCGGTCGAAACCTCGCCATAGATGACTTCTTCCGCAGCCCGGCCCGCCAGAAGCGCGATCATGCGTTCCTTGAGTTCCGCCGCCGTGATCAGGAACCGATCGTCGGTCGGCCTCTGCATCGTGTAGCCAAGCGCGCCGATCGAACGGGGAATGATGGATACCTTGTGCACAGGATCGGTCGTCTTCAGGAAAGACGCCGCGATCGCATGTCCCATCTCGTGATAGGCGACACGCTCGCGGTCCTTCGGTTTGAGCAGGCGACCCTTCCGCTCTGAACCCGCGAGAATGCGTTCCACCGCATTGGTGAAATCGTCCATCGTTACCTTGTCGCCATTGCGCCGGGTCGCGAAGATCGCCGCCTCGTTGACGAGATTAGCGAGGTCGGCGCCAGTGAAGCCGGGCGTTATCCCGGCAATTTGCTCGGCCTTGACGTCGGGAGCAATCGCGATGTTCTTGAGATAGACCCTGACGATCGCCTCGCGCCCCTTGCGGTCGGGCCTATCCATGACAACCTGCCGATCGAAACGGCCGGCCCGCATCAGTGCGGGATCGAGCACTTCCGGCCGGTTCGTCGCCGCCAGAAGAACGATGCCGATGCGCGGATCGAATCCATCGAGTTCCGAGAGGAGTTGGTTCAACGTCTGCTCCTTCTCGTCACCGCCGCCATAGCCCGCGAACGGGCTGCGCGCCCGCCCGAGCGCATCGAGTTCGTCGATGAAGATGATGCAGGGCGCGGCCTGGCGCGCCTGCTGGAACAGATCGCGGACGCGGGCCGCCCCGACGCCGACGAACATTTCGACGAATTCCGATCCGGAGATGGAGAAGAACGGCACGCCCGCCTCGCCCGCTACCGCGCGTGCGATCAGCGTCTTGCCGGTGCCGGGTGGTCCAACGAGCAATATGCCTTTCGGTATCCTGGCGCCGAGCCGGCCATATTTGTCCTTGTCCTTCAGGAAGGACACGATCTCCATCAGTTCGACCTTGGCTTCGTCGGCTCCCGCCACATCGTCGAACCTGACACCCGTCTTGCGCTCCATATAAATCTTGGCCTTGGACTTGCCGATATTGACGAGGCCACCCATACCCTGTTTGGCGGCAAAGCCGCGGAACAGGAACATCCACACGCCGAAGAAGATGATAGCGGGGAGTATCCACGAAAGAAGCGTGGTCAGCCAATTGCTGTTCGATGCGCCCGTGACCTTAACACCCGCTTTTTCGAACGGCGCGGCGGTTTGCTGATCCACCTTGTTGGCGATGAACAGAATTTTTCCGTTCTGCGGCTGCTTGAACTCACCTTGTATTGTCGTTTCAGTGATCGTGACCGACGCGATCTTGCCCTGCTTCAAGTCCTGCATAAGCTGCGTGTAGGAGAGTTGCGCGACATTCCGGTAGCTCATCCAGAATTCGAACCCGAGGAGCAGCACGATCGCGATTACGAAATAGCCGATATTGAAGGTGTGCTTCTTGTCCATCCTCGGCTCCTGCTGGTGTTGTTCTGGCCGCCTCGTTCGCTTTCTCTTAATTGGGGCAGCCTTGGCGCGGGTCAAAGTCCTTCAGGCATCCTGTTCCGCCATTTCACGGTTCCCGCATGGACACGCAGGTGGGAATTTGATGAAAAGCGGCGCCTATCGAGCAAAGGCGAGCGGCACCGTGAAGGGCCAGTTCGAGCGGCCGGCCTCCGCCGGTATGGGCGGGAACGGCGCCGCGCGCTTGACCGCCTCCAATGCCGCTTGATCGAGGATAGGAGAGCCGGAACTCACGACCAGCTGAATACCGCCGACGTTCCCGCCACTCGACACCACGAAGCGGACTTCCGCCACGCCGCGCAGTCTCCTGCTGCCCGCATCCCTCGGATAGCGTAGAGCGCGCCTCAGTTTGCGGACGATCTTGCCCGGATAGTTGGAGACGGCTGCATTGCCCTCTGACGAGGCCTTCGCCGGTCTGCTCGCGGCCGCCTGCTGTCCGTTTTCCGCGCCGTTGGAGCGCCCCTTATGCTGATCGGCGTTCCCCTTGCCATGCGAACCACCCGATGGGGCCTTCGCCCCCGGTTCCACATGCTTCGCCGCTTTGGCCAGTGCATCCCGGCGATGTTTTTCGGCCGGCTTCTCGCGCTTCGCGGGCGCGGGTATTTCCGCGATACGCTGCGGCAGAGACGGGGTTTCCGCCGTTTCGACCGGTTGTTCACTTCGCGGTTCCTCAACCGGCTGCGCTTCCGCCGCAAGCTTCGAAGGATCAGCTCTGGCAGGATCGGCGGGCTTCGCGACCTCTGTTGCCATATTTGCCGGAGTCGGTTCCGGAACGGCAACGGCCGTACTCTCGTCGGTGGCGAGGACGGGCGGGACGTCATGGGGAGACGGCGCAGCAAGAATCGCATCGGGTATCGCTGCCTGTGCAACCGTTGCGGTCGTCTCGGGTTCAGCCACAGCCTCCTCCACCGGCGTGATTACCTGGCTAGGCTGCACCGCTTCCGCGGCCGTCGCTGGTTCCAGCGCTTCAACGGCGGCGGCCGGAGCAACCCTCGCCATTTCAACCGGCCTCGCCTTCGAAGCGGAGATCAGCGAGACATGCGTAACGTTCGGCTCGGACATTTCCCCGGAGCGGAGCTGATCCTGGTCGGCATTGCCGAGCATCACAACGCCGGACCGCTCGCCTCCCGCGATTTGCGCGGCATCCTGGACGAAATGGACGAAGAAAAGGAGCAACGCCGCATGGAAGATGGCGGAGACGGCGATCGCCGCACGCGTTCTGCACTTCGGCATCGCGATTGCAACAGAAATGGAACGCGAGACAGCCGGCAGACCGGGATCGTCATTCGGCAAGATACCGGGGAGAGGCGACTCGGCTTCCCGGAAGTCGGGTAAGGAGGCTGCGCTCGTAAAACAGGGTTCGGGTGAACGGCTGCCGGCTTCGGCCGCGGGAAGATTGAGGACAAGGGACGAGGCCCAATGTGCTGTGCCAGCAAGCCGCCAGCCCCATCGATTCCGCGCCGGCTGGGAACGACGGGAAACATTTGACGGGAAGCGCTTTTCGCGCTCCCCGCCAGCTATCCTGCCACCGTTCTCCTCAGCTTCCAAAATCGATCTTCGCCCTGCTTTTTGTCTTCAGGTCGCGGATGCAGGCCTTCGCATCGGCGCCCGCGCCCGAACACGCCGTTGCGCTGTTGACGAGCACCCGCCCGATCTTGCCGCAATCAACCCCCGGCAGGTCGAAGCGAGTGACTTTTGTCTTGCCGGATGGCAACTCCTTGAAGTCCAGGACGGTGAGGCGATCGACCACGCCGGCGTCGTTGAAAAGCGCCATTTCGAAAGCAGCCTTGTCCAGGCTCTTGCCAAGATCGTTGGTGACGACGAAGGTCAGCCTGCAACCCGCTTTGGACGGCTCCATGGCGTTGAGTTCCAGTTGCAAAGCCGGCTCGGCGGTCTTGGTGCTCTCGCTCGATTCCTCGGCCAGCGCGATTGTGGAAAGTGACGCGGAGATTGTGCAGACCGCAAGCGCGGCGAGGAGAAGGCGGCCGTAGGACATCTATCAGCCTCCCCAACGCATGGTCGCGGCGACCATGAAGGATACGCCCGGTTCGTAGACGGTGGGCACAGCCGTGCTGCCTGCGCCATCCACGTTGAGCGGATTGACGTATTTGACGTTAAAGACGTTGTTGACGCGGAAATCGAGCTTGAAATCGTCGTTGACGTGATAGCTCGCGAATGCGTTGACGAGCGTATAGTCGTCGGCGATCGGATTGCCTTTCGGCGCGCGGTTGTACTGGACCTCGCCACCGATGGTCAGCTTGTCCTGCAGGAAACGGAAGCCGAGTTGCCCCGTCACCTGCGCGGAAGGCGTCGTCAGGAGATCGGCCCGCTCGCCCGAATAGGATATCGTGTGGCCGTTGATGATGGAACCTGAGAGGCCGGCAAAACCCCAGCCGGCATTATAGACCGCTTCAAGTTCGAAGCCCTCGATCTTCGCCTTGGCGAAGTTCTGGTATTGGTAGCAGATCGGGATATAGCCGGAGCCGGACATCAAGAGCCCGATATTCAACGGACAGCCGCTGGTCGGGTCGAATGCGGAAAGCTCCTGGCCTTCGATATAATCCTTCGCGTCATTGTGGAAATAATCGGCCTTGACGCGCAGCGCGTCGTTCGCTTCGAACACGCCGTCATCCTTGTAATTGATGCCGACCTCCCAGGTCTTGCCGACCTCGGGGCGGAGGTCCGGATTGGGCAGGAACGGGAAGGTGACGCCGGCCGGATGCAGGCCGCTGATCAGCGTTTCCGTCACCGACGGCGAACGGTACCCCTCGGCATAGGTGCCGTAGAACTGCAGACCGTCCAATCCGAGATTTTCGAACGGGGTCACGCCGACCGTCACGCGTGGCGACACGCGGTTGCCGGAATGATCGATGCCGTTGCCCTTCAGGCTGTAATTGTCATAGCGGGCGCCGGCGATAACTTCGAGCCAGTTCCAGGTCGCCTTATCCTGGATATAGCCGCCCCAGACGGTGCGCCTGCCCGATGGCGTATAGAAGCTGTCGCCGCCCGTAGCGCCGCTGGTATGCACGTCGTCGCTGACCCAATCGCCGCCATAGGTCAGCTCATGATCGACCGCGCCGGTCTGGAACCGCGATGTGTTCCAGACATCGAAGCTCAGCGTGCCGATCCTGTAGTCCGATTCCGAACCGGCCGGCACGATAATCGGCAAGCCGGTCGCGGGGTCGAAACGGCTGGCGAGGTCGACAAGGCTCTTCTGGTTGAGTTCGGTCCGGTTATAGGCTGCGTTGATGTGGAGGTCGAGCCAGGTGCGGTCCGGATCGGTGATGTTGTAGCGCGCGGTGAAGGTATTCTGTTTGAGGCCTAGATCGTAGGCGGGCACGCCGCCACTGATTTCGGTCCAGTCATCGCTGGCGCCCACCCATCCAAGCTTCAGTTCGCTGTAATCGGTCGGTCGGAACGTGCCCTTCAGCATGCCGCTCAGCACGTCGAATCCTGTCCCTTTCTGGCGGTCGCCATCGCCATCCTTGTAATCGCCATAGTTGCGATAGACGATGTTGCCGATAACGTCGGCGCTGTCGCTGAAGCGATAGGCGCCGGTGGTGCTGGTCGTCCAGCCATGGCCGTTCGATTCGAAGCGGCCGGTGGTCGAGGCGGCCCATGTCTCGTCCGGCTTCAGAAAATCGTCCGCATCCTTTGTGTCGAAATAGACGACGCCGCCGATGGCGCCGGAACCATAGGTATTGGCGACCGGGCCGCGCACCACGTCGACGGACTGGATGAGATCGGGGTCGATCCAGAAGGTCGATTGCGTGCCATGGTCTGAACGCTGGAAGTCCTGGCGTGCGCCATCGACGATGACGGCGACGCGGCCGAAATCCTGCAGGCCGCGAATATTGATGCTGGAATCGATACGCCGCGCATCGGCCTGCATCGTGACGCCCGGCACACCGAAAAGGATGTCGTTCGGCGTCGAAGCCATGCGGCGCTCAAGCTGTTCCTGATCGACATGGCTGACGGCGCCAAGCGTATCGATCGCGGATTCGCCGGTGCGGCTGACGACGGTGATGCGGTCGAGCAGTGTCGTACCCTGCGCTGCCTCGGCGGCTTTCTTCGTCTGATTGTCTTTGCCGGCATTCGCGGTTTGCGACGCCTTGTCCTGCTGCCCCGCCGATTGCGCCCAGGCTGGAATCCCAGCCGATAGTGCAAGCGCGGCGCCGCTCATCAGCGCTGCCGCATGTCTCTTTCCCAGCCCCATCTCCAAACTCCTGAATTCTCAAGGGATGAATGCTGGCTGGCGGGACGCTTGCTGGCATTTCGCGTTACCTGGCCGGATTTAAACTTGACTTAAGTACTCCGGTATTGCACTCACTATAAAACATGATAACGAGTGTCAAGAATTGGAATCGTGGTCGCGACACACTGCGCAGCCGTTCCGGAAACTGGTGAGAAACAAGAGGGCTCTTTCCATGCAGAGATCCACACAGGTCGAGATTGTCCGCCGTTCGCTGAGGCACGTCATCCCGACGCAACGGCCGGCCGTTCCGATGAGTTCCTCGCCATCGAGGACGATCCTCAGCGAGCAGCTTTTCCGCGGCACGCATGAGATTGGCATCGAACACCATGGCGCGCTCTATCGGTTGAAGATCACCCGACAGGGCAAGCTCATCCTGAACAAGTGAGGGGGATAGGATGCAATCGAGAGAGAAACCCTCGCCCGAGGCGATCCGCAAGGCGCGCACCGAGAATCCAGGAATGCGCGAACGCGATCTCGCCCAAAGCCTCTCCATATCGGAGGCGGAACTCGTCGCCGCGCATTGCGGCGAGAGCGTCATGCGCATCGAACCCGATGCCCAGAAACTACTTCACGGTCTCGAAGCCGTCGGCGAGGTGATGGCGC
This sequence comes from Rhizobiaceae bacterium, assembly GCA_035547755.1. Lineage (GTDB taxonomy): Bacteria > Pseudomonadota > Alphaproteobacteria > Rhizobiales > Rhizobiaceae > Mesorhizobium_L. The sequence goes on from DASZUG010000005.1 coordinate 29,963, forward strand.
TGACGCGCAACGAAAGCGCCGTTCACGAGAAGATCGGCGTCTACGAAAAGGTGACGGTCGGCCAGGAGCACGCGATCGTGCTCGGCGAGCAGATCGACCTCAGGATATTTCCGAAGGCCTGGGCGCACGGCTTTGCCGTGGAAAAACGCGGCGAGGAAGGCATTCGCCATTCCCTCCAGTTTTTCGATGCGGCCGGCGACGCCGTCCACAAGGTGCATCTGCGCGCGGCTTCCAATCTCTACGCATACCAGAATCTCGTTGCACGGCTCGAAAGCGCCGATCGCTCGCAAACCGTCGAGACAGTGAAGGCCGTTGCATCTTCGGCGGGAGACCCCGCGAATGATGACGGCATCGCCGCTCACGCGGACCTTCTCAGGGACCGCTGGAGCCGCATGACCGACGTGCATCAATTGTTCGCCATCCTGAAGAAGCTGAAGATGACACGCCATCAGGCGGTCAGGATGATCGGTGAAGAGTACGCCTGGCAGGTGGCTTCCGACGCCGTCGGCGCGATGCTGGGCCATGCGGCAAGTGAGGAATTGCCGATCATGTGCTTTGTCGGCAACAAGGGCTGCGTCCAGATCCACTCCGGGCCGATTCACGACATCAGGCCCATGGGGCCTTGGCTTAATATCATGGACCCGACCTTCCATCTCCATCTGCGCATGGACCATATCGCCGAGGTCTGGGCCGTTCGGAAGCCCTCGAAGGACGGCAACATCACTTCGCTCGAGGCCTATGATTCCGACAGGCGGATGATCATCCAGTTCTTCGGAGTGCGGAAGGAAGGTTCGCCGGAGCGGGAAGACTGGCGTTTCCTGGTCGAAAACCTGCCGCGCATCCCCCAATCGACGGCGGCGTGATGGCATTCGCAGTGGAATTGCGGAAGCGGCGTTCTTTTCGCCTGCGCATGGCGCTCGTTCCGCTGGCGCTTATCGTCCTGGCGCCGCTGCCGCTTTGTGGATCGGCAAAAGCGGCGGAAATCGAAGCAGAGCACGCCGCTTCCATCGCGAAAGCCCACAGGGTCGTTGCGATCGGCGGTTCGATCACCGAGATCGTCTATGCTCTGGGAGCCGGGGACAAGCTTGTCGCCCGCGATACGACGAGCGTCTATCCTCCGGCGGCGCTGAAGCTTCCCGATGTCGGCTATATGCGCCAGCTTTCGCCTGAAGGCGTGTTGTCCGTCGATCCGGATGCCGTTCTGGCGCTGGAGGGCAGCGGCCCGAAGGAAGCGATCGACGTTCTGGAAAAGGCGAGCGTTCCCTTCCTCCTCGTGCCCGAGAAGTTCACGCGCGAGGGGATACTGGAAAAAGTCCGCCTGGTCGGGCAGGCGGTCGGGAAGAAAACCGAAGCCGAGGAATTAGCCGGCAAGATCGGCGCCGAGATCGATCACGCCGAAGCCCGACTGCCCAAGACCGGCAGGAAGCGGATCCTGTTCGTGCTCAGCCTGCAGGGTGGCCGGGTGCTGGCGTCAGGCAGCGGTACGGCGGCGGACGGCATTATCGCCATGGCTGGCGGCGTCAACGCCGTCAGCGGCTATCGCGGCTATAAGCAACTGACCGACGAGGCGATCATCGAGGCGAAGCCGGACGTCATCCTGATGATGGATCATGCCGGTCCTTCTCCTACCGATGCCGCGGTTCTGGCCGAGCCTGCAATCGCCGCCACGCCTGCGGGAAAGGCGAAAAAGCTGATCCGCATGGACGGCGCCTATCTCCTCGGCTTCGGTCCGCGAACGGCGCAGGCCATCCGCGACCTCTCCGCCGCGCTCTACGGCAAGGCGGGGTAGCCGTGCACTCTCCCCTCGCAGGCGATCAGGCGGCACCTGGCGGAGCGGCCACAATCTCGCGCGGGAAACCGTTCGCGAGGGGCGAGGGGGACCGGTCGGCGCGCGCGCGCATAGTGCTCGTGATCCTTGCTATCCTGCTTGCGGCAACGGCAATCTTCAGCCTCGCCTCCGGCGCCTCCGACGCCTCCGTCCTGTCGATCGTGCAGGATTGGTTCATACCGGCCGGCGGCGTGCTGTCAGAGCGCGACCACCTCATCATCATGGAAATCCGCCTTCCTCGCATGCTCCTCGGAGCATTGGCGGGTGCGGCGCTCGCCGTCTCCGGTGCCGTCATGCAAGGACTGTTCCGCAATCCGCTCGCCGATCCGGGCATTATCGGCATATCCGCCGGCGCCAGTCTCGGAGCAGCGTTGATGATCGTCCTCGGCGCTACCGCCCTTGCGCCGCTCTCCGCGCTTTTCGGGATCTACGCACTGCCATTAGCAGCCTTCCTCGGGGGTCTCGCCATCACCGCGCTCCTCTACCGCATCTCGACAAGGGGCGGACGGACCTCGATCGCGACGATGCTGCTCGCCGGCATCGCCATCGCGGCCATGGCGCTCGCCTTCACCGGTCTCCTGATCTACCTCGCCAATGACCAGCAATTGCGTGATCTGAGCTTCTGGATGCTGGGCTCGCTCGCGGGCGCGACTTGGACGAAGCTCTGGGCGGTCGCGCCGATCATGGTTCCGGCGCTCCTCTCCTCGCCCTTTCTCGCCCGCGCTCTCAATGCCTTTTCCCTTGGCGAGGCTTCCGCGGCGCATCTCGGCGTTCCGGTGCAGTTCTTTAAGGTGCTGGCGATCATCATCGTCTCGGCGGCGACCGGCGCTTCCGTGGCCGTCAGCGGCGCTATCGGTTTCGTCGGCATCGTCTGCCCGCATCTTCTTCGCCTGCTGATCGGTCCCGACCACCGCTACCTCCTGCCGGCATCGGCGCTTCTCGGCGCAACGCTTCTGCTTCTCGCCGACGCGGCGAGCCGAACGCTCGTCGCGCCGGCGGAACTGCCGATCGGCATCCTGACCGCTGCCGTCGGCGGCCCGTTCTTCCTGTGGATCCTGCTTCGCCGGCGGGGCGTGATCGACCTGTGAGGACATGATGATCGAAACGACGAACATTTCCGTCACACTCGGCCGCAGGGAGATCCTGTCTTCCATCACGATGATCGCGCGCCCTGGCGACGTGACGGTGATCGTCGGGCCGAATGGTTCGGGCAAGACGACCCTGATGAAGACGCTTTCCGGCGACCTCCCCTATCGCGGCCGGATCACCCTCAACGGCGTCTCGCTCTCCTCCATGAAGCCTTGGCGGATGGCGGCCCTGCGTGCCGTCCTGCCGCAATCGACAGCGCTCGCCTTCCCATTCACCGTGCACGAGATCGTCAGGCTAGGCCTCACCAACGGGCGTTCGGGAGCGCTTGCCGATGCCGTTGCCAACCTCCCCGAAAGAGCGTTGGCGCGCGTCGATCTCGCTGATTTCGGCGGCCGGCTTTATCAGGAGCTTTCGGGCGGCGAGCAGCAGCGCGTGCAACTGGCGCGTGTCCTGTGCCAGGTCTGGTCGCCCGTCCTCGAGGGCGAGCCGCGTTATCTTTTCCTCGACGAGCCGGTTTCCAGCCTGGACGTGAAGCACCAAGTGTTGATCATGAACGTCGCCCGCGACTACGCCCGCCGCGGCGGCGGGGTCATCGCCGTGCTGCACGATCTCAATCTCGCCGCACTGTTCGCGGACCGCATCCTCATGATGCACAAGGGCCGGATCGCCGTCTCCGGCACTGTCGCGGAGGTGCTGACGGAGACGACGCTGGCGAACATCTTCGATTGCCGCCTGATGGTTGGTCGCGCCCAATCAGGCATACCTTTCGTTCTGCCGCAATCGGCCGCCTGAATTCCTTCGTGCATTCGTTGGGCTCCCCGGCATCGCCATGCGCATCTTGCAGCCGCCGCGCATATTCCTACCTTTGGCCTATGCCCCGGCCTCATAAGGAACAGCGCGACTTGCAGGACAAGAGCATGAACATCCATTCCGTTTCGCGGTCGATGGTGGCCGTCCGCGCCTCGGTCCCCGAAGACGCCTTCACCGCCGACACGCTCGGCATCAGGCGGGAAGGTAGCGGCGTCGTCATTCGCAAGGACGGGCTTGTGCTGACGATCGGCTATCTCATCACCGAAGCGGACGAGGTGTGGCTCGTGGATAGGGACGGCAGGAACGTTCCCGCTCACCCGCTCGCCTACGACCAGGAAACGGGCTTCGGCCTCGTTCAGGCTTTGGGCAGGCTTGATCTTCCGCCTCTCGAATTTGGCGACATCGCCCATGCGGCGATCGGCGATCCGGTCGTCCTGGTCGACGGGCTCGGCCAGTCCGTGGAGGCGAACATCGTCGCCAAGCAGGAATTCGCCGGCTATTGGGAATATCTTCTCGACGAAGCAGTCTTCATCGCGCCGGCCCATGCGTCATGGGGCGGCGCCGCATTGGTCGATCCGGAGGGCAAGCTTCTCGGCATCGGATCGCTCCGTCTGCAGATGAGCAAGGGCGGGGAGATTGCGGACATCAACATGATCGTCCCGATCAGCCTTTTGCCGCCGATTCTCGACGATCTTCTGAAGCGCGGACAGGTCAACAAGCCGCCGCGTCCCTGGCTTGGCGTCTTTTCGGCCGAAAGCAATGGCGAAGTCGTTGTGATGAGCGTCGCCGAAGGTGGCCCCGCGGAAAAGGCGGGCCTGCAGCAGGGAGATATTATTTCGGATATCCGCGACAAGGAGATCGACGGATTGGCGGATTTTTATCGCCAGGTCTGGGAGAGTGGGCCGGCCGGCATCGAAGTTCCCATGCGGGTCATCCGCGACGGCCGGGAAACCTGGCTGCGCCTGAAATCCGCCGACCGCAACAGCTTTCTCAAAAAACCGCAAATACAATAATCTCTGCCAGACTTGACCTTCCGTTTTCACGGCCTGATCGCTTATAGAAGGCGTGACGAGAAGGAGCCTCGCGCATGACATCGACGGCCATCTATCCGGATCTCAAGGATCGTTCCGTGCTGATAACGGGCGGAGGGACCGGGATTGGCGCGGCGTTGACGGAGGGCTTCGTTCGCCAGGGCTGCAAAGTCGCCTTTCTCGACATCGCCAAGGACGAAAGCCATGCGCTCGTCTCGCGACTAGAGAAGGACGCCGTCCACAATCCGCTTTTCCTGCACACCGATTTGCGGGACGTAACGGCGCTCAGGCAATCGGTCGCCATGGCCGCCGAAGTGAATGGCCCCATCACCGTGCTCGTCAACAATGCCGCGCGCGACGACCGCCACGAGATCGAGACTGTCGACGAGGATTACTGGGAAGAGAACCAGGCGACCAATCTGCGCCATCAATTCTTCGTCGCTCAGGCGGTCGTGCCCGGCATGAAAAATGCGGGCGGCGGCTCGATCATCAATTTCACCTCGACCTCCTACATGCTGAATATCGGCGACATGCCCTCCTACACCGCCGCGAAGGCCGGCGTCGTCGGCCTCACCAAGGGGCTTGCCGGAAAGCTCGGCCGGCATGGCATCCGCGTCAACGCCATCGCGCCCGGCTGGGTGATGACCGAAAGGCAGCGCCGGCTCTGGGTTACGGAGGAGGCGCTTTCCGCGATGATTGACAGGCAATGCCTGAAGGACGAAATCGAGCCGGAAGACATGGTGGGGCCCTGTCTTTTCCTCGCGTCGAACGCAGCGCGCATGGTGACGGCGCAGGTGCTGATCGCCGACGGAGGCATGCTTTGATCGCGTCGCCGGCCTTTGCCGCGGTCGATTGGGGCACATCGAGCTTCAGGCTATGGCTGGTTTCGGAAGACGGCGCCGTCATAGCCGAACGCCGCGGCGGCGATGGCATGACCAGCGCGCGCGAAAAGGGTTTTGCCGCAACACTCAACGCGCATCTCGAAGCCCTCGATGCCCCTGCGGGATTGCCGGTCGTCGCCTGCGGCATGGTCGGCGCGCGCCAGGGTTGGATAGAGGCGAACTACCTCGACGTGCCCGCATCGCTCGAAGAGGTCGTGTCGAAGGCCGTCAGCCCACGCGATACGGATCGCCGGGTCTTTATCCTTCCCGGCCTCGCGCAGCGTCTCAAGGCGCGCGCGGATGTCATCAGGGGCGAGGAGACGCAGTTGATGGGCGCCGCGGCCAGCAGGCCGAACGCAGGCGCCGGACTCACCTGCATGCCCGGCACGCATTCGAAATGGGTTCGCATGGAAAGCGGCAAAGTGGCCGGCTTCTCGACCTTCATGACGGGCGAGCTTTTCGCCCTGATCGTCCACCACTCGATCCTGGCGCACAGCATCGGCGAGGCGGAGGCCGATCCGGAAGCGCCCGCCTTCGCCGAAGCGGTGCTCGCAGCATATCAGGAGCCGCAACGCCTGACCGGCGGCCTGTTCTCTATCCGGGGCAGCCAACTCCTTTTCGGCGATACGCCAGAAAGAGCCGCCGCCCGCCTTTCCGGCATGCTCATCGGAACGGAAATCGCGGGGAGTGGCTGCAAAAGCGGAGGCGAATCCATCCATCTCATTGCGTCGGGCAGGCTCGCATCACTTTACCGCGCGGCCTTTGCAGCGCTTTCGATAGGCATTGAAGAAATCGATGCCGATCAAGCCGTGCGCGAGGGGCTGATCCGGGCTGCCCGTTTTCTCGGCCTCATTGGGGGAAAAGGACAGTTTTCATGACATCTTCCAAATGGCCGAAAATGCGGCGCTCGCTCGTCGCCATATTGCGTGGGATCAGACCGGATGAGGCCCTTCCGGCACTCGATGTGCTGATCGAGGCGGGCTTCACCGCGATCGAAATCCCGCTCAATTCGCCCGACCCGTTCCGCTCGATCGAGCGAGCGGCGGGAAGGGCGCCGGAAAACTGTCTGATCGGCGCAGGAACGGTGTTAAAGGTCGAAGACGTGGATCGCCTGAACGATGCGGGCGGGCGTCTTCTCGTCAGCCCGAATGTCGTTCCTGCCGTCATCGGGAGAGCCAGCCGATACGGCATGATTTCCATGCCCGGCGTGATGACGCCGACCGAGGCCTTCGCCGCGCTTGATGCCGGCGCTTCAGCGCTCAAATTCTTTCCCGCCAGCGTCCTGGGCGCCAGGGGAATCGCCGCGATCAAGGCTGTGCTGCCGGTCGGGATCGAGACTGGCGCGGTAGGCGGCGTCTCCGAGCGTGATTTCGCGGAATATGCGGCCGTCGGCATACGCACCTTCGGCCTCGGTTCGAGTCTCTATAAGCCCGGAATGACGCCATCGGAAATAGGCGAGCGCGCCCGCGCCGCCGTCGAGGCCTATGACCGTATCTACAGCGATCATGATTGAGGCGGCCAGTCGGCTCGCCTTTATTGCGGGCCCGCAGCCCAGTTCGGCAGCGGCTCCAGCGTCTTGTTGAACTTTCGCCACCAAGCATCTTCATCGAGCGCACAACCGGCCCGCAGCATTTCCGCTGCCTTGGCAAATGCTTCCCTGGCAATCTGGTTGAAGGTCAGGTCGGGGTCATAGGGCACCGTCACCACGAGTTCCTGGCCGGTCTGCCTGCCGGATTCGTCCACCTGGAAATAAAGCCAGATGATGAACTGGGCGCCGAGTTCGCCGCCGATACTGTTGCTGATCTTGATTCTGTCGATGCCAGCTTCGGTGATCTTCATCGTGAGCTCTCCTGTTTCGTCCAGGAACATTCAACAGGAAGAGCAAAAGGGCGGTTCCAATAAACTATGCGGCATGGTGAAGGGTAAGCAAACGCCGAGTCAGTCCAGGCTGGGATAAACCTGGCCGGAACGACCCGCCCTCTCAAGCGTTCTTCTCGGCACGGCGGATGATCCGCCAGGGACAGCGCTTTCAAACGGAGAGGGAAGACGCAATGTTGGGAACCATCCTTATCATCATTCTGATACTGATCCTGCTCGGAGGTTTCAGCGGGTTCGGAGGCGGACCGTTCTACGGTACGGGATATTATGGCGGCGGCGGTCTCGGACTGATCCTGATCATCATCATCATATTGGTTCTGCTCGGGCGCATATAGCTTTCGCGCCCGACGACGCATAACCGAATAGATACGAGATTTACACAAGAGCCGGCGCTGCGGCTCTTGCCATCATCTGGGTTCGCTGTGCAGGCAAAGATAGGTGGGATCGAATTCGGCGATTTTCACCAGCCCCTCCCAGTTCTCGACGTGAACTCTCGTACCTTCCCAGATGATCAGTCCCTGCTTGCGCAGGCTCTGCAACGTGCGATTGACGTGCACCACCGACAGACCGAGTATATCCGCGAGATCGGCCTGCTTGAAGGGAACGCGGAAGGAATAGCCACTTGTCTGCCGCACCACTTCCAGCCGCGTGAACAGTTCGCAGATGAGGTGCGCGAGATGCCCCTCGGCGGAGCGGCGCCCCATCGAGGCGAGCCATTCCCTGGAAACTGAGGCGTCGATAAGCGTGTCCAGCCATAAAAGCCGCGCGAGATGAGGCGATGTCGCGGTTATCTTGCGCAGAGCGTCGTGATCCGCCTGCGCGATCCTGCAATCCGACAGCGTGACAACTCCGTAGGCGAGCGTTTTCAAAAGAAAGCCGTGAAGGTCGAGGAAATCACCTGGAACGTGAACCCCCGTGATCTGGCGTGCGCCAGTGGACAATGTCTTGAAGCGCGCCGCGAACCCGTCGAGCAGGAGCAGGCTGAACGACGAACGCGATCCCTCGGGAATCAATTCCTGCCCTGCCGGCACAACCCGTTCATTGGTGAACAGATCGAGCAATTCCCGCCTTTCATATGCGGGTATTTCATCTCGCCGGCTAAGCTGCAAAATGAGTGTATTGGGCAATGGGAACTCCTGCGACCGATCAGTCGCAGAAACAGGGAAGCAACGGAGCGGAGCACGTTGCGTATCGTCAACGCTCGGAAAAGGCATTTAAAATTGTTAAGTTAGGCCATTTCGGAAATGAGAAAGCCTGACATGCGCGAAGACTTTCCCGCGACCTGCGTTCTCAGTTCCCCGCATGGATAAGACGTCGGCCAGGGCGGACTCAGGTTCGCCCCTTCGGTTGCTTGGTATCGGATCAGCGCGGAAGGATATTCCGAAGCACAATCGCTCGGGGGCCTGCCTTTTGCGTCTATTCGGAGTATTCGGTGGCCCCCAAATGCGAATCATGATCGACGCCTCCATGACCACAACCGAAGACAATCGCGTCTGGCGAAACCCGTCCTTTCGCCGCTTCGCGTCGTCTCGCGTCCTTTCGTCCGCTGCGTTCCAGGCTACCAATGTCGGTCTGGGCTGGCTCATTTACGACAAGACCCATAACGCATTCAACCTCGGCCTGATCGGGCTCTGTCAATTCCTGCCGATGGTTGTGCTCACCTTCGTCGTCGGGCATGTCGCCGATCGTTTCGATCGCCGACGCATCGGTCTTGTCTGCCAGATCGTCGAAGCCATAGACCTCCTGGTGATAGCGATCGGGGTGTGGATGGGTTGGCTGACGGTGGGGCAGATATTCGCCGGCGTCGCCCTCCTTGGCGCCGCGCAGGCTTTCGAGCGGCCAACCATGGCGGCGTTGCTACCGTCCGCCGTTTCGGCCGCGGTCCTGCCGCGCGCCATTGCGGGATCGGCCTCCGTCCAACAGACCGCGATGATCGTCGGTCCCTCGCTCGGCGGCCTGCTTTATGGCGTGGCGCCCGTCACGCCATTTCTCTTCGCCGCCCTCTGCTTTGCCGCCGCGAGCGCGAACATTATTGGCATCCGGATCGTGGAAATTCCCGCCAAGCGCGAGCCGGTAAGCCTGAAATCCGTATTTTCCGGCGTCTCCTTCATCTGGAGCCGGCCGATCATTCTCGGCACGATCTCGCTCGACCTTTTCGCCGTCCTGCTCGGTGGGGCCACCGCTTTGTTGCCGATCTACGCGCGCGACATTCTCCATGCTGGTCCCTGGGGGCTCGGGGTACTGCGCAGCGCACCGGCCATCGGAGCGCTTTTGATGTCGCTCGTTCTTGCCCGCTACCCCCTCAACCGTCATGTCGGGATGAAGATGTTCTGTGCGGTCGCTGTTTTCGGCGCGGGAACACTCGTTTTCGCGGTGTCGACGAACATTGCTCTCTCGGTCGCCGCCCTCTTCGTCATCGGCCTTGCCGACAATATCAGCGTCGTCATCCGCAGTTCGCTGGTGCAACTCCTGACGCCCGATTCCATGCGCGGTCGCGTGAATGCGGTCAATTTCCTCTTTATAGGGACGTCGAACCAACTCGGCGAATTCGAGTCCGGCATGCTGGCCGGCTTCGTCGGCGCCGTGCCGGCCGCCGTGATCGGGGGTGCTGGAACGATCCTCGTCGTGCTGATCTGGATGGGATTGTTCCCTGCCCTCCGGAAGGCTGACCGCTTTACCTCTTGAAGCGGTCAGTTGCCTCTTTCAAGCTCCGCTGCCCTATTCGGCAGGCACGCCGATCTCGCGTGGTGAAGCGGAGCGGGCGTCGAGGCTCCAAGCCCCCGCCCCTGCGAAAACGAAGAAGAGGAACAGGAAGCAGAAAAGCACAGCGGCGTCACCGCTATTGTTGACGGGGAAGAAGCTGCGCGGCGCATGCGCCGTCCAATAAGCCACGGCCATCTCGCCGGACAGGATGAACGCCACATAGCGGGTCTTGAAGCCGATCAGGACGAGCAGTCCTCCGAACGCCTCCAATATCCCCGCAAGCCCCATCAGCGAAAAAAGCACCGGCGATCCGTGCGCCGAAGCAGGAAACCCGAAAAGCTTCTGCGTGCCGTGTTCGATGAAGAGCAGAGCCGTGATGATGCGCAGGACGCCGAGGGCATAGAACGTGTTCATGGAACGCACTTGAGAATCTCCTGAAAACCTTTCCTCCCGTCTTTTTATGTCTCATCGCTGATAGCAAAAGAAAACGGCGGAAGGCGTTCCCGAAAACAAAATTCTGTGAACACGCCATGCGGAATGCTCCGGCATTTGTGAACAAAAAGCCAGAAAACCGTGACCGCAGCCGTTCTGGGCGCCCCTACCCTACCCGGATTCGTCTGCATGTCGCGATCCGTCACGAAAAATGACGCCGCCGTTGGACCTTACTTTGGAAATATTCCAAAATATAGCTTTTAGTCATTCTATCTTATAATCGTTCTAAACAAATATTTTTTGAAATAATGAATTGAGGCCGAAATAAACTTGCAGTAATCGAAGGCTAGGCACGCGGGAAGCGTGTCGCGTTCAAACCGGTTTTTGAGGGAAGCACTTCATGCAGCGTTGGTTGATATCATGCCTTATGTCCGGCATCGCCGCCCTCGCGGTGAATGGAACCGCCTATGCGGGCGAGCAACCCGCCAACCAACGCTCCTCTGTGAAAGTGCTCGACAAAACTTTCGATGTCGGCGCCGGCATGTTCGCCTATACCGAATATGAATTGTCAGGCGAGCCGCTGGCCGAAAGCCTCGGACTCGATCTCGACGTGCTCGACCCCGACCAGGCCGACAAGCCGACGCCTTTCGATTTCGCCGCCGGCATCGACTCCTACGAATATTCGGAAGAGGCGATGTATGCAGTAAACTACCAATCCCGTCTGGGGCCGCATATCGTCAACGGCCCCGTCAACGCCAAGCGCGGCGGGACGCTGGAGGCTCTCGGCAACCGTTTTATCGCCCTGGCCAAATCCGTCGGCTTCGCGCCCGACGAACTGCCGCAGAACATCTACCCCATCACCTTCCCGCTCGACAAAGGCGTGCCGGAATTCGGCCAGGCCGTCGATGTCTCGCCGGTTTCATCGTCCGACGCGACAATCCTCACCCACAAGGGCGAAACGAAGACGATCAAGGCGATCACGCCCGCCTATTTCCGCGATTACAAGACGCTCGCCTGGCGTGCCGACGGCATGGACAAGAATTTCACTCCGGAAGCCGCAGGCGGCGAACTTCTCAAGGACACGATGTGGGCACAGGACTTCCTCGGCGGCATGCATGAGACGGCGACCGACAAGGAAGTCGACACGATCGCCTCGGCCGATATGGATCACGACGGCAAGCACGCGCTCGGCAAGGCGGCCGCGGACGGCATCAACGGCATGATCCTGACCGAGATCACCTGGGACAAACTGCTGACGCTGCGCGACCGCTTCGGTTATGACGGCAAGACGCTCGGCGCGTCGATCGGTCCTGACTATGACGCGGCGAAGCATCCCGTCTGGTTCCCAAACAAGGTCGCCGTCACGCTCGACCAGAAGAACGGTGTCAATGCGCTCGGCGCTCTCAAGGTCACGGATGGCGGGTCTTCGCTCCGCAGCACCTGGATGATGCTCTGGCCGCTCGCCGAAGCCTATGGCTATATGGACCAGCGCACCGCCAACGCGAACCAGAACAAGGCGTTTCTGGCCGTGTTCGACGGTGATCCCTTCCCCGCCGCTCCGGCGGCGAACCGCGGCGCCGATCCCTCGAAATATGTGAAAGCGGATGATCCGTTCTCGCTGGTGGAAGAGCTTTCAGGCATGGTTCTGCAGAATCTCTCCACCTTGCACTTCAACAAGGATGCAGGCACTGTCGTCGACAGTTGGAAAGACGGCAACCAGGGCAACACCGTCACCGCCTTCGACGCCGCCTATACGCTCGTTGCGCTTGACGTCTTCGAGCGTGCAGTCGATGCGCTTCCCGTCGGCTACGCATCGGCGTCGAGCGGCAACCCGCTCGGCACGGAACAAGGCAAACAGGCGCTTGATCTCCTGAAGACGGAAGCCGATTTCATCACCGGCAAGTTGATTGGCGCTGATGGTCTCGTCGCTGACAGCTATACAATCGGCGAAGGCGCCTCGGCGAAACATTCGCTCGCAACACAATTCGCCGTCATCCGTGGCTTGTCCGCAGCCTTCATCGCCACCGGCAACGAGAAATACCGAGCTGCAGCGCGCAAAATCTATGACGCGGTGGACGCGCATATGGTCGACAAGACCTCGGACCTCTTCGACCCGACGCCCGGCAACCCTTTCGAGGTAACACCCTGGACGATGGGCGCGGTCAGCGGCGGCTTGCGCGAACTCCTGGAAAACCTGCACAACAAGGAAAACGAGAAGGATCCGGCGCTCGACCGGGCGGCGCTCGCCAAGCGCTACACCATCTGGTTTCACGTCGTCGGCCGCGGGGTGCAGCTTGCCGAATGGCTGAACGATACGGGCGAGCATCTGGTCGATGGCGACAAGACCGGCGACATCAACCAGAACGGCATAAAGAGCGTCACATTCGCCGGGGGAAAATACGGAACCGCTCAGGTGATGGCCGCGCGCGCGGAAGTGAGGCCGTAAACTTGACAAACATCAGGCGGCGACGTTTGTCGCCGCGGGTTAGCGTCAGGACCAACTGATCTGATCGAAATGCGTATCGAACATGCAGGCGGAGCCGTCGCCACGACCTGCCGGGAAAAGAAGAGAAAGAAACTGTCCCATCGGCTGGCCAAGCCCGCCGAGGCGGCCCTTTATACCCTTCTGATCACCGGCGTCCTGCTGTTCGAGCCTTTCGGGCTCTCCTGGCAATTTGTCCGCTGGGCGCTGGTGGCGCATGTCGTCGCGGCTGTCATTTTCGTACCCTGTCTGCTCATCCCTTTCTGGGCCACGCATCGGGGACTGGTGCGGACGACGACGAAGAAATTCCACGCATGGAGTGGCCGCGTTCTGGAAGTCATGCTGGCGCTGACCTTTCTCACCGGCGCCTACCTGCTCTTTATCGGCTGGAACGACACGAGGACGGGCGGGGTAGCGCACTGGACGCATCTCGTGGTCGCCATACCCCTCATAGCGCTGGTGATAGTTCATGCCTGGCGCTTCTCGATGATGAAACTGCTGCTCCTGGGGGGCGTTCTGGCGGCAATCCTGACCGCGACCGTCACGCCCGCTATCGACGCACCGTTGACGCACGCCGTCGAAAGCCGTTCCCTCCTGCTCGAAGCGGGCGGCGAGACGCTGCTCGCCGCCAATTTCGACGGTGGCTCCGTCTCCCGCATCGACCGCGCGACCGGCAAGAGGCTGGCCGAAGCGGTGCTCGGCGGCGACATCCAGTCCGTCACTGTCGATCCCGACGATCATATGGTTGCCGCGACGGATTACGTCGGCGACAAGGTCTCCTTCATGGCGGCGGACACGCTGGCGCTGAAGAAGCAGATCGCCATTCCCGATCGCCCCGCCGGCATCGTCTATGACCATCACAATCACCTTTTCTGGGTCGCCGCGACGGAGGGACGCAGGCTCTATGGCATCGCGCCGGATGGGGCGATCAAAGTCAAAATGGAGGTGGCGGAATCGCCGCGCGGCCTCGCCTTGATGCCGGATGGGCGTCTTCTCGTCAGCCACGCCTTCATCGGCGCGGTCTCGATCTACGACACGACGCATCTGCCGCTTAAACGGACGAAATTCATCAAGCTCGCCTCGTCGCAGAACCCGGATCAGACCGTCTCGCAGGGCCTGCCGCGCGTCCTCGACCGCATCGCCGTCAGCCCGGACGGCAAGCAGGCCTGGCTGCCGCACGAATTGTGGAATTTCGACCATCCGTTCCAGTTCCAATCCACAGTCTTCCCGGCAATTTCAGTCTTGTCGCTCAAGCCGGGAGACGAGCACGAGGCCGTCTCGCGCAGGAAACAGCTTTTCAAGCAGATCAACATCATCGAGGACGGCAATCGCACCCGCATTGTCTCCAACCCCGCCGATGTCGCTTTTTCCGACGATGGCTCCAAAGCCTATGTCACGATGGCCGGCAGCGAGGATCTGGTCGTCTTTGATTTGGCGCGCGCGCTGCCGATCGATTCAACCAGCCGCAAGGCGGCGACCACCGATGGCGCCAAGGCGGTCGAGATCTTCCGCCATCTGCCCGGCGAAAACCCGCGCGGCATCGTGGTGTCGGGCACGGACATCTATGTCCAGAACGCCATGGGGCTCGATCTGTCGAAACTTTCGACCGGCGGCAATAACGCCTTCGCCCGCGTTTCGGTGGTCAAGGCGCATTTCGCCACGCTCGTCGCCAAGGACCCGCTTTCTCCGGCATTGCGCCGCGGCGAGCGTCTTTTCGATCTCGCCAACACCTCGGTATTCCCCAACGCGCCGATGGCTGGCGACAACTGGATGAGTTGTTCAAGCTGCCATGTCGACGGCTTCAACTTCTCCAACCGGGCGCTTTTTCGAGATACGCCGACCAATCAGTTCCACACCGCCTTCACTGGCCATGGCGGTCTCAAGCATCTGGTGGCCGGCGATTTCATTGGCGACTACATCCGCATGGTCCGCAACACGCAGGGCGGCATGGGCGCGGACACGCGCTTTCCAACGCCGCAGACCGATCCCGATCATCCCTCCCCCGAAGTCAGGAAGATGATGGAGGATTTGCATGCCTATGTGACCTCTCCGGGAAATTTGCCGCTTCTCGCCACCTGGCTGCGCGGCAAGGATGCGGGCGCTTCCGTCGATCCCTCGGCATGGACCAATTCCGCCGTTTGCGGCAGTTGCCACAGCGACATTTTCAAGCAATGGTCGAATTCCATGCACCATTTCATGGGGCAGTCGGACCCCTACTATGTCGTGCTCGAAGACCTCGCGGCCAAAACTGAAGGAGAGCCTTTTCGCGCGTGGTGCATGGGCTGTCACGCGCCGCAGGCGCTATTGTCCGG
This sequence comes from Rhizobiaceae bacterium, assembly GCA_035547755.1. GTDB lineage: Bacteria > Pseudomonadota > Alphaproteobacteria > Rhizobiales > Rhizobiaceae > Mesorhizobium_L. Next base: position 45,409 of record DASZUG010000005.1, read on the forward strand.
CAAGACGAAAACCGACGAACCTTCGCAGATGCTGGACAGGAACGGTGCGGCGCTGGTCTCCGATCTCCGCAACTATGTCCATGCGATCGACGAGGGCACCGGCTGCGTCTTCTGCCATACCGTGACGAAGGTCGAGGATTCCGGCGGGACATCGGCCGGCAATGCGAGCATCAACGTCTCCCCCGGGGAGCGGCCGCTCTATCCGGGAGAAACCTCCGACATTGCCGCCTTGCGCAGCTTTGCCGGGCGGCTGATCCGCTCCCATCCCGAGGAGCATGCCGCGTCGCTCATGCACAACATCAAGGATAATCCGAAGCTCTGCGCCGCTTGTCACGAGGAGTTCGCGCCGGGCACCGGCGCCTATATCACCGACACCTATAAGGAATGGGCCGACTCCTCCTTCAACGCTCCCGGCGACCCGGCGAAGAACCGCACCTGCGCCGATTGCCATCTGCACGCCCGCGTCGATGCGATCGGCAAGCCCGTGCCGGGCCGCTCAACCGACGGCGGCCCGCTGGAACCGAACGTCGTAACCCATCAGTTCGTCGGCGCGCAGTATCACCTTGTCGGTTTGCGCGACCCGCATGCGGCCGAAGAAACTGTCGCGCTCCTCAGGACCTCGGCGAAGCTTTCCATCCGAGCGGACGGCAAGGACAAGGTCACGGTCAGGGTCCGGAATGTCGGCGCCGGGCACCGCTTGCCGACCGGCGTCTCGGATTTCCGGCAGCTATGGCTCGACGTGACCGTGACGGACGCCACCGGCAAGACGGTGCTTTCCTCGGGGACGCTCGATCCGAAGGGCCATCTCGATCCGCATGCGCGCATCTTTCACAAGGTGCTGGGCGACAAGGACGCCCATGCCGTCGGTCTCGAATTCTGGCGTTTCGGCAAGATGAACGAGGACACGCGCATCCCCGCCGATGGCTATCGCGACGAGACCTATGACTTTCCGGCGGATACGGTTTATCCGGTGAAGGTGAAGGCGAGGCTGATGTTCCGTACCTTCCCGCAATGGATCACGGACCTCGTGCGGAAGCGCTATCCCAAGCTGACCTCGCCGAAGCCGGTCGAAATGACTGCGCTGACACAAACTCTGCCTGCCTCAACGGAAGCGAATTGACATGCTGGTGACGTTCCTCATCCTGTTCCGCGAAAGCCTCGAAGCCTTCCTCCTGGTCGGCATTCTGATCGTTTACCTGAGGCGGCTCGGCGGACAGAAATATGTCAAGTGGATCTATGTCGGCGTGGTCGCCGGCCTCATCGGATCGTTCGTCGCGGCTTTCATTCTTCAGGTCGTGGTTGACCAGTTCAGCAATGAATTCTATCGCTCGATCCTGAGTGCGGGGATCATGGTCCTCGCGACCTGCATCCTGACCTATATGGCGATCTGGATGCAGAAGCAGGCCAAGGCGCATACGGAGCACGCCAAGGAACAACTCGAAAGCTATATGACCGCCGGCAATGTGCTGGGCGTGGTCATGCTCGCTTTCGTTTCGGTCTGGCGGGAAGGCATCGAAACCGTGCTCTTCCTATCCGCGCTGGCCTATACGGGAGAGCCGGTTTCGGCACCCGGAGCGCTGCTCGGCATGATCGCGGCCATCCTGCTGATCTGGGTCTTGATGAGCGGCACGCGCAAGGTGCCGCTGCACCTTTTCTTCCGCTATACGAGCCTGCTCCTGATCATCATTGCAGCCGGCCTGCTCGGTTCGGCCGTCAACATATTGCAGAGCGCCCATATCGTCCCGGCAACGGCCGTTTTGTTCGACATCTCGAACATCCTGCCGGACACCAGCGGTATAGGCGTCTTCCTTCGCGGCCTGTTCGGCTACAATGCCTCCCCGACCCTGCCGCAATTCGCTCTTTGGGCGATCTACCTGATCGTCGCCGTCATGCTGTGGAGACGCGGCTATGCCGCAAAGGCCTGACCATGTTGTCATCGCCGGTGCGGGTCCCGCCGGCCTCATGGCCGCATATGAGCTGATCCAGGCCGGCACGCGTGTCACCATCCTGGAAAAACGCGCCTCCCTTGGAGGACTTGGCGGAACCACCCTCTTCGAGGGGCGAGACGGGACGTACCGGTTCGATTTCGGCGGCCACCGCTTCATCACCCATAATCGCGACCTCCTGCAACTGGTCGACGATCTCGTCGGAGAAGATCTTCTGACGGCGACACGTCGAAGCGTCATCCGCCTCGGCGGGCGCACCTACGCCTATCCGCTCGCGCCGCTCGACCTACTGCGCAACGCCCCGCCAAGCCTGCTCGCGAGAGCGGCATTTGATCTCGCGAAAAGGATGATCCGGCCGCAGGTTCCCGCAGGCAATGACTTCGCCAGTTGGACCGAAAGCCGCTTCGGCCGGACGCTCTACCGCACTTTTTTCGCAGGCTATACGCAAAAGCTCTGGGGTATTCCGCCGACGCAGCTTTCCGCCGACTGGGCCGAGCAGCGCATCAGCCTCGTCGACATCCGCGATGTCTTCAGAAGGCTCCTGCCCGGCGCCGCCAATAATCCGCGCACCTATGCGAGAAGCTATCGCTACCCTCGCCATGGCTTCGGCGTCATTTTTCAGCGTCTTGCAAAACGGCTGGTGGATGAAGGCGCAAGCATCCGGGCTGGAGTCTCCGTAGCGGGCTTCGGTGTCGAGCGTGGGCGGATTGTGCGCGTGCTGACCGATAACGGACCGATCGCGTGCGACGCCGTTATCTCCACGCTCCCCCTTCCGGAAATGGTCCGCATGACCGGCAGCAGGGCCGATCTCCGTTTTCGCGGCCTGCGCTTCCTGAATTTCCCGATGGCCGTGCCGGATGTTTCGCCCTGGACCTGGCAATATCTCTCCGATCGGGACATGGTCGGCACACGCCTGCAGGAACCGCGCCGCCGCTCGCCGGATATGGCGCCACCCGGCATGTCGTCGCTGATGATGGAAATTCCCTGCGATCCGGGAGACGAGTTGTGGACCATGCCGGACGACCAGCTTTTCCGTCGAATCCGCGGCGATCTTGCCAGGCTCGGCATCGATCCCTCGCGCATTACCGGCGAGATGTTCTCAGCCCGCGCCGCGACCGCCTATCCCCTGATGACGGTTGGCTATCAGAAAGAGCGCGACCGCGCGCTCGCCCATCTCGGCGGAATATCCAATCTGGTGCAATGCGGCCGCCAGGGAACGTTCCGCTATATCTTCACCGACACAGCAATGGAAATGGGCCAGATGGCGGCAAGGACGCTTTTGGCAGGTGACGATCGCCGTAGAGCGATCTACGAACACCGGAACGAGAAAACCGTCATCGAAGCCGAAAATGTTGCCTGATCGATTTAGGGAGACGTCATGCGCCGCCTTGCAGTCCTGATTGCCCTGTTTGCGATATTCGCGGGAACGACGATCGTGAAAACCGTTCCGGCACAGGCTTATTCCTATGCGGCAGCTGGAGCCGAGCCGCTGCTCGACGGTCGAGAAGCGCTTTTTTCGGCGGTTTCGGCGGGGAATTGGGAGGCGGCTCAAAAGGCCGTCGATGCGCTCAAGCCCGAATTCGATTATCTCGACACGCATGAGCAGCCGGGCATCAAAAAGGCTTTTGCCGATGCGATCGCCGCGAAGGATGCGGCCGAGATCAAGGCCGCCTTCGTGCTTGCCGCCTCCGCCGAGATCGAACGCCGCATCAACGGCGCGCGCGACAATCTGAAGGATTATCAGACGGCGAAGACCCTGGTCGTCAAGGCGCAGCGCTTCTACACAGCAATCGCCGGCGATCTGCCGCCCGATGTTAGCAAGACCGTCTCGACAAACCTGCAAAAAGCCCTCACAGCCATCGGTAATCCGGGCGTTTTCGGGGTCGGAGCGAAGAAACCCGATCCTGCTGCCTTCGCCGAGGCACGCGAGGCGGTGCTGAAGGCGCTTGGACGTCCGAATTGAGGCAGAACGGCTCAATACAAGGAGCGCCCGCTATCACAGCGGCCGCAAGCGCCAGCGGCGCGCGATATGGATTTACATCAGCCCTGTTCGCCAGCCTCGCGGTCTATGCCGCAGCCGCTCTCTGGCTGACATGGCATCCGGTGGCTCTTTCCTCGGATGATGCACTCTTCTTCACTCGCGCGCTGACGCGCTTCAGTGTTCTCGATTTCTCACCGCAATTTCCAGGCTATCCGGGCTTCGTTGCGCTTGGCCGCCTCGCGCTTTCCATCTCCCACGACCCGCTCGACGCGCTGGGACTGACGACGCTGCTCATCACGCTTTCCCTGCCTCCGATGGCGGGGCTGGTCGCCTGGCGCGTGACCGGCAGGAGATGGCGAGCGCTTCTTGCCTTCCTGCTGACGCTCGCCTGTCCGCTCTTGCCGGACATGGCGCTTAGCCTTCTCTCCGACGCATCGGGCATTCTCTTTTTACTTGTATTCTTGACCCTGCTGCCTCGGAACCGGGACGAGGAACTTCCCTTCTTCCGAATCTTCATGGCCGGCGTCGCGCTCGCGTGGGCCGGCGCCTGCCGACCGTCCGATGCGGTCCTGCTCGGAACAGCGTTGATCAGCGCATTGGTAACGACACCACGAATATGGAAACCGCTCCTGATTGGCGCGCTGACCGTCGTTGTTCCGGTCATCGCGGTGATATCCGCGCTGGAAGGGACACTCTACCTCCAGGAAGGCCTGCGCTTTTTCGTCGGAAACGCGACGCTCTGGGGCAACACGCCCTTTGCCGCCAAGCCTCAGCACGATAACTGGTTCGTTGCCATCGCCGCGCTGCCGGGCGACCTGCTTCTCATCGGCAGCGCCCTTCTTTCCGCTCTCGTTGCGGTCTGGCGATTGCGTACTTCGCCGGCCACAGCCGCCGCGGCTTTCGCGCTTCTCGGCCATGCATTATGGATAGCGGCCTTCCAGAACCCTGACCATCTGCGTCACCTCGCCCCGATCATGGTCCTCGGGGGATTGCTCCTCGCGATGATGCGGTTTCCCGATCGGAAGCAGGCGTGCTTCCCCGCGGCCGCGCTCTATGCACTGGCGGAGCTTTATTGCCTGGCATCCACCACCGATTTCCATGCCAGCCGCCTGCCTCCGCTTGCGGCCGCCATCGCCTATTTGCGCGAGCAGCCGAAAGCCGCCATCGCCACAAACAATGGCGTCTTCACGCTGCGCACGCTGCTGCCCCGAAACCATATCTACGACATGCATTACCCGGCCGATGCGCGCCTCGGCCTCGCGACGGCAAAGGGCCCCGCCTACAGGTTGACGACCACTGCGCCTGCAAGCGGGGACGCCGCCATGATCTTCCCCAGTCGCTTCGCCGGGGAAGAAACGATGTGGCTCGTGCCCGGAAACCGCCCGGCCGATTGACGGCTCTTATACCGCTCAGCTTTCCAGCCAGACGTGTTGCAGGTCCATCTCGAAGGTCGGGTGAACGCCGTAATTCTTCACCTTCTTGCTCATATGGCTGAACACCTTCTGCCAGAAAGGCTGGATGATGACGCCGGAATCCTGGAGGATCTGCTCAAGGTCCTTCATCACCGCGCGCCGCTTGTCCACGTCGCTGATCGAAAGGGCCTGTTTCAGCTTGGCGTCGAAATCGGGGTTCGAATAGCCGGTTTCGTTCCATGCACCGCCGGTCATGTAGCCCAGCGTCAGGCATTGGACGCCGAGCGGACGCATGTACCAGATCGTCATCGAATAGGGATATTTCGTCCAGTCGTTCCAGAAGGTCGCGCCCGGCAGGACAGTGCGCTTGACCTTGAATCCGGCCTCACGCAGCTGGGCGGCGATCGCATCGCCGGTGTTCTTCTGCCAGTTGTCATCGACCGTGATCAGCTCGTGCTCGAAGTCCATCTGGCCCGCTTCGGTCATCAGCTTCTTGGCGCCCTCGACATCCCGTTTCTTCTTGGGAAGCGGATAATAGGCCGGGTGGATCGGGCTGACATGGTGGTTCTCGCCGACCGTGCCGCGGCCACTATAGCCGATCTGGAGCACGGTGTTGTTGTCGACCGCCATCTGCAGGGCGTTGCGCACCCTCTGGTCGCCATAGGGCTTGGCCGCGATATGGGTACGCGCGACCAGCGTCGTTGCCGTATCGGCCTCCGTCTTCACCAGGTTCATCTTGTCGAGGATGGCGATGAAATCAGGAGGCGTTTCGAGATTGGCGTCGATTTCGCCTGAATCGAACGCATTCACCGTCGCCGAGAAATCGGTGCCGTAGTCGATGAACTCGACGCCGTCGAGAGGCGTCTCACCGCCCCACCACTTGCCGTGTTCGCGACGCTTGACGACGGCCTTGGAGCCGACCGCGTAGGAAACCAGTTCGAACGCGCCGGTGCCGATCGGCTTGGCGATGGGATCGCCGCCATTCTTCTCGAAATCGCGATGAACGATGAGCCCCGGATAATCGGTAAAATTGGCGACGAGCGAAATGTCGGGCTCGGAGAGTTTCAGCTTGACGGTGTGGTCGTCGACCTTGGTGATCGCCCCTTCCCTCGCCTTCCCTGATTTGGCGTCGGTCAAGCCCCCGACGCGGGCGGCCATCGAATTGCCCGGCGCATTCTTCTCGCACCAGCGGGTCAGATTGTAGACGACATCGTCGGCATTGAAGGCGTCGCCATTGTTCCAGGTGACATTCTTGCGCAGATGCAGCACATATTCGGTCGCATCCCCGCTGATATCCCAGCTTTCAAGCAGCGTCGGCTCGAACGTGAAATGGCGCGTATAGCGGACCAGCGGTTCGAGCCAGCAGCGCGAGATATTGGCAAGCTCCACCCAGTCATAGGTGCGCGGATCCTTCTGGGCTTTGACCGGCATCGCGACGTGGAGCGTACCGCCCTTCTTCACCGCTTCTTCCGCGGCGGAAGCGGGCGCCGGAAGGCCGATCATATTGTAGGCCAAGGCCGTCGATGCGCCGAACAGGCTCGCCAATGCCAGGAATTCGCGCCGGTCCATGCGGCCTTCGCGCGCGTCCTTCGCCATGGTCTTTATGGTGCCCGGCACATGATTGCCGTTGCTTCTGTAAAATCGCATTTTGCTTCCTCCTTCTTGGTTCCCCATCATCGTTATGCCGGCCATCATTATGCGGCTTGGGTGGCGAGCCGATTCAAATCCGCAATGCGAACCGCATGCCGTCATAGATGGCGGCATGGATGTTGCGGGAGGAAACGGCATCGCCGATACGGAAAAGGTCAAAGCCGGCTTCCGGCCGCTTTTGCGGAAAGATCGACCCCTCCGAGACAAGCGCCTCGTAATCGATGGCGCCCTCATTCTTGGACAGCGGTTTCAGCGCGAAATAGAGCTCGTCGAGCGGCAGCGTGCCGTGCTCCATGACAACCTGATCGACGCGTCGCTCCTCGTGCCAGTCCTTGGCGAAATCCGACGACAGCGTCGCGACAAGCTGGTTGCCGTCGCGGCGAATGGCGGTGACGCGCGTGTTGATGGTGATCCGAACGCCCTTCTCGTGGAAAGCCTTCATGTAGGGGACGTGGTTCATGCCGCCCATTTCCGGCGCGAAGAAGCGCTCGGGCGAGACGAGTTCCAGGCGCGAGCCGGCCTTGGCGACCATTTCCGCGGCGGTCATGCCGGAATGGCCGCCATTGTCGTCGTAAAGCAGCACGTTCTCCGCCGGCTTCACGGCGCCAGAGATGATGTCCCAGCTCGACACCGTCAATTCCTCACCACCGTCGAGCGGCGGGTTGTTGGGCAGGCCGCCCGTCGCGACGATCACCACGTCCGGATCGAGCGCCGTCACGTCGTCCTTTTCGGCCCAAAGCCCGTAACGCAGCTCGACGCCGAGATGCTCCAGTTCCGACAGGCGCCAGTCGACGATGCCGATCAGTTCCTTGCGGCGCGGATTGAGCGCCGCCAGCCTGACCTGTCCGCCGGCCTCGTTCGACGCTTCGAGCACCGTCACCGAATGGCCGCGCTCGGCGGCGACACGCGCCGCTTCGAGCCCGGCCGCGCCGGCACCGACGACGACCACCTTCTTCGCCGGCCCTTCGCTGCGCCGGATGACATGCGGCATCCATGCTTCCCGCCCGGTCGAGGCGTTATGGATGCAAAGCGCCTCGCCGCCCTCATAGATGCGGTCGAGACAGTAGGTCGCGCCGACGCAGGGACGGATGCGGTGCTCCTCTCCGGCCATCACCTTCCGCACGATATGCGGGTCGGCGATATGCGGCCGGGTCATGCCGACCATGTCGAGCTTGCCCTCGGCGATCGCATGCCTTGCCGTCGCCACGTCGGAAATGCGCGCGGCATGGAAGACCGGGAATTTCGTCGCGGCGCGCACCTCGCCGGCGAAGTCGAGATGCGGCGCGGAACGCATGCCGGCGATCGGGATGACCTCGTTCAGCGCCGCGTCGGTCCCGATATGGCCGCGGATGATGTTGAGGAAATCGAACTTGCCGGAGGACGCCAAGCGCCGCGCGATTGCGACGCCTTCCTCGCGCGACAGCCCCTTCTCCCAGTCCTCGTCGGCAACCATGCGGATGCCGACGATGAACTCCGGCCCGACCGCCTTGCGCACCGCGTCGATGACACGAAAGGTGAAGCGCAACCGGTTGTCGAGCGAGCCGCCATAGTCGTCCTCGCGCCTGTTGGTCGCGGGCGACCAGAAGGAATCCATCAAATGCCCGTAGGCCTCGAATTCGAAACCATCGAGGCCGGCAGCCTTCATGCGTTCCGCCGCGCATGCGTAGTCGGCGACGATCCGGTCGAGGTCCCATTCCTCCGCCACCTTCGGGAAGGAGCGGTGCGCCGGCTCGCGTACCGGCGAGGCCGACAGGACCGGCAGCCAATCGGCTTTGTTCCAGTTGGTCCGCCGTCCGAGATGGGTCAACTGGATCATCACCGCCGAGCCATGCTCGTGGCAGGCATCGGCAAGCTCCCTCAGCCACGGCACGATCTCGTCGCGATAGGCATGGAGATTGCCGAAAGCGGACGGGGAATCGCGCGACACCACCGCCGAGCCCGCCGTCATGGTGAGCGCGATGCCGCCCTTCGCTTTCTCGGCGTGATAGAGCCTGTAGCGCTCCTTCGGCATGCCGTCCTCGGAATAGGCCGGCTCATGCGCGGTGGACATGACCCGGTTCTTCAGCGTCAGGTGCTTGAGCCGGTAGGGCTGGAGAAGCGGATCGTTCTGAAGTGATTTGGTCATGAGACCCAGCGTTTCGACAGTGATATCGGCCACCGTAACCCACACCTCCTTCGGGATTGAAGGGTTCTGTCGATCAACGGGCCGCCCGTTTTCTCAATTGACACCATCCGGCAAGCGTTCCTCGCGCCGCGCGATGAAATCCCGGAGGCCTTCGGCGACGCCTTCGTCGAGCTTCGGCTCGACATAGTCGAGAAGCATGGCCCGCGCCTTCTCGCGCCCGCGCGTGTCGTGGTCCTTGGCGCCCTCGGCGGTCCATTGTTCGAAGGAATTGAAGTCCATCACGGTCGGCATGAAGAAGGCCGATTCGAAATGCTCCAGCGTATGCTGGGTGCCGAGGAAATGGCCCTGCGGTCCGACCTCGCGCACCGCCGCCATGGCGTCCTTGAAATCGTCGAAGGAGAGCCCGCCCGCATATTTGTACCAGCCGACAAGCTGCTCGCAATCCGTCGCGAACTTCGAATAGCCGCAGGTGAGGCCGGCCTCGAGCCATCCGGCGACGTGCCAGATGTAATTGGCGCCGGAAAGGATGGCGGCATGCATCAGCATGTTGGCTTCGTAGCCCGCTTGGGCGTCGTTCAGCTTCGACCCGACATGGAAGCCGGACGTCCGCCACGGCAGCCGGTATTTCCGCGCCAGCGCTCCCATCAAATACATCATCTGCGCCGCTTCCGGCGTGCCGCCCATGGGCGCGCCGGTCTTCATGTCGACCGTGACCATGAACTGTCCGTATATCTGCGGCGAACCCGGCCGCAGGAGTTGCGTGAACGCAACGCCGGCAAGCGCCTCCGCGTTGACCTGCGCCACCGCGCCCACCGCCGAAGCCGAGGTCGAAGCGCCGCAGAGCGCGAAGGGCGCGAGGATCACCGGCTGGTTGTGGCGCGCATAAACCTTCATCGCGTCCAGCATCGTCGCATCCCACACGAGCGGCGAGTTGCAGTTGGTGATCGAGACAAGGACGGGATTTTCGCGGACGTAATCCTCGCCGAAGACGATCCCCGCCATTGCCATCGTGTCTTCGGCGCGCTCCTTCGATGTCACAATGCCCATGAACGGCTTGTCGGAGTGCTTCAGCGCCGAATGGATGATGTGGAGATGACGCTTCGGAACCGCTATCTCCATCGGCTCGCAGATGATCGAGCTCGACGAGTGTAATGCCGGCGCCATGTAGGCGAGTTTGTGGAAATTCTGGAGATCGGCCAGCGTACCGTAGCGCCGGTTGTTGTCGAGGTCGCGCACATAGGGCGCGCCATACATGGGCACGAAGATGGAATTCTTGCCGCCGATCCGCACCGAACGCTCCGGGTTGCGCGCATTGAGCGTGAATTCCGCCGGAAGCTTGGCGACGAGTTCCATCAAAAGGGCGCGGTCGATATGGACCCGCGTGCCGGAAACGTCGGCTCCCGCCTCTTTCCACAGGGCAATCGCCTCGTCGTCGCGGAACTCGCACCCGACCTCTTCGAGAATCTTCAGCGATTCCTCGTGGATCAGTTCCACCGCCTCGTCGGGGACGATCTCGTAGACGGGGATGTTGCGAACGAGCGTCGGAAAAGAGCCTACGGTCGCCGACCGCATGGCCTTTCGCCCGAGATGGCCGCCGCCGCGTCGGCGGGGTGCGGGTGCTTCCTGCGTTGCGGCTGTATCGGTTACGTTCATGCCAGCTCTCCCTTGGTTCTAGGAGAGCGCCTGCGCACCGGTTGTTCAAGCGAAATAGGAAGCCGGCTCGCTTGAGTTGAACTCAACGATCCCAGGGAAAGCAGCCAATCCCTCAGCAGGACCGCCTGCGGACTGAGCGGGCGGCGGGCGCTCCACGTCACGAAATAGGACTGTGGGGCGGCAATTTCGGCATCTGTCACCCGCACGAGGTTGCCGGTTTCGATCAGCGGCGCGACGAGACTCTCCCAGCCGAGCGCCACGCCCTGTCCGCTGCGCGCCGCCTGCAATGCAATCACATAGCTGTTGAAGCGCCGCACATTGACATGTCGGTCCGGGACATGCCGGTCCGGATAGCCGGCCTCGCGCAGGAATTCCGCCCAGGTGGTCCAGGTCCAATCGATGCCTTCGACCGACAGCAATTGCAGTTGCGCCATCTCGGCCACCGATTTCACCGGATACGCCTTGGCGAAAGCGGGGCTCGCAATGGGAAAGATGCGGTCGTCGTAAAGCTTGGCCGAAAGCTCGTCCGGCCACTCGCCGTCGCCGTACCGGATACGCAGATCCACGTCCGGCCGGTCGAGACCATGCGGATGGTCCGAAATCACATGGTCGACGACGATATCGTCGTGCCGGTTCCAGAAAGCGCCCATGCGGGGCATCAGCCACAAATGCGCCATGGCCATGGTGCTGCCGATCGTCGCCACGGCTTGCCCACCCAGCGATTTTATCTGGCGAAAGGTCGATGACATCCGCTCGAAGCCTTCGCGCAGCGCCACGGCCATCGCCTCGCCTTCGCGCGTCAGTTCGAGCGCCCTGTGCCGGCGCAGGAACAGCGGAACGCCGAGTTCCTCCTCCAGCGTCCGGACCTGCTTGGAGATGGCGCCGGGCGTGACGTTGAGTTCCTCCGCCGCCTTGGTCAGGCTGAGATGGCGCGCCGCCGCTTCGAATGCGGCAAGCGCTATCAGCGAAGGCAAGCTGTAGAAACGGCGGACCATCGGTCTCCTGTCCAGCCGCACGATGCGGCCCGATCGCGAAATGAACGCCACCTCCCGGTGTCGGTTGCCTGTGGCTCAACCAGACCGGAATTTCGTTCACCTTGACTATTAACCGCGGTTGCCTGCCGATGTGCAACTGTCGTCTATTTTGCGAAGGTAGATTGCAAACGTGTACCGGAATGCGCTTGCCCCCAAGTCTGGCATCGCGCTTTGAGGGAGGAAGCAGTGACGGAACAGACCTTCAAGCGGCTTTTCACGCCGGCGACGCTGCGCGGCAAGACGCTGCGCAACCGGATCGTCTTCGGCGCCCATACGGCCAACATGGCGGAGGACGGGCTGCCGACCGAGCGCCATGTCGGCTACTATGCCGAACGCGCGATCGGCGGCGCAGGCATGATCGTGGTCGAGCCGATGCCTGTGCATCAGGCCGCAGTGCTGACCCGCGGCAATTTCCGCCCTTCGGACGATCATGTCGTCCCGCATTTCCGCAAGATAACCGAAGCGATCAAGGGCAATGGCGCCGTCGCCATCCAGCAACTCTATCATGTCGGCCAGCATGCCGATTCCGACAATTCGTTCCACGCCGGATGGTCGCCCTCCGGCCTGCCGAGTTATCATGATTCCGACGGCTCCCACCGGATGACAGAAGCCGAGATCGAGGAAACGATCGACGGTTTCGTCCAGGCGGCGCGACGCTGCCGCGAGGCTGGTTTCGACGGGGTCGAGGTCTGGGCCGCCTATCATTCGATGCTCGACCAGTTCTGGACGCCCTGGTCGAACCGGCGCGACGACCGCTGGGGCGGCAGCCTGGAGAACCGCACGCGCATGAGCCGCGAGGTGATGACCCGCATCCGCAAGGCCTGCGGCGATGACTTCATCATCGGTCTCGCCATCAATGACGATCCGGAGGTCGAGGTGGCGCTGGGGCGCGAGGCGCTGGCCGAAATCATCGACCTGCACGACCGCGACGCCCTGATGGATTATGTGACCTGCGGATCGGGCAGCTATTTCGACTTCTACAAGATCATACCGTCCTTCCTCTATCCGGAGAAGCTGGGCGCCGACCTCGCCGCCATACTCAAATCCAGGGTGCGCCACGCGCTGGTCACGGCCGAAAGCCATATCCGCACGCCGGCCAACGCCGAGAGCGTGCTGAGCGAAGGCCGCGCCGATCTCGTCTCCATCGTGCGCGGCCAGATCGCCGATCCGCATCTCGCCAGCAAGGCGGCCGCCGGGCGGCCGGAGGACATTCGCGGATGCCTATCCTGCAACCAGATGTGCTGGGGGCGGCGCTCGCGCGACTATTGGATAAGCTGCGTCATCAACCCGTCGGCCGGCCGCGAATGGGAATGGGGCGGCGATCGCTTCACCCCCACGGAACAACCGAAGCGCGTGCTGGTCGTGGGCGGTGGACCCGCCGGCCTCGAAGCCGCGCGCGTGGCGGCGGAGCGCGGCCACCGCGTCGTGCTGGGCGAGGCTTCGGACCGCCTCGGCGGGCAGTTCCGCCTTGCCGGGTTACAGCCGCGCCGCGCCCAGATCCTCGACCTGATCGACTGGTACGAGCGCCAGCTCGGCAAGCTCCAGGTAGAGGTGCGCTACGGCCAGTATATGGAGGCGGAGGATGTCGAGCATGAATGCGCCGACCAAATCATCATAGCGACCGGCTCGCTGCCGCCGGAGGGCGCCTTCCAAAGGGCGCTGCCACAGTTCGACACGATTCCGGGCGGAGGCGCGGTTCTGTCTGCCGAAGCCGTCATGGCGCGCGAGGCGAGGCCGGGGAAGCGCATCCTCCTGCTTGACGACGGCGGCAACTGGAAAGGATGCGGCACGGCCTGGCGGCTGGCGGAAGACGGTCACGAGGTGACGCTGGTGACGCCTGATGCCCTTGTCGGCAAGGAATTGCAGCGCATGGCGGCGGACGCCCCTCTGCGCCGCGCGCTTGCCCGATTGGGCGTCCGCTTCATCACCGAAAGCGCCGTTCTCCATTGGAATGGAAAGGCGGCAAAAGTTGCGTCGCTACTCGATGGCAGCGAAAGGCAGGTCGAGGCCGACGCGCTCGTCTTCGCCGCGACAAGCATGGCGGAGGATAGCCTTGCGGTCGAACTTGCGGCGCGTGGCATCGCCTTCACGGCGATCGGCGATTGCACCGCGGCGCGGCAGGCCGCCTACGCTATCCATGACGGGCGCAAAGCGGGTCTCAGTCTGTGATCGTCATGGTGTGGATGATGGGCAATGCGACCGCCACCGTCCATCATCCCTCTTCCCGGCGCTTCAGGATATAACTGTCCATGATCCAGCCCTTCTCTCGGCGGGCGTCTTCACGCTTATCCCTGATTTCGTCAGCGACATCGGCGAGCCGCCCTGAAACGAGGATCTCGTCCGGCATGCCGAGATAGGCGCCCCACCATATGTCCAAATCTTCGGCGATCTCGCAATAGGCGTTCTGCCCGTCGAGCATCACCGCGACCGAACCGGCGCTCTTCGGAAGGTCCTCGGCCAGCCTACGCCCCGTCGTGATCGTAACCGGCTTGCCGATGGCGTTGAGGACGATCCTGTGGCGCGCCGCGAGAACCTGCAGGCTGGTGATGCCGGGAATGACCTCATAGTCGAGTTCGATCTTCCCTCGCGCGACGATACGGTCGACGATACGCAAGGTGCTGTCATAGAGCATCGGATCGCCCCAGACGAGGAAGGCGCCCGTTTCGTCTTCGCCAAGTTCGTGTTCAAGCATTCTCTCATGCACCTGCTCGATGGCGTCGTGCCATCCCCTGACGTCCTGTTCATAAGCGTCGGAGCGGCTTCGTTTCGGCACGCTGAAAGGCGCCATGCGATAGCTGTCATGGCGCATGAAGCGTTCCACGATTATGCGCCTGAGCGATGCCAGCTCAGTCTTCTCTTCCCCTTTTTCAGGGATGAAGAAGACGGTCGCGCGGTTCATCGCCTCGATGGCCTCGATGGTCATATGATCGGGATTGCCCGCGCCGATGCCGATCACCAGCAGTTTACGTCTCAGCATCGGATCCTCTCGCCATTCATTCATATTTGAGATAGGCGAAGCGCTTGTCGTCGGGCGTCCCTTCAAGCGCCCCGCCCTCGCGGCCGGGCTGCCAGAGCACGACATCCTCGATCTTCCTTGCCAGTTCGAAATCCTTGTCGGTGATGCCGCCAGCGTCATGCGATGAGAGGCTAACCTCGACCCAGCTATAGGACGCGGCTATGTCGGGATGATGCCACGCGGCTTCGGCAAGATGGCCGACTGTGTTGACCACCATCAGCGTCCCCTTCCAGCTATGGGTGCGGTAGCGCCGCTTGATCACGCCCGTCTCATAGGTCCAGGTCGGCAGTTCGCGCGCCAGCCTTTCCGTGATTTCCGTTTCGCTGAAAACGCGGCGCTTCTTTTCTTCACTCATGAAAGCCTCCTCATTCGGGAACAAAGCCATCCTCTGATATAGGTTAGCCTATCGTCCCGGATAGTCCGCCTTCTCCCGCTCGATTTCGACGCCGACGCCTCCCGGGCCAAGTTCCAGCTTCTGCACCCGGACCATGACGCGGACCACCCGCGGATGCCTGAGGACAAGCGCGGCCACTTCCTCCGCGAGCGTTTCCGCCAGCGCCACGTGGCCGCCGGCGACGATCGTACGGACACCATCGAGAATGAGGTCATATGAGACGATATCCCGCATCTCGCGCGGCACGCCGGGCATCCTTTCGACAAAGGCGGTTACGTCGAAGCGTACCTTCTGCGCCTGGCCATGCTCGTGACGATAGGCGCCGATCTCAATCGGCAGGACGAGATCGCGGACGAATATCTTGTCCGTCAAGGGCAGACGCCGTTCACCGGCATCGTCCCCACCTCTGTCATTGGAAGGGGAACCGGCGGAGACCAGGGACCGGATAGCCCGGGTCGCATGGGGACTGATCGCCCCATGATGCCCGCCGGCATCGAAGAGCGCGCTCCGGAATCCCAGGACATCGGGGCCAAGCGAAAGCAATCTTGGTACGTCGGGAGCCTCGAGTGATCCGGCGAGACCGATCGTCAGGCCAAGCGCGCGGCTTCGCGCCACGAACTCGGCAAGCCGGGCAGGAGAGAGATAATCGAGCAGGCGGCCCTGCGATTTTTCCGAGATGTCGAGAAAGACGCCGGAAAAGCCCTGGTCAAAAAGCGCGTGCAAGATGACCGGATCGGGCTCGTCCCCGGCGTGGAGAAGCGCGATAACGGGTACTGCGGCGCCGGCCAATTCCGCCCGGATAGCTTGCCTGTTCGTATCGGATGGCGGGGCTTCTACCTTGACCGCATCGACGCCGATCGATGCCGCGGCCTGCAGCCTGGACGCCAGCGCCCCTTCTTCGCTCGGCCAATTACCAACAGTCAGCCATACCGAGCGCCGGTTATCTCCTGATGAAAGCTGGCGGATTTCGTCCGCCGATAGCCCCTCGCCTTCGGTCAAGCCGGTGAGGTCGAAATCGAGGATATCGGCGCCGCCTTCAGCCGCTATCGCCGCCTCCCGCGCATCCGCCACGCTGGCCAGCATCTTCGTCATCTTGATCAGCCATCTCCGCAGGCACGATTGTCAACAAGGCGCAGACGCGGCAGGCTCCTGGTGCCGTGGGACCGCGCGATTGCCTTAACGCGTCGGCAACGTCAAGCCATGACTTTCGCGATGGTATCCCGCAGCTTGAATTTCTGTATCTTGCCGCTTGGCGTCCTCGGGAGTTCCGTCACGATCTCCATCCGCTCGGGAATATACTGGATCGCCATTTTCTGCGCCTTGAGGAAATCCGTCATTTCCTCGAATGTCAGCGACGCGCCCTCGCGCAATGTCACGAACGCGCAGGCGCGTTCTCCGAGCCTCTTGTCGGGATAGCCGACGATCGCCACGCCGGAAATGGCCGGATGCTTATAGAGCAGTCCCTCGACCTCGACGACCGGGATGTTCTCGCCGCCGCGCATGATGATGTCCTTGGCGCGGCCGCAGATGCGGATATAACCTTCCGCATCCATTCGGGCGATGTCGCCAGTATCGAACCAGCCCTCCTCATCATATTTCCCGAGTTCCGGCCGCTTGTGATAGCCAACGAAATTGGAGCAGCCGCGCACCATCAGCCGGCCTTCCTCACCGGGCTGAACGGCTTTCCCGTCTTGATTGACGACCTTCACTTCCATTCCCGGCAGGGCACAGCCATCCGTATTGGTGGTCAGCTCTTCCGGATCGTCCACCTTCGTCGTGGTGACAGCCCCGTTTTCGGACATTCCCCAGCCCGATATGATCGCGGCCCCCAGCGTCTCTCGCCCCTTAGTCACCAGCGCGCGCGGAATGGGCGCGCCGGCCGAGACGAAGACGCGAAGGCTTGGCGTCCCGCTGCCGTTTTCGGCGACATGATCGACGAAGCCGCTCAGGAACGGCGTTGCGCCCATGGTGAATGTGGCTTTTTCGTCCACGATCTGCCGCGCCATCGCCCGAGGATCGAAAATATCCTGCAGCACGGCTTTGGCGCCCAGCATCGCAGGTAGCACAAGACCATACATGAAGCCGAGCTGGTGCCCCATAGGCGAGGGCATATGAATGACGTCTTCGCTCGTCAGCCCGAGCCGCTCCGCGAACGGCTCAAGATTGGCGAGCATGGTATTCGAGGAATGCGTGACACCCTTCGGCTCGCCGGTCGTGCCGCTCGTATAGAGAAGCTGGATCACATCGTCCGGCGCAGCGCGTTCCTCGCTCGACGGCGCGTGATTTCCACCACTTTCGATCAGGGCGCTGAAGGCCTCGGGACCATCGCCGTCAACGACAAAGACATGTTGCAATTCGGGCAATTCCTCCTTCAGCCCTTTCGCCATGGCGGCGTAGTCGAAACCGCGGAAGGTTTTGGGAACGATGAAGATCCGGCTTGCGGCGAGCCCCAACATGAAGCGCAATTCGCGCTCGCGGAAAATCACCATCAGCGGATTGCTGACGGCGCCTATCTTGAGGCAGGCGATATGAAGGACGAAAAACTCCCACCAGTTCGGCAATTGGAAGGAAACGACATCGCCGCGATTGACGCCATGCGCCTTGAGGCCGGCCGCAAGTCGCGTGGCGAGGGCATCGATCTCTCGATAGGTCAAACGTTTTTCAGGCGCGGCATCCGTCCTGTAGACCACAAGCGCCTCCTTCCCGGGAGAGACCGCCAGCACCCGGTCGAGATGATCGAGCAGGGTTTTGTCGCGCCAAAGTCCCTGACCGATCATTGCGGACCGGCGGTTCTCATAGTTTGGAACGAACGTCATACCGCTACCCCCGTGGTTGAGACGGGTTCAGTTTCCATCCGAAGCCGCCTTAGTGCAATGCCTTCCAAGGCATGATGACGAGACACCAGCCGACCCTACGGGCAACCACACCGAATGCGGCTTGCAGGCAGACGATCCTCGTCGCTACATGCCGCAGCGAGACAACCCGCAGGACCAGCATGACAAAGAACGACGCATTGGACCTCCCGACCGTCTATTCCACGCATCCGCTTCATCCGCGCGCCGTAGCAATGCTTGACGGCATAGCCGAACTTCGGGTCGCTTCCAGGCTCGATCCCGCCACCTTCGTCGCCGAATCGCGCGATGCCACGGCGCTCATCATCCGCGTGCCCGTGCCTCCCGAAATTTTTGAGAACGCGCCGCGTCTACGCGCCGCGATCCGCCATGGCGCGGGACTGGACATGGTGCCGATGGATGCGGCCACGAAGGCCGGCGTTCTCGTCGCCAATGTGCCGGGCGTCAATGCGCGCACCGTCGCGGAATATGTCTTCTTCGCCGCGATGGCACTTCTGCGCCGTTTCCGCGTCATCGACCGGGATTTACGCGAGCATGGCTGGCAGAAGGCGCGCGAACACACCATTCTCGGCAATGAACTTGCCGGCAAGACCATCGGCATCGTCGGCATGGGCGACATCGGCCGCCATGTCGCGGCGATCGCCACCGGCGGTTTCGGGCTCAATGTGATAGCCAACAGCCGCAGGGCGGAAAGCGTGCCGCCGGGCATAGCCTTCAGGGAACTCGATGATCTTATGGCTGAAGCCGACATCATCGCCATCTGCTGCCCGCTGACGCCTGAAACGCGCGGAATGATCAACGCGGCGCGCATAGCGAAGATGAAGCCGACCGCTATCATCGTCAACGGCGCGCGCGGCGCAATTATCGACGATGAGGCCCTCCTGGCCGCGCTCCGCGAGAACCGGATCGGCGGAGCCGCGCTCGACGTTTTCGTCACCCAGCCTCTCCCGCGCGATCATCCTTATTTCTGTTTCGACAACGTTATCCTGACACCACATATGGCGGGCATAGCGGAGGAAAGCATGGAGCGGATGGGAACGGGGGCGGCCGCCGAGACGATCCGCGTCCTTTCCGGCGAACTGCCGCTGAACCTCAGGAATCCCGAGGCGCTTCCGACCTTCCGCATCCGCTTTCCGAACTAGCCGCTCAATCCACCTTGTCCTTCTTGGCGATGGCGGAGATCTTCTGCTTGTGCATCTTCAGCGTCGGCAAGGTTTCCTTGGCGAAGCTCTTGAGCGACTTGTCCTTGCCGTCCTGGGCATAGTCGGAGAAGAGCATGACCGCTTCGTCATGCGCCTTCTGCTGCATCTGGATATAAGCGGGATCGAAAGCTCCCTTGGTCTTCCTGAGCGTATCGAGATCGCCTTGATGCTTGGTATCGAGATCACCGGGAATGGAAAGATGCTGACGGGCGGCGATGGCGGCGAGCTTCTTGTTCGCGGCCCCGTGGTCATGGATCATCATATGGGCAAAGCTCTTGATGTCTTTCCCTTTGCCCTTTTGCAGCGCGACTTCACTCGATTTTACTTCGAACATGCCGCCGATGGCAGCCATGTTGACGAATTTCTGGGCGGTCATGGGTGGTTGGGCTTGCGCCGTGCCTATCATGGCGGCGCTGGCAAACGCTGCGGCTAGGATGTATGTCCTCATGGTCGTTCCTTTCGGGCCGTTGAATAGTCCGCCTCCCGACAAGAACCCCGAACCTGATGGGCACGCACAAGTTCCAGAACGAATCGGAAAGGGACTCGGATGAGCGACGCCGGCCAGGGAACCTATCCGCCTCTCGACACACTGAAGCCGGTCGCCGAGAATGTCTGGATCGTCGACGGACCGACCATCCGCTTCGGCCTTCCCGGCGCGAAAATGCATTTTCCGACGCGCATGACGCTTATCCGCCTGCATGATGGCAGTCTCTTCATTCATTCTCCGACGCGCCTGGCGCCATCGCTCAGGGTCGAAATCGAGAATCTCGGCGCGCCCTCCTGCCTGATCGGTCCCAACCGCCTGCATTACTGGTGGCTGCCGCAATGGCATGAGGCATTCCCTGATGCGACAATCTATATGGCGCCCCGTATCCGGGAGCAGGCCGGGAACCGCATCGATTTCGACGGGGTCACGCTGGATCACGAAAATGGCTATCCCTGGGACGGGGAGATCACCACCTTGCCGGTTCCCGGCAGCTATATGACGGAGATTATTTTCTTCCACCGGCCGAGCCGCACGCTCGTGCTCACCGACTTCATCGAGAATTTCGAACCTGCGAAGCTGAAATCCGTTTTCACGCGACTATTGACGAAGCTCGGGGGCGCACAAGGGCAGATGCCGCGCGACATGCGTCTCAACTACGATCGCAAGGTCCTGCGTCACGCCGTCGAGACGATGATCGGATGGGACCCGAAGGCGGTCATCGTCGCGCATGGCCGGTGGTACGGCAAAAGCGGCGCGGAGGAATTGCGGCGTTCCTTCCGTTGGCTGCTCAAGTGAGCACACATACGATCTGGCAAGTGATGCATTTCGGACTCACCCGGTAACGCTTTTCATCATCCTGTTAGTTTTAGTTGACCGCGAGTCACCTGATTCTTATGACTAATAGGTGATTCGGCGCGCGGCCTTCCAAGCGCCGGAAGGCCCGCCGCACGCGGGTTTGGTTGGGGGCGTCAGCGTAAAACGTGTTTTTTCCTGGATCGACGGCGGGGACAGTCCCGTTGCCGTGAGGCATGTCCGATTCCGTTTCCGCAAAGCCGGTACGGATAGGTCAGGCAGCGGTGGCGGCTGCATGAAACATGACCATTTTCGCGCCATCTCCCGTGCGGGAGATATTGCAAGCGCCGATCAGCTCGCGAAGCGATTTTACGCTGGCACTTGTCCGGCTCTGCCTCGAAACGGCAGCCGATCATTACATGATTCTCGATCTTTCCGGCAACGCGGAAGGAAAACCCGCACGGATCCTGGCCTCGAATTGGGTCTATGACACGATCGAGATCGTCGGGCTCGATCTCATCATCCACCTGTTCGGCAGTTCTCTCGTCACCTTTCCCGGACAGATGCCGAAACCGGTCTCATGCGGTCAGCTTCCCGGCATGTTGACGGAGGAAGAGGTCCTTCGCCTCGCCCATATTGGCGATGACGAGTTTTATTGCCTCCGCCTCAATGCGGGTAGGCAACGCTATTTCGCCATGCTTTCCGCGAAACTCGCAGGCAAGATGCAAGCCGATGCCGTAATGGCCGCCCAACTCAACTGTTGTTACATGCTGTCCGAAATGGCCGTTTCGTCACCGCCTCCGGACACGTCCAATCTCCTTTCGGAAAGAGAGCGCGAATGCTTGTTCTGGGCCGCGGAAGGAAAGACGACCGATGAAACGGCTGTCATCCTCGATGTTTCGAACAACACGGTAAACGGCTACATGCAGCAGGCCATCCGCAAGCTTGCGGCGCCAAATCGCGCCAAGGCTGTCGCCATAGCAGTTCGGAACGGTCTGGTATGAGATCGCTCAGCGAACTAACCCTTCCCGAAATTTCTCCGACTGCGGCCCAACCAAATGGTCCGCTGGCGGAAATCGCCGCCTCTTGCGCCATGGTCGCGATGGAGATGTCCGCGTCCGGATTCGGCATATTCAGCGTGCTCCACGCAGCAAGGAAATCGCGTCTCGTTGCCGTGCTCGATTCCTCCTTTCCAACCGTGTCGATCATATCGCGGCTCATCTCAGCGGCAGGAAATGAAGAATTGGCCGATCGCGTACAGACCTCCACGAAGCCGTTCTGGTGGGCCGGTCTCTCCACGTCGAGCTTCAGAAAGCTACGCTGGGCCGACCAGATCATGCCGCCTATTCCGGGCACGCAGGGCATCGCCTTTCCCGTTTACGACCAAGGCGGGCAAGGCGCTCTGGTGCTGTTTACCGGCAGGGATATCGATCTCGACGACCGGTCGCTTGCTCTCAATCACGCGCGTTGTTTCTCCCTGTTCGAGGCATTCGCGGCGGCGCGGAACGTCGCACCGCAAAACGCCATTTCTCTTTCGAAAAGGGAACGCGAGTGCCTGTCTCTCACGGCCAATGGTCATACGAGTGAAGAGATCGCGGCCATACTCGGCCTTTCCGCACACACGACGAACCAGCATATTTCCCGGCTGGTTGAAAAGCTCAACGCCACAAGCCGGATGCACGCCGTCGCCAAGGCGCTTCGCCTGGGCTTGATCGAATAAGCATTTTTCGGAAAGCGTGTGAGCTGCTCGACCCACGTTCCGCAGAAGATCAACTCACCGCCGAAGGTAGGATGGCGGCGTCCCTGATGGCGGCCTTGAGAAAATTCGTGTTCTCGAGCGGATCGTTTGCCGGTTCGTCGAAGGCGACATAGTTCACCTCGACCGCCGCATCCTCGTCGCAAAGCGCCAGCGTGAAATAGACGGTCGCGCCGCGTGGCCTCAATTCGAGATCGAGCACGATCTTCGGCGGGGTGGACCAGCAGACTTGCGCCTCGCCGCCATGGCCGAGCCGCAATGTGCCGGGCATGAAATAAAGCTCCGCCGCCGAATCAACGATGTCGGAAATGTTGCCGATCCTCCCCATCCTGAGGAAGGCCACATAATCCGCGAGATCCACCATCCTCAGTTCGTTGACGACGTTCCGGATCGCTTCGGCGACGATTATTTCTCGCGGCTCAACATGGTCTTGGCGGATCATTGCATACTCGAAGCTGTGACGGAGAGTTGACGAAGCGTGGCGGCTCAAGCCGCGATCATGCGACACGGCAAGGCATGGGCATCATGTACGGCGCCGGACATTCGCGGCATAATCTTCCTCCTTCAGCATATGTGGCCGGTCCCGGCCGCGAGCGGCGCTTATCCATTGGCCAATCCCGGGTTTCCAACTGTCCGTGGCGGGTTTTTCGAATAGACGACGCGTACCAATTCAGCCACGGCCTGGTAGAACTGGGACGGTATCATGCTACCAATCGAGACTTGCTTGTACATGGAGCGTGCAAGCGCAACATCCTCGAAGATGGGCACATTATGCTCCTCGGCAATCTCCCTTATGCGCAGCGCCAGAAGGTCCTGCCCCTTGGCGACGACGACCGGCGCCGCATTCTGTTCCCGGACATAGCTCAGCGCGATCGCGTAATGCGTCGGGTTGGCGATCACCAACGTCGCCTTCGGCACCGCCTGCATCATGCGGCGTCGGGAGCGGTCCCGCGCAAGGGAGCGCAGCCGCATCTTGATGATGGGATCGCCGTCCGTCTGCTTGAACTCGTCCTTGATCTCCTGCTTGCTCATCCTCAGATCGCGGAACCAGCTGAAGCGCGACCAGAACAGGTCCGCGGCCGCGATCAGGGCGACGGCGAAGGTGATCGCCATCAGGATGTGGATCGTGATCGAACGGATCATCAAGCCGAACGCAGCCGGCTCCATCAGCATGCCGGAAAGCAGCCGCTCCCTCACGCCGGAGAGCGCGAACACCACGCAGAAGATGCCGAAGCCAACCTTGCCCACGGATTTCAGGAATTCCACGAAGCCCTTGACGCCGAACAGCCTCTGCCAGCCTTCCTTGGGGGAGACGCGGGACATTTTGGGTGCGATCCGATCGAGCACGAAACTGGGCACATTTTGCAGGATCGAAGCAGCGACGCCCGCCGCCATGAGCAGCACCATGACGACGCCGACGAGTTTCACGACCTCGATGAGCACGGCGCTATAAAGCGCGACCACGTCCTGCGCGGTTCCGAGCTGGAATTCCTCCGGTCGATCAAGGAAATTCGACAGGAACTTTGCCATCTCGACAGCGCTCTTGTCGGCAAAGAAGAGCGCGAAGACCAACAGCGCGAGAAAAGAGGTGAAGATCGGCGCTTCGCGTGAAAAGGGGAGATTTCCCTTCTCAATGGCGTCACGAAGCTTCTTCTCGGTCGGATTCTCGGTTTTGCTTTCCTTGTCTTCGCTGTCAGCCATGGGAGCAGAACCGGTGCCTCAGGGGAATATCAGGCGGCTTCCTGAACGGCCGGAGCTTCATGCAATTCCAGGAGCCCTTCTGCGGCAAGGCGCAAAGCGGTCGATGCGACTGTCTTGCGTGCGCGGGCGATCTCGGCTGGCGGAATTCCGGCCGCCTCCATCGATAGTTCGGATTCGATCATGCGGCGGGCGCGCGCGCCGATCGCCGACAGGACAGCCTCGCGCAGATCGCCTTCGGTGTTGCGCAGCGACAATGTGACGACATCCGTCGCAAGTCCGTCGAACAGCGTAACCCTGGCTTTCTGGCTGAGCTTGACGATGTCTTCGAAACTGAAGAGCCGCGCCTGGACCGCCTCGACGTCCCGAGTACCGGCTGAACGCATGTCGCCGATGACTTCGTCAAGCTGATCCTTTTCGAGTTCGTTGAGAACGCTTGCCACGCGCACCTGGCCGGCTGAGGTATCCCGGCTCGACGTGTCGGAGAGCACCCTGGTCCTGATCTGGTCCTCGACGATGCGCCTGGCGCGCTCCGGAACGTTGGTCATCGAAAGCATACGCTTGATCACCTCGCCTCGGATGGGCTTGGCAAGCGTCATGAGAGCATTCGCAGCGCTTTGCGGCTTCATGTTGCAGAGAATGAGAGCAACCGTCTGCGGGTGTTCCCCGCTCAGGAATTCGCCGAGGCGCGCTGGCTCAAGCGCCTCTACGGACGGCCACACCGATGGCGGCAAACCATCGGTTTTGGGCGCTGCGGTCTCGCCCTTGATCACGCTCACTTCCTCCGGCGAGAAGGACTCGTTCAAGATAGTGTCCATCTTGTCGGCGGAATCGAGCAAGCCCGCGCCTTCCGCGAATTCCGATTCGAATTCAGCCACGATGCGTTCAAGCTCGTTTTGCGGAATGGTGGTCAGCATTCGCGCGCCCTCGATCAGCGCCTTGAGTTCGTCCTGCTTGAAGAACTTGAGCAGGCGTCCGGCCGCCGGCTTCCCCATCGCGACCAAAATGGCGGCCGCCTTCTGCGTTTTCGTGAGGTTCAGCATCTGGTTCATGGAAGAAGCTTCTCGCCGGAGAACGAGGGACGGGATTCAGCGCGCCTTTTCGGTGATGATTTCCACCAGCCTGACGCCGAAGCGGGAAGGATCGTTGTCGAGCACGGTGATCTCGCCGCGCGCGATCCTGCGCCCGTTGACGGTCACATCGACCTGCTCCCCGATGCGCCTGTTGAGCGACACCACCGAACCCTTGCCGAGCGCCATCAGATCGGAGACCGGCATGTCGGCGCTGCCGAGAACCACCTGCACCTCCACGGGGATGTTCATGATGACAGGGCTGCTCCCCAGCACATCGGTGGCGGCGCCTTCTCTCAGGGCTCCGCGCAACTGTTCGATCGCCTGGTTGAGTTCCTGCTCCTGCGGCTCTTCGGCCGGTGCGGACGCTGTCTCGTTGGTCATGAACTGTCTCCATTGCTCGCGCGGCGTCAGGGTCAGACCCTAGCCGGGCAGCAACCCCTCGATGATTTCCCTGTTTTCATCATATGCCCGCTTGACCCGAACCGTATAGTTCTGGCCAAGCTTGCCGAATTCGCAGACGAAAAGAGTCTTGTCTCGCGCGCGCAGGCGCGTTTCACCCGGCGCATTCTCCGGCACGGGTATGATCTGTCCGGGCTGGAGGGTGGCAATCGCGCTCAGCGTCATCTGGTCTAGCGGAATGATGGCGTCGAGCCTGACCGACGAGCGCTTGATCTCCTTGTTGAACCGGGCGCTCCACTCGTCGGAACTGACTTTCTCGCCCGGATCGCCCGCGCCCGCACGATGTTTCAGAAGGACGCGCTGCGGCATATAGAGTTCGAGCGTGCCGCTCCCCGACCCGTTGGAGATGACGAAGACGATCCTGACCGCTGGCCCATCGCGCAGCACCTGCTTCTGCAACTCCGCCCCGGTGACGGAGGGGCGCAGCGGCAGACGGATGTCGAGGGATCGCTGTCCCGAACCATTGGCTGCAAGTGCGAAGGTCCGGAACGTCATATCCGCGATTTCCATTTCCGTCGGCGACAATTCCCGCTCGATCGGGATGAAGGGCATCTCCGGGTCGGCCCCGAACAGGGCGCCGACCATGAGCGCGATGGCGTCCGCGTCGAGCAGCATGAGGAGCGCGTCGGCGGATGCCGCCGCAGCCACAACCGACAGCGCCTGGAAGCCGCCCGCCGGCGGGCGGATGTCCGCGATCCGCGCCAGGTCGACACTCTTCAGCACGACCTCGACGGGCGACGCCAGCGTCTCGTTCAGGTTCTTCATGATGTCGGAGAGGGCGCGTTCCGCAAGCATGCGGCCGGCGCCCTTGACGCGCGCCGGCTCGCCGGTCGCACCGACGAGCTTTTCGACAATGAAAGCGCCCTCTCCCGCGGCAACGCTCATGGTCGAACGAGGCTCCAGCTCATAGATGCCATCGTTCAGGCCGCCTTCTTGACCTGGTCGCCGCCGGTATTGAGCGTGCTCTGCTCGACCGCGTCGATCGACGGACGGTCATGGGAGGAAATGGTCTTGCGGCCGAATTCGAGCGCCACTTGCGGCAGTGAACCGTTCATATAGGCGAGCAGCGTCTGTTTCACGAGGATGTAGAGCCTGTTCCTCTTGTCGCGCACGATCTTCACCTTGGCCGCGATCGGACCGACGACGGCATAGGAGAGAAAGATGCCGGCAAAGGTGCCGACAAGAGCCGATCCGATCAATTCACCCAGGATTTCGGGCGATTGGTCGAGGGCGCCCATCGCCTTGATGACGCCGAGAACGGCCGAACAGATGCCGAGCGCCGGCAGGGCGTCGGATACCGCCGTGAGCGCATGAAAGGATTTGAGCTTGTCATGGCGGATGGTGTGAATCTCCTCGTCCATCAACGCCTCGATCTCGAACGGCCGCGCATTGCCGATGATGATGAGGCGGCAATAGTCGCAGATGAAGTTCGTCAGATCGTGGTTTTTCAGGATAAGCGGATAGGCCTGGAAGATCACCGATTCCGAGGGGTTGTCGATATGCGCCTCGACCTCGTTGCGGGATTTCGCCTTCAACTCACGCATGAGGGAATGCAGGACGCCCAACGTTTCCAGATATTCCTTTTCCTTTGGAACGGCCTGCGCGAAGGCTTCCATGAACGCCTTGCCGGTGTCCTTTACGGTCGAAAGCGGGTTGGCGACGAGGAAGGTGCCGAGCGCGGCTCCTGTGATGATGACGAACTCCCATGGCTGCACCAGCACGCCGACATGACCGCCCATGGCCATGAAGCCGCCCAGCACGCAGCCGAGGGTGACGACAATTCCGATAAGAATACCCAAGACGCACCTTCCTTCCGTAGTGCGACAAGGGAATACAGCGTCTGCCTTGCGTGAGGCTTGAACCAAAGCATGAACCGGAAAAGCGGATACCGGCTTTCCGGAATGATCATGTTCGAACAAAGAGATAGGCTTCGCATTCGAAGCCGATCAGCCTCGCGCAAGCAATGCCCTCTAAGCTCCCGCCAGACTTCATGATGGGCAGAACCATGACAGGCGCGGTCAACACCTATTCCAGCTATCAGCAGATCGTCAGCAATATCGATCGTCAAACGCAGATGGTCGAGGATCAGCCCGATGTGAAGCGAGCGACGCAATACTATCTCGCCAACATCGGCAACGTGAAATCGGTGGACGATTTCATCAACAACACACAGCTCTTCGGCTACGCCATGAAAGCTTATGGTCTCGAGGACATGACCTATGCCAAGGCTTTCATGAAAAAGGTCCTGACGAGCGATCTCAGCGATTCGAACAGCTTCGCCAACAAGTTGGCCGATTCGCGCTATCAGGAAATCGCGAAGGCCTTCAATTTTTCCGGTAGCAGCGATCCCACCATCGTAACCCAGACGCAGGCGGCTCAGCAGGGTACGGTCGACATGTATGTCCGCCAGACGCTGGAGGAAGATGCCGGCGAGAGCGACACCGGCGTCCAGCTCGCGCTTTACTTCGAACGCACCGCACCGACCGTGACGTCTTATTACGGCATTCTCGCCGATGACGCGCTCTCGGAGG
The DNA here is from genome assembly GCA_035547755.1 of Rhizobiaceae bacterium. Classification (GTDB taxonomy): domain Bacteria; phylum Pseudomonadota; class Alphaproteobacteria; order Rhizobiales; family Rhizobiaceae; genus Mesorhizobium_L. Next base: position 73,470 of record DASZUG010000005.1, read on the forward strand.
TGGTCCGCACTGCGCTTGGTTTCGATGATTCGATGGGCATGATGGACATCGACCAGCAGGTGAAAATCCTTCAGTCGAAATTCGATATCACCGATTTTCAGGATCCGAAGAAGCTCGAGACCTTTATCGGCCGTTTCACCGCGATGTACGATCTTCAGAATCCCGATGCCAGTTCGGGTGGCCAGTCGTCGACCAGCCTCCTTTTCGGCGGCTCGAGCGAGTTCAACGTGTCGACCGACCTGATGCTCGCAATGCAGTCGATGAAGCCTTAGGCGAGACGATGCAGACGGGGCTCTACGTCACGCTTTCGGCACAGATGGCGCTTGAAAAGCGGCTCGATACGATCGCGGACAATATCGCGAATGCGGGGACGGTCGGCTTCCGCGCCACCGAGGTCAAATTCGAGGATCTCGTCTCCGGCGCCGGCCAGAAATCCGTCGATTTCGCATCTACGGGAACCAACTTCCTCTCCGACAAGCAGGGTGAGTTGGTACACACTGGCAATCCGCTCGATTTTGCCGTCAAGGGAAACGCCTGGTTCGCGATCAATACGCCGGTTGGTCAGGTCATGACCCGTGACGGCCGCTTCACCATGCTCAATACCGGGGAACTTGTGACGCATGAAGGCTATCCCGTGCTCGATGCCGGTGGCGCGGCGATCCAGCTGAACCCGAATGGCGGCACGCCGCAGGTCGGCGCGGACGGCACCATCACCCAGAACGGCCATCTGCAGGCTGCGATCGGTCTCTTCGATTTTACGCCCGGCGATGACGTGAAGCGCTTCGGAAATTCCGGCGTAATTCCTTCCGCTCCGCCACAACCGGCCGTCGATCGCTCCGACATCGGCGTCCTGCAGGGCTTTGTCGAACAGTCCAACGTCAACGCCATCCAGGAAATGACGAAGCTGATAGCGCTGCAGCGCAATTTCGACAGCACCGCCTCTTTGGTCAGGCAATCGGAATCCTCGATGGACGACGCCATAAAGACGCTCGGCGCGACCTCCTGATAGCGCAATGGATGCAATCCGGACATCTCCCACTGTGAGCTCCGCACTTCCTGCGTCAGATGGTGAAAGGCACGACGCCCTGTCCCGGCTCGAGCGCTGCTATCGGCATTTCATCGATGGAGCGTTGGTCAGAAGCGGTGGAAGGGTCACGGAAGTCTCTCAGACCCACTACCGCGTTCGCGGCTTCTCCGATCGCGCTCGCATCGGCGACATGGTCGAACTGCGCGCGCGCCATGGAACACGATCCGGCGAGGTCATTCAGATCGGCGCACAGGATATTGTCATCGCGCCTTTCGGCGACGCGGCAGATGCCGGGATCGGCGACGCCGTCATCAATTGCGGCCCCTTCCGCCTCGTCCCCGACGCAAACTGGCGGGGACGCGTCATCGATGCGCTTGGCCGCACGATCGACAAAGGGCCGCCCTTGCTTCGGGCGGAGGAGGAGGCGGACGCCAGGCTCGGCGCTCCGCCGGCGCTCGCGCGGCAACGGGTAGGAACCCCGTTTCTGACCGGCGTACGCGTTATCGACATCTTCACGCCGCTCTGCTTCGGTCAGAGAATGGGCGTGTTCGCCGGCTCAGGCGTCGGAAAATCGACATTGCTCGCCATGCTCGCCGGATCGAACGCCTTCGACACGGTGGTGGTGGGCTTGATCGGAGAGCGTGGCCGCGAGGTCCGCGAATTTCTCGAAGACACGATCGGCCCCGACGCCATGAAGAAGACAGTCGCCGTCGTGGCGACCAGCGATGAAAGCGCCATGATGCGCCGCCGGGCCCCTGGCACCGCCATGCACGTCGCGGAGCATTTCCGCCAGCGTGGCGACCGTGTGCTCCTGATCCTCGATTCCATCACCCGCTTTGCCCACGCGCTGCGGGAGGTCGCATCAGGAACAGGCGAACCACCGGTCGCACGCGGCTACCCCGCCTCGGTCTTCACGGATTTGCCGAAATTGCTGGAACGCGCGGGCCCCGGCGCCGAAGGAACGAGTTCAATTACGGCGATCCTTTCCGTCCTTGTCGATGGGGACGATCACAACGATCCGATTGCCGATTCCGTACGGGGTATTCTCGATGGTCATATCGTCCTCGATCGGTCTATCGCGGAACAAGGACGCTATCCTCCGGTCAATCCGCTTTCTTCGATCTCGCGCCTTTCCGGCAAGGCCTGGAGTGATGATCAGAAGATGCTGGTCTCGCGCCTGAAAGCGATGATCGCACGGTTCGAGGAAACACGGGATATCCGATTGCTCGGCGCCTATCAGCCCGGCGCTGACCCCGAACTCGATCTGGCGGTCAGGCAAGTGCCGCTGATCTATGACGCGCTCATGCAATCGCCCAGTGACGGGCCCTCGCGCGATCCGTTTGCGGATCTCGCGCGCCATTTGAAGGGCAAGGAGAGGCAGGATGCCGCCAAGGCCGACTAAGCCCGCCACCGTTCGAAAAAGATGGAGCCTTCGCAGGCTCGTTTCACCAGCACGCGACTGGAAGCAAGCCGCAAGACCGAGGCGCGGGTTGACCAGCGACATGCTGATCGCCGCGATGGGCCTCGGCCTCGGCCTCGTTTGCGCATTGTTCCCCTGGTATATCTTCCTGCACCAGGACAGGTTCGGGATTCCGTCCATCACGTTCAGCGGCCATCCAAAGGGGACGCCGGGCCTGGGAGAAGGTCCCTTGCGGATCGGCGCCATCTGGAAACTGCCCGATAGGAAGGACGCTGAGCTCGATGCCTTTCCGACAGGTACCGTGAAACCGGATAATCCCAAACCCTCGGTCGATGCCGATCAGCCTTTTCCCGGCGACAAGACGGCACGTTTCAACCTCGTTGAGGTGGCGAATGGACAGGCGATGATCGAGGATGCCGACGGCTTCTTCGTCGTCCGGATCGGGTCGCCGCTGCCCGATGACAGCCGCGTTCGTTCGATCGAGAAGCGCGGCGGCAGATGGGTTCTTGTCACCAGCACCGACAAGGTGGTTCACCTCGCCGGCGAATGAAGTCGGATCTGCGTAGAGCGGTTCAGGGCTAGATGGAATCGTTCTAGCGCGCGTCGTTGTCCCGAACAGATCCTCACTTTCGGGCGATATGCTGTAGGCGCAAGGTCCGCGCAAGACTCGCGCCCTACCCTCAACATGTCGAGGGATTCGGAATGCAGCCAGTCAACCTTTTCAACCTTGCCGCCCAACAGGCGCGGTGGCTTTCCGTCCGGCAGTCGGTGATTGCCGGCAACGTCGCCAATGTCAACACGCCGGGTTACGTCGCGCGAGATGTCGAACCTTTCGAGGCGGTGCTGGACGACCGCCACGTCAGCATGAAAACGACCGAACCCGGTCACATGAGCGGCAACAATCCGCTCGTCCAGGACGTCTCGCTACGTGAGGACGACGAGAACCCCACCATTCTCCCGTCGGGAAATACCGTTTCGTTGCAGACCGAACTGGTGAAATCGGCCGACGTCCAGCGCCAGTTCAATATCAACACCGCGATCGTCAAGGCCTTCCACAACATGATGTCCATGGCGACGAAAGAATAGAGGCTTTCATGGACCCGCTTTCCACCGCCATGAAAGTCGCGGCGTCCGGGTTGGACGCCCAGTCGGAACGCCTGCGCGTCGTATCGGAGAACATGGCGAACGCCCAGTCGACCGGCCGCCTTCCCGGTAGCGATCCCTATCGTCGCAAGACAATCACCTTCACCGCCGAGGTCGATCGGGCAAGCGGTGGCGCCATGGTCAAGGTCTCCAACATCGGCAAGGACGAAACCGCGTTTCCAGTCGAGTTCGATCCCGGCAACCAAGCCGCCGACGCGGATGGCTATGTCAAGGTGCCGAACGTGAATATGCTGGTCGAGATGGCCGATATGCGAGAGGCCAATCGCAGTTACGAAGCGGACCTGCAGGTGATCAAGCAGGCGCGCAACCTGATTTCCATGACAATCGATCTCCTGCGGAGCGGCTCATGATTCTTCCTCTCAATATCATCGGCAGCGTTGGGCAAGCCGACCCGTCCACCAATCCGCTGGCTTTGGCGGCTTCCGGTGCGAACCCCACCGATATCGCCACCTCTTTCACGGAGGCGCTGACCAATGCGGTGTCGAAGACGGCGGACAGCCTGACCAATGCGCAGCAATTGTCGATACAGGCGCTCCAGGGCAAGGGCGACACGCGACAGGTCGTCGACGCGGTTCTCGACGCGCAGCAATCGCTGCAAACGGCGGTCGCGATCCGCGACAAGATCGTCAGCGCCTATCTCGACATTAGCCGCATGTCGATCTGAGGAGAATACAGCATGAAGGCCCTCGCCATCGCCGCCACCGGCATGAATGCCCAGCAGACCAACCTGGAAGTTATCGCTAACAATATCGCCAATATCAACACGACGGGCTTCAAACGGGCACGTGCCGAATTCACCGACCTGCTCTACCAGACGCAAAGGCTGCCCGGCGTTCCGAACCAGGCCAACCAGAACATCATCCCCGAAGGCGCCAGCATCGGGCTTGGCGTGAAGACCGCCGCTATCCGCTACCTGCACCAGCAAGGAGACCTTGCCAGCACGGGAAACAAGTTCGATCTGGCGCTGACCGGCCATGGCTATTTCCAGATCGAAAGCCCGGACGGCCAGACCTATTATACCCGCGACGGCGCCTTCAACACCAATGCCAATGGGCAATTGGTCACGATCGACGGCAATCCCGTGATTCCCACCATCACCATCCCGCAGGGCGCGGTCGACGTCATCATCAACAAGACCGGCCAGGTCTTCGCGCAAATGGATGGTCAGACTGCGCTGCAGAGCGTCGGGCAACTGACGATCGCGACCTTCGTCAACGAGGCGGGCCTCACGCCTGTCGGCGACAATCTCTATCAGGAGACCGATGCCTCCGGACAGCCGACGGTCGGCGTTCCCGGAGATCCGGGTTTCGGCACGATATCGCAAGGCTATCTTGAAAGCTCCAATGTCGACCCGGTGAAGGAGATCACCGAGATGATCTCGGCACAGCGCGCCTACGAGATGAACTCGAAAGTCATCCAGGCCGCGGATGACATGGAATCCGTCGTCTCCAAGAACATGCAGACCTGACCATGACCGGGCGCCTGATCACAGGAATCGCAAGGGCGTTCGCCGCGGTCTTTCTCGCCGCGACGCCTGCGACGGCAGCCTATGCCGGAGAGATGGCGGTCGTCGCAAGCCACGTCATCTACCCCGGCCAAACGGTGAGCGCCGGCGCATTGCGGGAAATCCAGCTGCGCAACGGCTACCAGAGCCCGACGCCATTCGTCCGCGCACCGGGTGAAATCGTCAACAAGATTGCCCTGCGCACCATCCTCCCTGGCCGCCTCATTCCCGAAGGCTCCGTCCGCGACGCCTTCCTGGTCGAAGCCGGCAAGCCGGCGCGCATCGTCTATTCTCAAGGGGCGCTCACCATCACCATGATCGCCGTGGCGCTTGAGCCGGGATCGGCGGGCGACGTGGTCAAGGTGCGCAACCCCGATTCCGGCGCAGTTTTCAGCGGCATCGTCATGGCCGATGGGACCATAAGGGTCGGCGGAGCATGAAAGCGCTCGCTGCTGCGATCCTGACGCTCGTTCTGACCGCCGGCGTCTGCCACGCTGGCGGACCGGCGCCAGAGGACGAGATGAACGGCATGACGATCAGCAGCCCTGGCGTCATATCGCGCATCAAGGACATTACGCAGTTGCAGAGCGCGCGCGACAACCAGTTGATTGGCTATGGCCTCGTCATCGGACTGCAAGGCACAGGCGACGGGCTGCGCAACTCGCCTTTCACACAGCAATCGTTGCGCGCCATGCTGGAAAATCTCGGCATCGCCACGCAGGGCGCCCAGGCGCGCGCGAAGAACGTCGCGGCTGTCATCGTCACCGCTAATCTGCCACCCTTCGTCGAGTCCGGGTCGCGGATCGACGTCAGCGTTTCCTCGATGGGCGACGCGACATCGCTCACCGGCGGCACGCTCGTCATGACGCCGCTCAGGGCCGCGAACGGTGAAATCTACGCCGTCGCGCAAGGCGCCGTTTCCGTCTCCGGCTTCGCCGCGCAGGGACAGGCCGAGACCCTGACTCAAGGGGTTCCGACAGCAGGTCGCGTACCGAACGGCGCCATCGTCGAGCGCCAGGTGCCCGACAGCTTCAGCAACACGACCCGGTTCACGTTCCAGCTTCTCAACGCCGACTTCTCGACGGCGGTGCATGTCGCCGACTCGGTCAATGCCTTCACATCCAGCCATTTCGGCAAGCGGCTGGCACGCGCACAGGATTCGCGCACGGTGATTGTTGATCGGCCTGCCCATATCGCAGCCGCCCGCTTCATCGCGGAGATCGAAAATTTGGCGGTTGAATCGGAAGCTCCCGCACGTGTTGTCGTGGATGAGCGCACTGGCACGATCGTCATCGGGCAGGACGTGCGCATCTCGCGCGTCGCGATCAGCCATGGCACATTGACGGTGCGTGTCACCGAGGCGCCGCGCGTGGTGCAGCCCGAACCGTTCTCGAAAGGCGTGACCGCGGTCGAGCCAAACACGGCGATCGAGGCGACGCGTCCGAACGGTCGCGTCGCCGTCATAGACGGACCGAATCTCCAGACGCTCGTAGCCGGCCTCAACCGGATCGGCGTGAAGCCCGACGGGATTATCGCCATTCTGCAGGGCATCAAGTCAGCCGGCGCGCTGCAAGCCGACCTGATCGTGCAGTAGGGGCCGCGATGTTCTCCGATCGTCCGCTCCGGGATAACAACGCAAGACGAAAAGCCCCTCTTAAGGGCGCGATTGCCGCGGCTTTTCTGCTTTGCGGCGTACCCGGAGCATTGGCGCAGTCTGGCACTGCCGCCTCTCCCCCAGCCAGCGCGGACGAGATCCAGCGCTTCTGCTCCAATATCGCCGACGCCGCGCGTGACCGCCGCTATGCACTCCAGGCCGAGCAGCTCAAGACGCTGAGGCAGGACATCGACAAACGGATGAAGGAACTCGAGGCCAAGCGGGCGGAATATGAGGACTGGCTCAAGCGTCGCAACGATTTCGCCGCCATGGCCGAAGGCGACGTGGTGCAAATCTATTCCAAGATGAAGCCCGACGGCGCCGCCGAGCGCCTCGCGGCCGTAAAGCCGGAATTGGCGGCGGCGATCCTCCTGAAGCTCAATCCGCGCCAAGCGAGCCAGATCCTCAATCAAATGGACGCCAAGGACGCGGCTACCCTGACCGGCATCATGGCGGCAGCGGCACGGAAAGTCGATCCTTCATGATACGCCCCTTCCTGCTTGCCGGAAGCTTCGCGCTGCTTGCCGGCTGCACCACATCGAACGATCTTGGCGTGCCGCCGAAACTCTCGCCGGTCAACTACCATATCGGCGACGAACGCGGCGCTGCCTTTCCCGACAAGCCGGCTGGTCCCGTGCATCGTTTCTCGCTTTGGGACGACAGGCAAAGTCGGCTGTTCACCGATCCTCGCGCCTTCGCGCGCGGCGACATACTTACCGTGCTCATCTCCATCAACGACCAGGCCAAGCTGAAAAACGAGAACGACCTGACGCGCTCCGGACAGAACACGGTTGGTATTTCGGGCAGCTTCGACATCGGCAAGCAGAGCGGTTCAGCCGACGGCAAGCTCAGCTCCAATGGCGACAGCACCTTCACGGGCAACGGCCATACGACGAGGTCGGAGGACATAAAGCTCTCCGTCGCCGCTGTGGTCACATCGGTGATGCCGAACGGCAATCTGATCATCCGCGGCTCCCAGGAAGTGCGCGTCAACGATGAACTGCGCGTCCTCACCATCGCCGGCATCGTCAGACCGACGGACATCAACAGCGACAACACCATTTCCTATGACAGGATCGCCGAGGCGCGCATCTCCTATGGCGGCCGCGGTCGCATAAGCGAAGTGCAGCAGCCGGCCTGGGGCCAGCAGGTCTGGACCCGGGTTTCGCCGTTCTGAGAAGGCAAGGAAGGGCAAGATGTCCGCAGTGGAACAGGCAGCGCCGGGGAAGAACGGCCCCTCCTTCGTCATCCAGATCGCGGCGCTCCTGGTGCTCACCGTCGTCGCGCTCGCGATGGGATGGGGCGGCGGACGATATTTGATCTCGCCACTCCCGACCCAGAAGACCGATCAGCCCTCCAAGGCCAAGGATGGGAAGAAGAAAGAGAAGAGCGCCTCGGCGGAGGTCGGGGACAAGAATGTCGTTCCCCTTGACCCCATCATCACCAATCTGGCCGCGCCCAGCAAAGTGTGGGTGAGGCTCGAACTGTCGCTGGTCTTCGACGGGCCGGCGGATCAATCCATGGCGCGGGCCATCAGCCAGGACATCCTCGCCTATATCCGCACCGTCAAACTGGCGGAGGTGGAAGGTCCGAGCGGTTTCCAGCATCTGCGTGAGGACCTGGAAGAACGCGCTTCGGTGCGCAGCGGCGGCAATGTGAAAAAAATCCTGATCAGGACGCTTCTGTTCGAATGAAAAAGAGAATCGCTTTTTCCGTTGCGGCCGCGGCCTCGCTATTCCCGGCGGCGGTCCACGCGCAGCAGATCGACCTCGGCGCGATCGCCAGCCAGGCTGCCGGCACGAACGCCGGCACGATCATGCAATTATTCGGGCTGCTTACCGTACTTTCGCTCGCGCCGGGCATCCTCATCATGGTGACGAGCTTCACGCGCTTCATCATCGCTTTTTCGGTTCTGCGCGCCGGGATGGGCTTGCAGACGACGCCGGCGAATATTGTCCTGGTGAGCCTGGCGCTGTTCATGACCTTTTACGTGATGACGCCGACCTTCGACCAGGCTTGGAACAATGGCCTCCAGCCGCTCATCAATCACCAGATCACCGAACAGGCGGCCTTGCAGCGGATCGCCGATCCGTTCCGCACTTTCATGTTGAAGAATGTCCGGCCGAAGGATTTCGACCTCTTCGCTGATCTTGCGCGCCAGCGTGGCGAGACGATCCCTTCGCGTGACCAGGTGGATTTGCGGATTCTCGTCCCCGCCTTCATGATTTCGGAGATCAGGCGGGGCTTCGAAATCGGTTTCCTGATCGTGCTGCCATTCCTCGTCATCGACCTCGTCGTCGCGACTATCACCATGTCGATGGGCATGATGATGCTGCCGCCGACGGTCTTGTCGCTCCCCTTCAAGATCCTGTTTTTCGTGCTGATCGACGGCTGGAACCTTCTGGTCGGCAGCATGGTGCGCTCGTTCATATCGTGACAGCGCTAAGAACGAGATTTCCTGCATCTTTTTGCAAGATGTTATTGCTTTGGTAGGAATTGTCGGGGATAAATTCCTCGTCTCGATGGTGGGTTGGCCGATTTGATTTTCACGGGCCAATGGGCATGACGCCGCGCCGCCATACCGGCCTGATCCGGTATTCCATATTCAGACACTTCCCAAAGGCACAGATATGTCCTCCAGCTTGATGACGAACACGTCGGCGATGACGGCGTTGCAGACGCTGCAGATGACCAACCAGCAGCTCGACCAGACGCAGAACCAGATTTCGACCGGCTACAAGGTCGCCAACGCGTCCGATAACGCCGCCTACTGGTCGATCGCGACCACCATGCGTTCCGACAACAATGCTCTCTCGACGGTCAATGACGCGCTCGGCCTCGGCTCCGCGACGGTCAACACCGCTTACACCGCGATGAATTCCGTCAAGGACACGCTCGACAAGATCAAGAGCGATCTCGTCACGGCGACCCAGCCGGGCGTCGACAAGTCCAAGATCCAGTCGGATATTGCCGAACAGCTGCAGCAGCTGAAGACCTATTCCGATTCGGCGAGCTTCTCCGGCAACAACTGGCTGTCGGTCAATTCGGCCGACACCGCCGACTACAACGCCACGCAGTCCGTCGTCTCCTCCTTCAATCGCACGGCGGGCGGCGGCATCTCGCTCGGCACCATTGACGTCGATATCACCAAGGTGTCGCTCTTCGACGCCAGCGCTACCGGCGCCGGCCTCCTCCAGAAAGGCCAGGCGCT
>DASZUG010000006.1:0-1531 GCA_035547755.1 Rhizobiaceae bacterium
GCCAGCGAGACCGGCCTCGATATCGCCGAATATCGCCGCATCGTGCAGAAGGTGCAGAAGGGCGAGCGCGAAGCCGCCATCGCCAAGAAGGAAATGGTGGAGGCCAATCTGCGCCTCGTCATCTCCATCGCCAAGAAGTACACGAATCGCGGCCTGCAGTTCCTCGATCTGATCCAGGAGGGGAACATCGGGCTGATGAAGGCGGTCGACAAGTTCGAGTACCGGCGCGGCTACAAGTTCTCGACTTATGCGACCTGGTGGATCCGGCAGGCCATCACCCGGTCGATCGCCGATCAGGCGCGCACCATCCGCATTCCGGTCCATATGATCGAGACGATCAACAAGATCGTCCGCACCAGCCGGCAGATGCTGCACGAGATCGGCCGCGAGCCGACGCCGGAGGAGCTTTCCGAAAAGCTTCAGATGCCGCTCGACAAGGTCCGCAAGGTCCTCAAGATCGCCAAGGAGCCGATTTCGCTCGAAACGCCGATCGGCGACGAGGAGGATTCGAACCTCGGCGATTTCATCCCGGATGTGAACGCCATCCAGCCGATCGATGCCGCGATCCAGTCCAATTTGCGCGAGACGACGACGCGGGTCCTGGCGTCGCTGACGCCGCGCGAGGAACGCGTGCTCAGGATGCGCTTCGGCATCGGCATGAACACCGACCATACGCTCGAGGAAGTCGGCCAGCAGTTCTCGGTGACCCGCGAGCGCATCCGGCAGATCGAGGCCAAGGCGCTGCGCAAGCTCAAGCACCCGAGCCGGTCGCGCAAACTCAGGAGCTTCCTGGATAACTAGGCTCGGCGCATGCCGACGATTGCCTTCTTTTATGGCATGCTCATCGAGATGTTCTGGCGAGATCATCCGCCGCCGCATTTCCATGTGACGTACCAGGAGTTCAGAGCGGTCATCAACATTGAGACAGGCGACATGTTGCATGGTCGTCTGCCTCCTGGTGCGCGACGTGACTTGCAGCGCTGGACGGAACGGCACCGGCTCGAATTGCTTGCGAACTGGGAGCGGGCTAGGCTTCAGCAGCCGCTCTGGCCTGTCCGAGGAGCAGACGAAGATGATTGAGTATGTCGATGTGGTGGCCGTTAAGCCGATAGGCGATTATCGCGTTTGGGTGCAATTCTCGAACGGGCGCGAAGGTGTGCGCGATTTCTCCGCTATGATTGCCGGTGGTGGCGAAATGATTGAGCCGCTGCGCGATAAGGGGCTATTTCAGCGCGTCTTCGTGCAGCATCATGCGCCGACTTGGCCTAACGGCTACGCTATAGATGCGACAAATCTCCATATGGAGATGGAGCGCGAGCACCTTCTTTCGCCGGCCGCTGCAGCCGAATAGGAGTTTCCCATGTCCTTTCTCAAATCCCTGTTCGGTGGTGGCAAGCCGGCGGAGGCCGGGCCGGCGAAGGCGGCCGCCGCGGAGGAATATAAGGGCTTCCTGATCAAGGCGACGCCGACGGCGGCGGGCAGCGAATTCCAGCTCGCCGGGACTATCGAGAAAGAGGTCGGCGGCGAGCGG
>DASZUG010000007.1:0-3230 GCA_035547755.1 Rhizobiaceae bacterium
GGAACGGCCAACGTTGCCGCGATGCCGCGGAAGAAGCGGAGCGCATGATGTCGATCCTGCCAAACTCGACGGACACGCGTTCGCAGGACTTCGTCGCCAACAGCCGGGCGATGGAAGCACTTGTTGAGGACCTCCGCGACAAGCTCGCCAAGGTTGCCGAAGGCGGAAGCGCCGCGTCCAAGGCGAGGCATGTGGCCCGGGGGAAACTGCTTCCGCGCGACCGGGTCGACATGCTGGTGGATGCCGGTACTCCTTTCCTCGAACTCTCGCCGCTCGCCGCGCACGAACTTTATGGCGGCGACGTTTCGTCGGCCAGCATCATCACGGGCATCGGCCGTGTCGGCGGACGCGAATGCGTGATCGTCGCAAACGACGCCACCATCAAAGGTGGCACCTACTATCCGATGACCGTCAAGAAGCATCTGAGAGCTCAGGACATCGCACTGCAGAACAGGCTTCCCTGCGTCTACATGGTCGATTCAGGCGGCGCCTTCCTGTCGCAACAGGACGAGATATTCCCGGACGAGCGCAACTTCGGCCGCATCTTCTACAACCAGGCGCGCATGTCTGCCGCCGGCCTTCCCCAGGTGGCCATCGTCATGGGTTCCTGCACGGCAGGCGGTGCCTATGTCCCCGCCATGTCCGATCAGAGCATTATCGTCAGGAACCAGGGCACGATCTTCCTGGGCGGCCCGCCGCTGGTCAAGGCTGCGACCGGTGAAGTCGTCAGCGCCGAGGATCTTGGCGGCGCCGACGTCCACAGCCGCCAGTCTGGCGTAACGGACTATTATGCAACCAGCGACGCCCATGCCATCGGCATCGCCCGACGCATCCTGGCGGGGAGCAATCCTCCCGAGCGGCGGACACGCGGCATCGTTCCGCCGCGAGCGCCGCTTTACCCCGCCAGCGATCTATACGGCATCGTTCCCGCCGATATCCGCAAGCCTTTCGACGTTCGCGATATCATTGCGCGGATCGTCGACGGGTCCGAGTTCGAGGAGTTCAAGAAACTCTATGGTCAAACTCTCGTGTGCGGCCTCGCCCATATCTGGGGCCATCCGATCGGCATCCTCGCCAACAACGGCATCCTCTTCGGCGAAAGCGCCGAGAAGGGGGCACACTTCATCGAACTGTGCAGCCAGCGCGCTATTCCGCTGCTCTTTCTCCAGAACATCACCGGCTTCATGGTCGGCCGCAAATATGAAGCCGGCGGTATCGCCAAGGATGGCGCGAAGCTCGTAACCGCGGTCGCGACCACCAACGTGCCGAAATATACAGTCGTGATCGGCGGAAGCTACGGCGCGGGCAATTACGGTATGTGCGGCCGCGCCTATTCGCCGCGCTTTCTATGGACATGGCCGAATTCGCGGATTTCGGTGATGGGCGGCGAGCAAGCGGCCACCGTGCTTGCCCTTCTGCGTCGCGAGACGATCGAGACGAAGGGAGGAACCTGGAGCGCAGACGAGGAGGAAGCCTTCAAGGCACCCATCCGTGAGCAATACGAAACGCAGGGCCATCCCTATTACGCCACCGCGCGCCTGTGGGACGACGGAGTGGTCGATCCGGTCGACACTCGTCGCGTCCTCGGCCTCGCTTTGGCGGTCGGCGTCAACGCACCGATCGAGCCGACCTCGTTCGGCGTATTCAGGATGTGACTATGCCGGCAGGATTTCACATCGATTTGGCCGGTGGCGTCGCTCGGGTCGTGATGGACCGCCCGGAAAGGCACAACGCGTTCGACGATGCGCTGATCTCCGGACTTACGAAAGCTTTCGTAGACCTTGCCCATGATCGATCCGTCGATTGCGTCGTGCTTGGCGCGACGGGCGCAAGTTTCAGCGCGGGGGCCGATCTCGGCTGGATGAAGCGCGCCGCCGAGCAGGATCGCGCCGCCAACCTGGCGGACGCGCAGGATCTTGCGCGGTTGATGCGCACGCTCGACGAACTCTCCAAGCCGACGGTGGCGGTGGTCCAGGGGGCGGCCTATGGCGGCGGAGTGGGGCTGATCGCCTGTTGCGATATCGCAATCGCCGCCGAAACGGCAAAGTTCGCGTTTTCCGAAGTGAGACTTGGATTGATCCCTGCCGTTATTGGCCCCTACGTGGTCAGAGCGATCGGACCCCGGCAGGCCCGGCGGTACTTCCAGACAGGCGAGATATTCGGAGCGGCGGAGGCGGAGCGCATCGGGCTTCTTCATGAATCTGTCGGCGCCGACGATCTCGAGTCCAGGGCCTCCGCGATCTTGACGGCTCTCCATGCCGTCGCACCGGAAGCCCGCAAGGCCGCAAAGCGTCTCGTCGCCGATGTGCTGCACCGGCCAATCGACGACGAGGTAAGCGACATGACCGCGGGACGGATCGCGGACATCCGCGCTCGGGATGAGGCGAAGGAGGGTCTTTCGGCCTTCTTCGAGCGTCGCAAACCGGGCTGGCAGCAGCAAAAGAGGTCTGGCAATGAGCCACGATGAGCCTAGCCGGGAATCGAGGAGCTTCGGCAAGCTGCTGATAGCGAATCGAGGCGAGATTGCCTGCCGGATCATTCGCACCGCGAGACGCATGGGCATTGTCACGGTTGCGGTGTTCTCGGAAGCCGACCGGGACGCGCAGCACGTATCGATGGCGGACGAGGCTGTGCTTATCGGCCCGGCGCCGGCTCGAGAAAGCTACCTCGATATCGAGAAGATCATCGCTGCCGCCCGCCGCGTGGGTGCGCAGGCGGTCCATCCCGGTTACGGTTTCCTGTCGGAGAACGAGGCGTTCGCGCAAGCCTGCGTGAACGCCGGGCTGATTTTCGTCGGCCCCTCGCCATACGCAATCCGGGCTATGGGCTCCAAGGCTTCGGCCAAGGCACTGATGGAACACTCCGGCGTGCCGCTTGTTCCCGGCTATCATGGCGAGGCGCAGGACATCGCTACCCTGTCCGCGGCTGCGGCCTCGATAGGCTATCCTGTCCTGGTCAAGGCCTCGGCTGGTGGCGGCGGCAAGGGCATGCGAATTGCCGAAAGCGCTACAGGCCTGTCCGACGCCGTCTCAGCCGCCAAACGGGAAGCCGCCGCGGCCTTCGGCGACGACCAGGTGCTGATCGAGAAATATTTGATCGACCCGCGCCATATCGAGGTGCAGATCGTCGGCGACACTCATGGAAATATTGTCTCGCTGTTCGAACGCGAATGCACGTTGCAGCGCCGGCATCAGAAGGTGGTCGAGGAAGCGCCGTCCGCGACGCTCTCG
>DASZUG010000008.1:0-25358 GCA_035547755.1 Rhizobiaceae bacterium
GGGTGAGGCTGCTGGAGTTTGTCGGCCGGCGTGGAGCCCACAGTGCCTCTATCGTTATCCGAGCCCTATGTGGACGGCGTCCCGGCCCGATACCGGCATGGTGCAGACGGAAACCATGCGCCGATGAAGTTGAAGGCGACCGTTTCGCGGGTAAGCAGGGCGGCACAAAAGTGCATTGTCTGGAGAGAGGCCGACTGCAGCCTTTCCGCTTCTGGCCAAGGCACTGACAAAGCCGACGTTAGGCCAATAGCCTTATCCAGGCCGTCGAGTTGCATCCTGTCACGCCTTTAAAGTTGACTGTGGAGCTGGCCAAGGTTCTGGGAAAGCCGATGCACAATAGACGTGCTGAAGAGCCGTGAGATGTCGAATTCTTCGGCTGCTTCAACATCCGTCGGATCGTCCTTGGCTTTCTAGTAATTCTAGGCTGATATCATCAAACGGGCTCGGTGCTTTTTGGGGGAGGCTGCCGGTATGATCGAACATTTTCAACTCCTGCGGAATGTCGGGCAGTTCGACAATCTTAGCCCTCCGGCCCCGACTGCACTCACGCCTTTTACTCTGATCTATGCCGAAAACGCTCGTGGCAAGACCACGCTGGCGGCGGTGCTGCGTTCCTTGGCGACCAACAATCCGCAGCTTGTCCTCGATCGCCATCGGCTTGGCGCACAGCATCCGCCCCAAGTCGTCGTCCGCCACGCCGGAGGAGCCGCCGTGTTCCAGAACGGCGCGTGGTCACACCCGCTGCCGGATGTTGCCATTTTCGATGATGCTTTCGTATCTGCGAATGTCTGTTCGGGAATCGAACTTCAAACGGTACACCGCCAAAATCTGCATGAGCTGATCCTAGGCGCGCAGGGCGTTGCGCTCAGCAGCGCTCTGCAGGGGCACGTTTCCCGGATCGAAGAACACAACGCTGCGCTACGCCAGCTCGGCGAAGCCATCCCTGCCGGAGCCCTTGGCCCCTACAAGATTGACGCCTTCTGCGACCTCGAACAGGACGCGGAGATAGACCGGAAGATTCAAGAAGCGGAGCGACGGCTTGCTGCAGCGCGGTCGGCCGATGCAATACGGCAACGACCGGGATTTCAAGCGATCCGCCTTCCAGATTTCGACATCGAAGGGATTGATGGCGTCCTCAGGCGCACTCTTGCTGATCTCGAAGCCGCCGCCGCCGAACGTGTGCGCAACCACATCGGCAAGCTGGGGCGCGGCGGTGAAAACTGGGTATCCGAAGGCATGACACTCATAGCGCCCGCCTCGAAAGGAAACGATGGGGAGGTCTGCCCGTTCTGCGCACAAGGCCTCGCGGGTTCCGACCTGATCGCCCACTACCGTGCTTATTTCAGCCAAGGGTATGAGGGTCTAAAAACCACCATACGGCAGACTGGGATCGGGGTACGTGATGCCCATGGCGGTGACATACCTCCCGCTTTCGAGCGGGACGTGCGTACGGCTGCGCAGGCTCATGAGTTCTGGAAGGACTTCGCAGAGCTGCCGCCAATCGACATCGATACAGCGGCGGTAGCTCGGCAATGGAATGCAGCCCGCGAGGCAGTCCTTGAACAGCTTCGCGCAAAGGCCGCTTCGCCGTTGGAAGCGATGACGCTCACACTGGAAACACGGCAGTCTATCCAAGACTATCGAGCGCGTGTCGCGGAGGTGGCGGCGCTTTCCGAGCGCCTTGTCGGAGCCAACGCCCGACTGGAACTCGTCAAAGAGCAAGCTGCCGCAGACGACCTTTCTGCATTGCGCACCGACCTCGCCAAACTGAACGCGCAGAGAGCGCGATTCGAGCCGGAAGTATCGCCTCACTGCGCGAACTATTTGACAGAGAAGGCGGCGAAAACTGCAACGGAGGCGCTTCGAACGCAGGCCCGCGCAGCCCTCGACCAGTATCGGCAGCAGATTTTCCCTGCCTTTGAAGCGGCGATCAACGACTACCTGCGCCGTTTTGGCGCGTCGTTTCGCTTGGGGGCAGTGCAGTCGGTCAACAACAGGTCGGGTTCGTCGGCGTCGTATGTCGTCGTCGTTAATCAGCAGAACGTGAATGTCACAGCCGAAGCTGGCCCGTCCTTCAGAAACACCCTTAGCGCGGGAGATCGAAATACGCTCGCCCTCGCTTTCTTTTTCGCATCGCTGGAACAGGATCGGCGCCTGGCGAATAAGGTCGTAGTAGTCGACGATCCGATGACCAGTCTTGACGACCATCGCAGTTTGCGAACCCGCGAGGAAATCATGTCGTTAGCTGCAAGGGTCAGTCAGGTGATTGTACTCTCACATTCCAAGCCGTTCTTGTGCAGCCTTTGGGAGCAGGCAGACAGGAACGCTTCCGTCGCCTTGAGGATCAACAGGGCAGCGGTCGGTTCTGAAATCACGGTCTGGGATGTTCGAAGCGACAGTATTTCCGAGCACGACAAGCGCCATGAACTAGTACGGGGATACCTACAGGTTGCCAACCCCGCTCAGGAACGTGAGGTAGCGCAGGCGCTTCGGCCGATACTGGAGTCGTTCACGCGCGTGGCGTACCCGGAGCAGTTTCCGCCGGGAACGCTTCTCGGACCGTTCATTGGGATATGCGACCAGCGCGTCGGCGGGCCGAACCAGATACTCTCGGCCGCTGATATCGCCGAACTCAGATTGTTGCTCAACTACGCCAATCGGTTTCACCACGACACCAATCCGGCCTGGCAAACGGCTGCGATTAACGACGCGGAGCTATCCGACTTCGCGCAGCGCACTCTGGTCTTTGCGTCGCGACGCTAGCGGCGTGCTCAACAGACACGGCCGACAAAGGTCTTTCCACGATCTTTGTCTGGTATACGGCGATTTTGCTTCCCACCCCACGATGGTCGGAGCGACGCGGGATTTCGCTGTCAAGAGCGGCCCTCGAATGGCCCAGATCTGCTTCTGTGTGAACGGGCGCTTGTTTCCGACCTTTTCCAGTATTCTAAGCTACGCGCTCGCGAGTGGCATCATCATTGAGAGACCCATTGAGCCTTGATTGGCCGAGGAAGAACGTTAGTGCGGGGGCGGAAGCGGGTTGGCCGTTTTGGTTGTGCGCGGATAAAAGCCCCCGTTCTAACTTCCGGTCGATCCACTGAACGTCGTATAGAAACAGTTAGCGTGGGCGCTTTCGCTTTTTCGGCCCTCGCTTTTTGCGCGGATTCCTGCTCATCGCGGTCGGGATGACCTTTCCGGCGCGGCGCGCCGCGGCACGATGGGTCATCTCTGAAATTTCTGCCTGCGCATGAGCGAAATCGTTGGCCGGTAGGAAATGCCCGTGGACCCAGTTTTCGATATAGCGCTGAAGTTCGCCGTCGGCACCGCTTTTCACGAACGCGACGGTCAGCGCCCAGCTTCTGCCCGTATACCGGATCAGCTTCTCGAGAAGCATCCCAGTCGCTTTCATCGTCTTCACATCGAAAGCGTTCCTGTTCTTCCAGATGTGATTTAGAAAGGTCATCATCACATTGAGGTGTGATTTCATCTCGGCATTTCTGTTGCCGATGAAGTTGGCCAGCGCATGGAAGTCAGGCAGATCCGTGGCAGTATCGCCTTCGAATACATCAAGAAGTGCTTGTGGATCTATCGCTAAGTGGCCGTGTCGTCGCCAAGCGAGCTTCACGAGCAAATTGGCGTATCGGTGGCGGTCGATTTCTCCAATTTCCTGCGCGAAGGCGAACACGGTCTGAAGCCATACGCCCTTTGCTGATGTTGCTGCCTCGGCCCACTGGCGGAAATGCAGATCTTCTGAAACCAGCACGTAACCCTCGGCTGCCAAGTTCGCCGCATCGAGGACGTGCGTATCGAACATCCCGGTGACGAGTGAGGCCGCCTCGGACGGGTCATCAGGGGCTGTTGCGGGCCGGACCTGGCAGGCAGCTTCAATCTTGGCGAGCTGTTCGGCTATGAAGTTGCGGCGGGTAGCGACGTCTTCCGGCGTAAGCTCCTGCCGGATGTATTGGCCATTGTGCCAAGCGATCGTCAGAGAGGGTCTTCCGGTCGGCTCTTGCTTGTCTCTAAGAATTCGCAGTTCATCGATAACTGATTGCGGCACGACAATCGTGCCGAAAATCGCCTTCAGCACATCGAAGGTGTCCATCGTGGCGACGGTCCAGGCAGCATAGGTGTCCAGCACGGCGCCAGCCGCCCGATGCTGCATGATAAGTGTCTTGGCGGCCAGGCGCTCAGCCTCCGTGCCGACGCAGGTTCGGATGTCAGCATCAAGGGAGCGGATGTATTCAACAAACCCTATCGTGTCGCCGCCGAGATGCTCGGCGAGCATGTTCAAAGGCACATGCTGGATGAGATAGAGATCGGCGACTTTGCGATTGCTCTCGGAAGCCCGACGCACCTGATCCAGCGCCGGCTGTATGTCACCGTCGACCATAGTGACCGTGTAAAATCCCTTGGCGTCGGGAAACCTCTTTTCGAAATTCTCCATGACGTCGTGCAGCGCGTGCAGGAACTTGTGCTTGATCTCAGCGACACGCCACGTCCTGTTTTTGCTGAAGGCCGCGGGCATCTCGAACGTATCGCCGACTTTCAGCCCCTTGGCCGCGACCGCGGTCGGATGAGACAGGCTGACAATCCCTTCGGCGGGCCGGTCGTCTTCAGTGGTGATGAGGAATGAGTTGCTCTGGCCATGTTCGCCCTCGAGGCGAACGAAGGTGTCGTTTCCGACGGTGTCGACGGCCGGGATGAGACCGTCATCGGGGCTCATCATGATCAGCCCGAAATAACCGAGCGCCGCCTCTGGATCGTTTCTGGCCGATTGGAGGACGTTGTAGGCGTAGGCAAGGGCCTTGGGCCCCTCGCCAGTCGAGCGCAAGAGCTGGGCGAGATGCATTTTCTGAATCGACGTGCCGTGCGCTGTCGCGAGATCGATCTCCTCCAGGATCGGCTTAATCTCGTCGTCGCGTTGGCTTCGGCGCAGAACCGAGATCAGCGCGAGATAGTTATCCAGTTCGGGCTGCGCTTCAACCGCCTTCCGCAGGATCGTCTCGGCTGCGGGGAGATCACCATGGTTGAAATGCAGCAGTCCTTCTGCGTGCAGAAAGAATGGAAGGTCACGAATGGGCGGGGTAAGGCGAGCGAAGAAGCGTAGGGCCCGCTGGCGAATCGGGCTGTCGTTCACGAAAGCGCGGGCCAGCATGCGGAGTTCGTCGCTGTCGTGGTCTTCCGCGACGTGACCATCAAGCAAATCAGCGACCACCGACCAGTCACCTCGACGGCCGGCATGCAAGGCCACCATCATTCGGCTTGCAATATGCGCGTCCTCATCGATGAGCCTCAGGGCGGATTGGAATGCCGCTTCGGCGATGTCGGCGAAGCCCTCCATCCGCGCGAAATCGGCGACCACGATGCTGGCACGGGCATCAGCGGCCACGTCGCGAGCGACCTTTTCGATTAGCTCGTGCCTAGCGCCGGGTTCACCGATCTTGATTGCCGCGAGCCTCGCTGCGGCTGCGACGACAAGCCGTTCGACTTCGGGAATGTGCTCTATCTTCGCAGGATAGAGACGTGCGAGTTCGGCCCAGTTCTTCTGTGCGGAATAAAGGCGAAAGGCGACAATCGCAGCTTCCGGCCCATCAGGAAGCTTTGGGAGAAGGTCGGCCGCCAGCACGTCGTCCTCGCTATCGATCGCGATCATGGCGGCGCGCGTGACGAGCGAGACATCGTCCGGCGCCAGCGAGAGGCCCTGACGGGCGATCTCGAGAGCTTGCGGAAGATCATCGAGGGCATGCAGCGCCAGCATGATGTTGCCGCATAGTGCCGCGTCTTCGGGACGCAGCACGCCATCACTGGATCTCGCCTTGTTCCATTGGCCAATCAAGGTTGTGGTAGCATCCTGCAGACGGGCGCGTTCCTCAGCCGTTAGCCGCCTAGTGTGCTGAAAGTTCTCGCTCGTGACCGTCTCGTCGATGACGGCTTCTGCGGCGAACTGAATGGCGTTCGGATCTTCGGGATGCGCCGCGACCGCCTGGCGCGCAGGCTCCCACCATTCTTCCGACGGCCGACGCCGACGGATGAAATCGACCCGGCCGATCGCGACGGCTGCCGTTTCTCTTAGGCCTTCCGGCACAAGATCAAGCGGCTCGTCGATCGTAAGGTCGAAGCGGGCCGCTTGAACAAGGTAGCCGGCCAGCCCTTCATTCGTCGGATCCGCCCTAAGGGCGTCGATCCCGAAGGAGAGAACCTCCTGCCAATTTCCCTGCAGAAGAAGGGAAAACGCCTTGTTGGCGATGGCTTTGGGTTCGTTCGGAGCGTGTTCGTAAGCTTCCGACAGCATCGAGGCCGCGTTCTCATCCTCGCCGAGTGCGAGCAAGCACAAGCCGATATTTGCCTTGATACGGAAAAGGATGCGGCCCGAAGCCGACGCGCTCACCCGTCCAAGAAGATTCTCTAGGAACGGCAGCGCCGCGCGTGGCTTCCCATCGTTCGCCATTTCCCGATAATTGTCTATCTCCGCGTCAAGGTGGGCCTCGACAGCATTTGCGATAGTCGTCGTGTCACCGGGTGCTGTATGAATCCTGTTCGCGACATCAGCGAGCTGCGCCTCGATGCGAGAGAACCCGGCCCCCATCTCCATCCGTGTTTCACTCTGAACGGACGTGATTTTTTGGGTTTCTGCCAGGATCTGCTCACTGAATGGCCCATAGGTTGGGTCGAAGGTCTTCCTTGCAGCCGCATCCTCGGTGATCTTCTCCTCGAGTGTGTTCCACCCCCAGACATAGACCAGCAGCGGTGTGCCTGCTTTGCTGAGCTCGGCCGTTAGCTCGCGCGCGAACTCTTGAATCGCAACATCGTCGGGCGCGGTTGTGATGACGAAGTATTCTTTGAGCCGGGGCTTGAACGTCAGCGCCTTTGCGACCTCGCCGCGAACCTCGTCCTCCGAGAGGGCATGACCATCACTTTTCAGCTTGCATTGGATCCCGACGTGATGCTCCGGATCGCGGTCGCGGAGACCAAAGAGATCGACTCCGTTCTGACGTTGTCCTCGCCGGCCATTGCGCTGCACGTTGGGGTCATTCAGAAGACCGCGCCAAAGTACGATGGACGCACGTTCAAACGCCTGCTCATCTGCAGGTTTCGGAATCTGTGTGGCGGCGAGAAGGGACATCGGCGTGGAAGTTACCAAGATTCGAATCTTCAGGAGTGTGTAGCATTTGCCTGCCCGTCCTACTTACTCTTGGACACTTCCAACAGATAATTGCACGAATGAGCAGTGATAGCCGACCGATCAGCCAATTCTTGGCGAGGGCCACGCTGGTCGAGTCTGCGGTTGGAATCGGAGGATTTATCGGAACGGCAATGATGAGGGCCGCTGCTGACGTGGCCAGGGGCGCGAAGGTCTGCTTTTGGGTGAAAGCAAGTTTTGTCCGAACGTCTCGGATGGGGGCGCGACGCGGTCATCTGAATTTTGCTCCGCGGAAGTCGTCTTCGAGGTAAGTTGAACGCTCTATATTGGTCGGCGTGAACAAATTACGCATAACGGCCTGTCCACCGTCGTGGCCCGGCTATCCTGGATAGTCTGCATGTTATCTGCGACGACAGCGCCTCGGTTCACCGCTTGCGAGGCGCGTGCTCGACTTTGAGCCGGAGCAGCCTGACTATTCGCCCGAGATCGTCGAGGAGTGTCTTGCCTATACTGGGGCGACAAGATGGTGGCAGTCTCCGCCAGGATGACCTTCCTCGATCGGCGGGGGAGATTGCGCAGTGGGCACGGTTCTGCATGGGCAACAAAACACTGCGCCAGACGCCTTTCCTATAGACCTCAGCTCGATTGTGCTGTTAGATGATATATGATATTTCGTCGTGCGCAGTTCAGAGAGGAGACATTAGGTATGCAACGAGCTAATCATCCGATAGCAGCGCTATGCGCTGCCGTCGCCATAAGCGCAGCATCTGTCGTGCCTGTCATGGCAGCAAGCAACGAGGTTGTTTTCGGCTGCTGGGGCGGGCAATCGCAAAAACGCCTCCAGGAAGTTATGCTTCCGCCCTTTGAGAAAGAAAACGACGTCACGGTGCGCTACATACCGGGCGTCTCCACCTATTTTACGTCCCAAATGGAGGCGCAGAAGGGTTCCCCCGAGATGGATGTGGTCTGCCAAGACGACGGACCACAGTCGGTAGCGCGCGAGATGGGACTGCTCGCTCCTGTCACCGCGACGGAAGCGCCAAATCTGAAAGACGTGTTTCCAGAGGCGATTGGGGTCGACAATGTGGGGGTCGGTTACGGCTTGCTCGCCATGGGCATCGTTTATGCTCCCGAAGCCCTCAAGAAGGCCGGCGTCGAGCCGCCGAAGTCGTGGAACGATCTCGCCGATCCACGCTTCCGCGGTCATATCGTCATGACGTCGATCGACGCGACACCGGGCCTTGATGCACTGTTGATGTTGGCGAAAGCCAATGGCGGCAGCGTCACCAACATTGAACCCGGTTTCCAGAAGATGAAGGAAGTGGCGAAAAACGTCGTCGAATTCGTCAAGGCATCCGATATGAGCCCTTACTTTCAACAGGGGGAGGCGTGGGTAACCGTCTGGACTAACTCTGAAATGGCCCGTTATGTGGCTTCGTCCGGTTTCCCCTTGGAGTTCGTCTACCCAGAAGAAGGCGCTCCTATCGTCATGCCAATGCTGAGCCTGGTGAAAAACGGTCCAAACCATGACATGGGCGTCAAGCTCATCGACTATCTGATGTCGGCCAAGGAGCAGGAATATTTCGCGAAGGAATCGCGGCTTGGCCCGGTAAACAGCAAGGTTGAACTCCCCGCGGATGTAGCAAAGGGCCTGACCTACGGTGATGCCGTCAAAAAGCTGATCCGCCCCGATTGGTCCGTCATAAACAAGAAACGCGCGGAATGGACCGATCGCTGGAACCGAGAGATCGAACAATAGTTCCTGCGCGCCCGAGCGCCGCGATGCGGCACGCATCGTCCTTCCGGTCGGCTAGGGGTCTGCCACGTAGTAGACTTCTCCGCACCGGAGGGCTTGCCCGATGTTTTTGGGCGCACCTCAATTCGCCAGCTCCGCAACACGCCTGTTAAGGTCAAATGGTATATCTAGACGTTCGTGACCTCCAGCACGCCTACGGCTCTCATCGCGTCCTGGACAATATTTCATTTACCATCGCGAAGGGGGAGAGGCTGTGTCTTCTTGGCCCTTCGGGCTGCGGTAAAACGACGACGCTCCAGGTGCTTGCAGGCTTCGTGGCCCCGGATGGCGGCAGCGTATCGCTCAACGGTAAGCGTATCGACGACACTCCCCCTGAGAGACGTAACATCGGCATCATGTTTCAAAGCTATGCGCTGTTTCCGCATATGTCGGTGTTTGAAAACGTTGCTTTCGGCCTGCGGATGCGACGCATGGCCAAGAATGAAATCCGGCGCCGCGTAAGCGAGGCATTGGAACTGGTGCGCCTGCCTCATGCCGGAGGGAAGACCCCGAGTCAGCTTTCCGGCGGCGAGCAACAACGCATCGCATTCGCACGCGCCGTCGTGATCCGACCAAGCCTGCTCCTCCTTGACGAACCGTTTTCGAACCTCGACGCCCGCCTCAGGTTGGAAATGCGCCAGGAACTCCTGGCGCTTCTTAGATCGCTGGACATCGCCACCTTGATGGTCACCCACGATCAGGAAGAGGCCATGGCGATCGCCGATAGAATTGCCGTGATGAACAGGGGCCGCATAGAGCAAATCGGCACGACCACGGAAATCTACGATGAACCAGTCAGCCTTTTTGTCGGCCGGTTCGTTGGGGAATCGAATATCCTGCATGGCCACCATGTCGCGAGCGATGGCGCAACGGCCTGCGCCGAGGTTGAGGGGATCGGTCGCCTGTGGATCAGGGCATCGGCTCGCCGTCCCGAACCCTCGGCCGCAACTCAGATAATGGTCCGGCCGGAGCGGATAAGGCTTAGCGGCGAAGCCGTCGGGACGGCCGACCAAGGATGGAACAGCGTTGAAGGTGTCCTGGAGCAGGTGTTGTTCCTCGGGCATCGGACGGAATGGACCGTCCGCTGCGGAGACCATCGGCTGATGGTTTGGCAGGGACTGTCGCCGGATTTCACCGCGAAGCAGGGCGACAAGGTGATACTGAGTTGGCGTATCAGCGATACTGTCGCCGTGCCGGAGGAGAGGGCGCAATGAAGGCCTTCTCGCGGACGCGCTCCCGGCGCGCCTGGCCGATCCTGCTTCTGCTGCCTCTGTTGTTCATCCTGGTGCTCTATGTGGCGCCGGTTCTCAATCTGGTATCGATCAGCTTTTCCGAGCACAGTCTCAAGGAGGGGGTTATTCCCGGCTTCAGCGTTGGCAACTACGCAAGGCTGATGCATGACTCTTTCTATTTTGAAGTCTTGTGGCGCACTATTCGATTAAGCCTTTTGACCACTCTTTGCTGCGCCTTCTTCGGCTATCCGATCGCTTTTTATCTTACGCGCACATCCGGGTGGCGCCAGACGATAATGTTTATCGTGCTGCTGATGCCGCTGGTGACCAGCGTTACCGTCATGTCATACGGGTGGCTGATCCTTCTGGGCCGGAAAGGCGTCGTCAATACGCTGCTGGTGAAACTCGGATTCTTCGAAATGCCGAGGCAGCTCATGTACAACGAGACGGTGATCGTGGTGGGCCTCGTTCACATCCTCGTCGTGTTCATGGTGATAGCGGTCGCCGCTTCATTGCAGAGCATCAATCCCGCATTGGCGCGCGCCGCTCGTAGCCTCGGCGCGTCTCCGTTCACTGCATTCCGGCAAATTACGCTGCCACTCAGCATGCCCGGCTTGCGCACCGGAGCACTGCTCGTGTTCGTTCTCAGCATGAGCGCCTATGCCACACCCACCGTGCTTGGAGGAACCCGGGTCAAATTCCTCTCCTACCTGGTCTATCAGCAGGCGATCAGTCTCAATAACTGGCCACGCGGCGCGGCGATGGCGGTCATACTGTTGATCGCCACGACAGCGATTTTGGCGCTTGCCAGCGCGTACGGGCAGTTTCGCGCCCAGCGCAGACAATCGGCATCGGAGACGGCGACAAGCACGATGGCACCTGAGCGCGCGGGAGACTGACATGGCACGATTTCTCCTCGGTTTCTATGTCACCATTTTTGTCTTGTTTTTGCTGGCGCCGATCTTGGCGATCACGGCCGGCTCGTTCACCGACACGTCCTATGTGGTGTTTCCGCCTCAGGGGTTCACCTTCAAATGGTACTTTGCCGCCGTGGAGCAGCAGACATTGATGCAGGCGCTTGGCTTGAGCCTTGCCCTTGCGGCGGGAAGCGCCACTCTCGCAACAGTTCTCGCGCTGCCGCTGGCGATCGCCTTCCATGGGAGTGGAAGTCTGCTGAACAGAGTGATCTACGTTCTGGCTATGACGCCGGCCATGCTGCCGGCGGTGTTCCTCGGCCTTGCTCTCTTGATCATGTATTCCCGCATGGGCTTCGGGGGTACCCGGTGGTCGCTTGTAGCCGGGCACGTCGTCATGGCTCTGCCGTTCGCACTCTCGTTGATCGCCGTCGGATTGAGTGCGTTGGACGGCTCCCTTGAGCGGGCCGCGCGCAGCCTGGGCGCCTCGCCTTTTCAAGCGTTCTTGCGCGTCACTTTGCCTATGATCGCCTGGAGCCTTGCCGCCGGGTGGGGTTTTGCTTTCATGATTTCGTTCGGAGCGCTTGAGGTCTCCCTTTTCCTTTCCACGTCGACCATGGTGACCCTGCCGGTACAGATCTACAGTTGGCTGGATTGGTCGCCGCTCGATCCGGCTCTCACGGCAATCTCGTCGGGCGTGGTCATCATTACGCTGGCAGTGCTCGTGGTCACGGCGCGCCTCGTCAGGCTCGACCGCTTTCTCAAACGCGGTTCGGTTTAGCTGCACCCATGAGCAGGGACCCGATCGAGCCGCTACATCCACCGGCACGGCCCGATTGGCTGGCGCTTCATAGCGAGCCGGCGCTCGATCCTGGACTGCCCATCACCGATGCTCATCATCATGTGTGGGGTCCGCCATGGACGCGTTATGACGGGGCCGAACTCGCAGCGGATATAGATGCCTCCGGCCATAACGTCGTCGCGACGGTGGTGGTTCAGGGCGGGTCCTTATACAGGACGGTAGGTCCGCAGGAACTGCGCTCCCTCGGCGAGACCGAGCACGTCGCGGGATTGGCTCGCAATGCGGTCGAGACAGGTGGACCGCGCCTATGCGAGCGCATCGTCGGCCACGTCGATCTCCTGCAGGGGGGAAGGGTACGCGGCATCGCCGAAGAACACCTCGCTCTGGCAGGCGACCGTTTCGTCGGCATTCGCCACGTCGTGGCGGCGGACGAAGATCCGATGGTCAGGACCACGCGCGTGCCGCCGCCGCAGGGCTTGCTCGCCGACACCCGTTTCCGCTCCGGCTTTGCCGCACTGGCGCCTCTCGAACTGTCCTTCGACGCATGGCTCTACCATCCGCAGATACCGGAGCTTACGGAGCTCGCGCGGGCGTTCCCGGACACCCGTATCATTCTCGACCATCTGGGTGGCCCGATCGGTGTCGGCACCTATGCCGAGCGGCGGACGGACGTATTCAAGACCTGGCGCCGGTCCCTCGTCGAACTGGCAAGGTGTGAAAACGTCTTGGTGAAGCTAGGAGGCTTGGCCATGCGCTTCAACGGCTTCGGGTTTCATGAGCGCGCCATACCTCCTTCGTCGGACGATCTCGCCGTCGCTTTTCGGCCCTTCATCGAAACGGCAATCGAAATTTTCGGGCCGGAACGCGCGATGTTCGAAAGCAATTTTCCCGTCGACAAGGGCTCGTGCAGCTATCAAGCGCTGTGGAACGCCTTCAAGAAGATCGCGTCCGATTGTTCGGCGGATGAGAAACGGTCGCTGTTCCACGATACCGCAGCCCGCGCCTATCGCATGAGCGCCGCCCCGAACCTGTCATGAAGGCCCGCTAGGCCATCGCCGTGAACCGGCCGATATCGAAAGGGGAGAGCGTGACCGCCGGCGCACGCCCCGTAATAAGGTCGGCGAGTAGAATGCCTACCGCCGGCCCAAGATAGAAGCCGTGCGTCGAGAATCCGAATGCATGCCAGATGCCCTCCTCGCCACGTCCGGGTCCGATGATCGGAAGTCCATCGGGCGATCGGCCTTCGATGCCGGTCCAGCAGCGCACCACCTGGCCTCGAGCAAGGATCGGGAACGTCTCCACTGCCGCTTTCACGTTGTACGCCGAACGGGCCATGTCGAGTTCGCTGGTACCAGACTCGAGATCCGGCTTGCCGCGATATCCCCCGCCGATCACCACAGTGCCATTCCCGAATTGCTTGATCGACAGGAGGCGACGCGTCAGGCCAATGACGGTATTCATCACCCGCGGCATCCGTCCCAATACAGCCATCTGAAGCGCCAGCGGCGTCAGTTCGATCGCGTCTCCCGCCTGTCTCGCGAGCCGATCGCCCCAAGCGCCGGCGCAGTTAACCAGGACGGGCGCGGCGAACCGGTCGCGATCCGCAAGCGCCAGCCAGTCGCTGCTTCCGCGCCTGATTTCCCGCACCGCCTGGCCGAACACGAATCGTACGCCCCGCTCCTCGGCCCTTCGACGCATGGCATCGACCGTGTGAGCCGGGAGAGCATAGCCGCAATCGGGCGAATAGACGCCGCCGACGCAATGCGGTGCGAGATGCGGCTCGAGACGGCGGAGCTGTTCCTGACCAAGGATATCCTCTCGAATGCAACAGGCATCGGCAGCCGCCTCGCACATATCACCGAGAATTTCCATGTCCTCTTCGCTCTCGGCGATCTTCAGATGGCCTACCGGGCGAAAGCCGCAATCATCGCCGACAATTTCAGCCATCCGGTGCCATATCGACAGGGCGAACTCGGCGAGCGGCAGTTCGGGCACCAGACGCGCGATATGGTGGATACTGCCGGCATTTGCACCGGAAGCATGCGCCGCAGGTGCCGTTTTCTCCACGACAACGACCTTCGCGCCGCGTTCCGCGAGTTGCATGGCGACGGAGCAACCATGGATACCGGCGCCGATGACGATGACGTCAGCGCCCATCGACGGAGGACCTAGCGGCAACGCGGCGGATCGGGATTCTTGCCTCTGCGGGCTCGTCATCGCCGGCCATGGCGATGAATTCCTCGACATCAACCGGTTTCAAAGGGGGGCGAATGCGCAGGGGCGGATTGTCCTCTGGTCTTGCTCCGGACATCGTCCCCACCATCTCGGCGACCGTCAACTCGCAGAAACGTCCCTGGCAAGGCCCCATTCCGCATCGGAGAAGTGTCTTGAGCCTATTGCTGTCGGTTATGCTGCTTGCCACGGCACGCCTGATCGCTCCGGCGGTTACATCTTCGCACCGGCACACGATGGTGTCGTCGCACGCGGGAGCCAGGAATCCAGACGACGGCGCGAAAAGCGTATCCAGGAAACGGCGCTCGCGCTTCATCGCGGCAAGCCGCCGGCTCGCGCCGGTGGTCCTGCGGTCGCGCTCCGGCCGGTCGATCTTTCCAAGTCTCATTGCGGCGTCGTAACCGGCAAGACTGCCTTGCAACCTTGAGGCTTCGGCTCCCACGATGCGGTTGCCGTCCCCCGCCACCGCGAGGAAATCGATGCCGGTCGCTCCGAAATCGTCGGTTTTTGCATGCCAGTAGCGGCCGCGCGGATCCCACAGCAGCGGATCGCGCAAACGGCGAAGAACGCGGGTATCGGGGACGATGCCCTGATGAAGGAGCAGGACTGAAGCCGGCATCGAATAGCTCCGGGTTCCCCTCCAGTAAGACACCCGCTCCAGCTGTTCCTTGCCTTGCGCCTCGATCTTGGTGACGCCGAAAGCGAGCCGAACTCCGGCCGCAACAAGCGCCGTGACGAGCTTCCCTCCTTTGGCGGCAAGCGGACCCGAGACGATCGCAGCCGGCAGGTAGGGCGCCGCTTTCGATACGTCGCGCGCACCGGACGTCACCAGAACACCGGCGACCTTTATTCCCGCGCGTAAATACTGCCAGGCAAGCAGGAACAGCAGCGGTCCGGTCCCGGCCAGGACCACGGGGCCTTCGGGCACCAGTCCCTCTCTCTTGTAGAGAATTTGCGCCCCGCCTGCGGTCATCACGCCAGGCAAGGTCCATCCGGGGAGCGGCATGGGCCGCTCTTGCGCGCCCGTCGCGAGAATCACGCGTCGTGCCGCAATCCTGCTGCTGCGGCCTTCGGAGGATATGAGGAGGTGACCTTCCGAATCGATCTCCCACAATCGCGCCGGCATGGCTTGCCGAGCGCCGGAAGCACGAAAAGCTTCCATAAGTTCGCGGCCGCGAACATAGTCATCGCCAAACAGCCCTTCCGACCCCGTCCTGGAGGCAAGACCGGAATAGATCCGTCCGCCAGGCTCGGTGCATTCGTCAACGACAAGACACTCGACACCACTTTCGCTTGCCGCGACCGCTGCCGCCATTCCGGCGGGGCCGGCTCCGATTATGGCGAGTTCCACCGTCCATCCAGCTTCAACCAAGGGAACCTCCATCCCCACGGAGACGCTGGACGCGCATACCTTCGCGCACCCTTGTCTGGCATGCGAGCCGCCCTGGTACGCCGTCGATCGTGACCCGGCATTCAAAGCAAGTGGCGATCATGCAGAAGGGGCCGCGGAGCGATCCATCGGGCGACGCTCGGAGCCAACTCATACCTGACAACAGGCAAGCACCTGCAACGGAGACCGAGGCCGGTACCGCAAGCTCGACACCGTCGATTTCGATCCGGACCAGATTCCCGGAAGATCGCTCCAGTGCTTTGAACATCTTTCCATCCGAATCGGCAGCCGCAGGCGATATTCTTCATTGCCGGCAGGCCCAGAGAACGAAATATCATATATCATGAAAGAGGGGATTGAGGAGGGGCACTCGACCCTCGCTCCCGGCATAGCTCTGAGGCGGCCGGCTGCCAATCGACGAGGTAGACAGATGCCGTTCCGCTATAGTATCGTATATGATATATCAACAGGAAATCCCTAAATGCCTTTTCCGTCTTCCGCAACGGCAACGCCCATCCAGGACAATCCAGATACCCTTCTCAGACAACGGGCCCGGCGGGTCGTCCCCGGGGGGATGTGGGGGCACATGAACGTGGCGTCGCTTCCCGAGGGTTACCCTCAGTTTTATCGCAGCGCCAAAGGATGCCGCCTCACCGACGTGAGCGGGCGTGAGTATATCGATTTCATGTGCAGCTTCGGCCCGATCATCCTCGGTCATCATGATCCCGAGATCGATGATGCCGCAATTGCTCAAGGCAGGCGCGGTGACACGATGAACGGCCCGGGTGAATGCCTCGTCGAGCTTGCGGAATTGCTCGTCGAGACAATCCCGCACGCCGATTGGGCAACCTTCTCCAAGAACGGCACGGACGCCACTACCACCTGCGTGACAATCGCGCGCGCCGCCACGCGCAGGCGCAAGATCCTTGTGGCGCGAGGCTCCTACCATGGCGCCGTTCCCTGGTGCACGCCTTCCCTGGTTGGCGTCACTGCCGAGGATCGCGCGCACATTATCTATTACGACTACAACGACCTCGAAAGTCTCACGTCCGCGGTCGAGCAGGCGAAAGGCGATCTTGCAGCGATCCTGGCCACTGCTTATCGGCACGACGTTCGCCGTGCACAGGAAATGCCGACCTTGGATTTCCTTCGCACGATGCGGCAGATCTGCGACGACACTGGCGCCGCCCTCATACTGGACGACGTGAGGGCCGGGTTCAGGCTGCATCTGGGCGGCAGCTGGGAAGTTTACGGTGTTCGGCCGGATCTGTCGGCGTGGAGCAAGGCGATTGCAAACGGCTACCCGCTGGCCGCGGTTACCGGTAGGGACGCCTTTCGGGAAGCCGCGGCTTCCATCTATATCACCGGCTCCTTCTGGTGTTCCGCGGTGCCGATGGCGGCGGCTATAGCAACCATACGCAAGCTGCATCGCTCCGACGCAGCCGCAAAGCTGGAGAGAGCGGGCGACCGTTTCCGGAACGGCCTGCAAAAGCAGGCGGCGCGGCTGGGATTGTCCCTTCAACAAACAGGCCCTTCCCAAATGCCGATGCTGCTGTTCGAGGATGATGCTGAATTTCGCCTCGGCGGACTGTTCGTGGCTGAGGCGCTCGCCAATGGAGTGTTCCTTCACCCCTGGCACAATATGTTTCTGTCGCTCGCTCACAGCGATGCGGAAATCGACCTCGCCCTGGAAGGGACGGCACGCGCGCTCGAGGCGGTGGCCCGGATCGCATAGGCAGAAATGTGTCCCGGTGATCTAGATGTTCGGTCGTTGCTGGCCATATCCCTTGTATCGGTCCAGCACCGAAACGATTTCTCTGCCCTCGAGAAGGACGGGATGCCCGGCTGACCGCACCAGCAGATATTGCCGAGCCAGGGTTTCCAATTTGAGAGCTGCCGCGACCGCTTTGTCTAGATTGGCCGCGTGACAGATCATGCCATGATTGGCGAGGAGGCATGCAGTGCGTCCATCAAGCGCTTCCACCGCCACATCTGCCAATTGCGGCGTGCCGAACAAGGCGTAGCGCGAGCAGGGAACGCTGTCGCCGCCAAAGCTTGCCACCATATAGTGGAAGGCAGGCAGTGGCTCACGCATGCAGGAGAGCGCTACGCACGCGTCGGGATGAGCATGGACAACCGCTCCCGCCTGCGGGAATGCTCGATAGATCGCGGCGTGCATCGCCCACTCGCTCGAAGGTTCGAACTGTCCCTGCCAGCCTCCATCGAGGCTCATTTCGACCATCATCTCGGGACCGAGCCTGGCGGGAGGGATGCCGGTCGGCGTGATCAGCATCCCCTCTCCGAGGCGCGTGCTGATGTTTCCGCTGGTGCCGCAATTGAGGCCTTTCTCCTCAATACTGAGCATGGCGTCCAAGATTCGTTCGGCAATATCCATCACAGTCGTGCTCTTGAAAGATCGGCTTGAGCATTCGAGCTCTGTGCCATTGCCTCGATGGCACGTTCGAATATGTCGGGCTTCCCGAGTTTCCCCGATTTCAGAACCAGCCCGATAGGATCTTCTCCCGCCGCAACGCATCGCGACAGCCCCGCGCCGGCATAGGGTCCCACCGCGAGCCGCCGGATGCCCAGCCTCGCCAGAATCGAACCGGAGGTTTCGCCGCCCGCGACGACCAGCCGCCGTACCCGTCCCCGCCCGACTAGCGCGTGGGCCAGTTCGGCAAGGATCTCCTCTGCACGGCTGGCAATGGCCTTACGGCCATGAGTCTCCTGCAAGCGGGCGACGATTTCCGGTTCCGCGCCCGTGGCAATCGCGATGGGTGTTCCGGATTCCAGATGTGGGGCGGCCCAGTCCAGTGCCTCCGCGACGATGTCGGCCGTGAAGGCACGATCCATGTCGAGCCGAAGCACCGGATGCCGCTCGCCGAACAAAGCCAATTGTCTGAGTGTTGCCTCGGCGCAGCTGCCGGCCAATACCGCCGCCGGTCCATCGATCGCCGGCAGTGGGTCGGGCGCTTCGTCGGAAGATATCCACCCTCTTCTGCGCCAGGCTTCCGGGTAGTGCGCGGCAACCGAAGAGTTCCCTGTCGCCAATGCAAGTTCGGCGGTCGCTTCGGCGATTGCCCGCAGGTTGTCCTCGACTACCGCGTCCACGATCGCGAGCGGCCGCCCCGCCTCCACAAGACTTTGAAGAGCGCTTTTGATGGCCGCCGCGCCTCGAGTGACGATCTGGTAGGGCACCAGCCCGACCCGGCGCCTCGACTGGGCCTGCAGGACCCGAACGAGGTTGGAATCCGTCATGGGCGTCAAGGGATCATGACGTTTCGGCGATTCCGAGAGCGGCACTTCGTCGACGAAATGGTGTCCTTGATAGACGGTTCGTCCGAACTCGCAGAAGCTGGGGCAAAAGATGGTGTTGTGCGCCTTGAGAGAATCCATCATCCCTTCCACGCAAGGACCGATATTCCCCTCCGGCGTGGAATCGAACGTCGCGCAATATTTGAAGAAGAAATGGCGGCAACCCGCGCTCTTGAGGCGCTCAGTCGCCTTCCTCACCGACGCGACAGCGAGATCAGGCGCAGCTACCCGCGTCTTCAGCGCGATCACGGTCGCCGGCGCTTCCTTTGTCATGGCTCCGCCGTTGCCGATATGGAATTCGGTCCGTACCCCCGCCGCCACCAACATGGACGCGAGTTCCACCCCGCCGGTGATGTCGTCCGCGATGGCGCCAAACAGCATTTTTGTTTCTCCGGCTTTCCCGCTCTTCAATATATGATATACCAAGATGTGGAAAGAGCGCCTTGGCCGCGTTTTGCCGAAGCCTTTCTTACCGGCCGGAAGCAGTTCCGGTCCGCCATATACGCAGCAATGGAGATTCGGATGATCAAGCGTACCGGCCCGATGAAGATTGGCCACAAAGGGGTCGAAAACAATGGAGTGGTCTATGTCGGCGGCCTGATCGCCTCGAACCTCGAACTCGACATGAGGGGACAGACCGCGGAAATCTGCAAGAAGATCGACGAGGTGCTGGCCGGCCATGGCACGGACAAGTCGCGCCTCCTTTCTGCGACGATCTTCGTGACTGATCTCGGCATGCGCCCGCTGATGAACGAAGCCTGGGCGGAATGGCTCAAGGCCGACGAATTGCCGGCGCGGGCGACCATCGGCGTCGCCGATCTGGGCCCGAAGGTGCTGATCGAAGTCACGGCCGTCGCCGCTGTTTGATGGCGTCCACATCGAGCAGGAGCAGCGTACGTGCCGACAGAAGCCAACCGAGATAAACCCGTCATCGTCATAGGAGCGGGAGTGGTGGGGCTATGCTGCGCCGCGTACCTGCTCCAAGAGGGCTTCTCCGTAACCGTAGTGGATCGGCGTGGCCCGGGCGAATCGACTTCCTTCGGGAATCTCGGCGGGATACAGAATCTCGCCTCCACCCCGATGGCACTGCCTGGAATGTTGCCGCACGTCCCGGGCTGGCTCATGGATCCGCAAGGGCCGCTCCACATCCGGCCGTCCTATGCACCGAAAGCGGCTCCCTGGCTCTGGAAATTCTGGCGGCAGTCGCAGCTCAACCGCGTCTGGCACAATGCGGTCGCGCTGGATGCGCTCAATCGCCACTCTGTGGAATGTCACTTGGCGCTGGCGCGCTGGGCCGGAGTGGAGCATCTCTATAAGATTCCCGGGCAGCTTTATGTCTGGACCGACAGGAAGGAGTTCGAGCACTCGAAGCTTGCGCGGGCGATCTGGGAACGCACCGGCCAGCCGTTCGAGGAGGTTGACGGCAAGGTCATCCAGGATATCGAACCGGCGCTCGCGGGTGCATTCGAAGTAGGACTCAGGATTTTCGGCAACGGCCACTGCAAGGATCCGTATGGACTATGCGTCGGCCTCGCGGAAAAGGGCGTCGCCGAAGGCATGCGGCTCTTGCGCGAGGAGGTGCACGAACTCCTTCTGGCCGGCTCCCGTATCGTCGGCGTGAAAACCGATCGCGGAACGCTGGCTGCCGAGACGGTGGTGCTGGCGGGAGGCGCCTGGTCGGCCGAACTTCTGCGCCAGGTCGGCCTTCGCGTGCCGTTGGAGAGCCAGAGAGGCTATCACGTCACGATCCGCAATCCGGGCGTCGAGCTTAACAACATGCTCCTCGTCATCGACAAGAAAATCGCGATCACCCCGATGAATTCCGGGCTGCGCGTCGGTGGAACGGTGGAATTCGCCGGCCTGGCCGCAGCTCCCGATTTCGGGCGTTCCGAGAGGCTGGTGCCTCTCGCCCGGAGCCTGTTCAAGGACCTGTCGGCGGAGGACTATACCGAATGGATGGGCCACCGGCCCTGCACTCCCGACAGCCTTCCGGTGATCGGCGCCAGCGGGCGGCTCGAGGGTCTGCTTTGTGCGTTCGGACACGGGCATATGGGTCTGCTTGGCTCGGCGCCAACCGGCAGGATCATCGCGGACATCGCTGCCGGCCGCGAAACCGGCATGGATATGGCGCCCTATTCCCCAGACCGCTTCGGATGACGGCTGGCGTCAGTTCAGGCGGGGGGAGTCACCCCTTCGATCTGCGCCAGCTTTCGGACAAGGAGCCGGCCGCCTTCGATCATGTCTGTCTTGATGGCTTCACGTACCTTCGCGGGCTCACGACGTCGCAGCGCTTCCAGAACGTTCAGATGCTGGTGCCGAC
Organism: Rhizobiaceae bacterium; assembly: GCA_035547755.1. Lineage (GTDB taxonomy): Bacteria > Pseudomonadota > Alphaproteobacteria > Rhizobiales > Rhizobiaceae > Mesorhizobium_L. The sequence goes on from DASZUG010000008.1 coordinate 21,142, forward strand.
CGCTATAAGTCGGGGGGGCGTCAGGGTAGTGAATGTTCAGAAGCGGCCCGTTGCGAAGCCAAATGCTTTCAAGCAGCGCGAGCAATTCCGGCATCTGGGAATTCTCGTAAAGGGTGTGATGGAATTGCCAGTTGGCTCGAACGGCGTCGGTCCACCGTCCTTCGGACTCGGCGGCAACCAGGTCTTCGTGAATTTTCTCGAGCATCGAGATATCGTCATCAGTGATAAGCTTGGCCGCGGCTTCCGCCGCCATGCCCTCGAGCAGAAGCCTGATGTCCCGCAGCTCGAGATACTGCGCAAGCGTCATCCGAGCCACGGCAATGGATTTCGCCGCATGCATTTCCAAGGCACGCTCGCGGACGAGTTGCATGAGGGCCTCCCTCACCGGTGTCTCGGAGACGCCGAGGTCAATCGCCAACGCCCTTATCTTGAAGCGATGGCCTGGGGCGAAGCTGCCTTCCATCAAGGCCTGACGAAGGTCATTGTAGACGCGCGAGGTCAGGTTCTCACGCAGTACCGGCTTCATGGATTTCCTTCGCCCTTTTCGCTTCTCCGCACGGCCCACTTGACCATCGGAGGCAAGCGCCGCCGCGATACTCATTCGATCGGAATCACCACTTTGTGTGCCAGACATATATCGCGTAAATGCATCCGCGAAACCAGTTTTTCGCCAACACGCGTCAACTGCTGCTCACTTCTGGAAAAGTACATAAAGAAGCCGACGCCGCCTTATGCGAGAAAGAACCCGACGTCTTTGGGGTCTTTCCGATCCCCGAAGACCGACTGCCAGACGAAACGGGAAAGATTTCATGAATGAACCAGCCCGTCAGCCGGCATCCCGCGAGCATGGCGTCGAACGGCTTGCCGAAATAGCGCGAGATCTGCGCCGCGATGTGATCCGGCTTGTCGCTGCCACTGGACAAGGCTACGTGCAGCAAGGCCTGGGTGCAGCCGATTTATTCGCCACTTTGTATTTTGCCGAGTTGCGCCTCGACACCGCCGACATGGATTGGGAGGACAGGGACCGCTTCATCCTTTCCACCGCGCACAACACAGCCGTGTTCTATGCAACCCTCGCGGCGCGCGGACTCGTTTCGGCTGATGCTGTTGCCAATTACTGCCAAGACGGTTCGGCCTTCGAGATCAATGCATCAGAGAGAGTGGGAGCATGCGTGGAAGCGACATGCGGATCGCTCGGCCAAGGGCTCTCCGTAGGGATAGGAATGGCGCTATCCGCCCGCAGACGTTCGAGCACGCGACGTGTTTACGTGCTTCTTGGCGACGGAGAATTGCAGGAAGGGCAAGTCTGGGAAGCGGCCATGATGGCTGCAACCCAAAAGCTCGAAAATTTATGCCTGATTGTGGACCTTAACCGCATGCAGGTCGAAGGCGACGTAGCGGACGTTGCGGCGATCGACCCAGTCGGAGACAAATGGCGTGCGTTTGGCTGGTCTGTGCAAGAGGTCGATGGCAATGACGTGACCGCCCTCCTTGGAGCGTTCGAACAAGCCCGTTCGGTCCGGAACCGGCCAAGCTGCATAATTGCCAACACGCTTGTGGGAAGGGGTGTGCCGGAACTCGAAGGCATCATGGCACACAATCTCCGGCTGCCTCCGGACGTTGCGGCCGCAGCCCTTGCTGCGCTCGATTGAGGCGAGCGGACAAATGCAAGATTCAAAAGACACGGAATTGAAGGTCGGCGACTTCAATGTGAGGAGCCGAACGCCCGCAGCCCGACTCTACGGCACGGCGCTGCTCGAAGCGGCGCGGCAAGATTCCCGAATCGTATGTTTGACTGCCGATCTTACTCTTCCCACGGAAACAGATCTTATTCGAGACGAATTGCCGGATCGGTTCATCCAAGTTGGTATTGCCGAAGCCAATATGATCGGAATTGCAGGCGGCATGGCGCGGTCGGGTGATATCCCTTTTGTCCATTCGTTTTGCGTCTTCGCTACGCGGCGATGCTACGACCAGATTGCCATGCAAGTCGCTTACCCGCGGTTGCCCGTGAAAATAGTCGGCGTCATTCCCGGCCTGTCGACAATGCTTGGAGTTTCCCATCAAGCCACGGACGACATCGCGCTTATGCGCTCGCTGCCCAACATGACTGTCATCGAGCCGTCCGAACCAGGTCAACTTCCCTCTGCGGTGCAGGCGGCGCTTGATGTCAATGGGCCGGTCTACTTGCGCCTGAAGCGCGCTGAGGGAAGTCAGAGCACAGGCGAGGCACGATCGTTGATCCCTTGCAAGATGGATGTCCGTCGTGAAGGTAAAGACGGACTCTTAGTAGCATGCGGCATGATGGTTCCGATTGCGATCGAAGCTTCTGACCGGCTTGCGCAAGAGGGGCTTCGGGTTGGCGTCGTTGAGATGGCGACCGTCAAACCGATAGACCCAGCATTGCTTGATTTGGCCCGCAAAGCGCCTGTTATCGTGACTGCGGAGAATCATTCAATCATCGGCGGATTGGGGAGTGCCGTCGCCGAATTGCTAGCGGAATCGGATGTGAAGGTTCGCTTCGACCGCGTGGGCGTGCGTGACACTTTCGCTGAGGGTGGAACGACCAAATTCTTGTTTGAGCGCTATGGATTAGATGCCGCCCACCTAGCCGAGCGTTTCACCAGGCTGCATGCTCGCCAGCCAAAATACTGATACGGCGAAAGCATCGTTTCCAACAACGAGCAGATACTGCGGTCCGATATGTCGCGCCTGACAGGCCTTTACCTCTGGTCGTAACCGATCCCTGCCCGCGTCTATAGTCGATGTCCAACTCATTGCGGTGAGGGCATGGTCAAATCCTGTGTCTAGGGTCCAGCCGTAGGATTGACGGACGGCAAACGACCGCTGAGCAACTGCATCCCGAACGGGCAACAGGTGGAGAATTCGATGACCGCCGCAGAGGGGCTCGCTCGCCGAACATCACCGCGAAGGAATTCGCGTAGCAGTAAGGGCCGGAGCCAACATAGGGAAATAGCTTCACATCCCTGCCCGTTTCTCAAGAGGAGACATATAGGACAGGCTTCCTGCAGGTAGAACCGGCAAGAGCAACCTGCGGGAGCCGAAGGCCCGGCCATCAGATCGACACGTCACCTTCCGTGCCGTCGTTATGGTTGGCGGACGAGCTATTTAACGGTGTTTCCGGCCTTGTCGGCGTCTGGCGCTGGGCCACTTTCAGTTCGATACATCCTTCCTCGGCCTTCAATCGGCTCCGAGACAATCCGCAGCCCGAACTTCTTCGCCAACGCACCGCTCATGACGCCTCTTATCGTATGCTGCTGCCAGTTCAGCGCCGCCACCATCTCATCAATCGTCGCGCCCTCGTTGCGCTCGAGCAACTCGACCAGCATCGCGAGTTTCGATCCGGGCCGCGGCCGCCTCTGATTTTGCGATACGGGCGCCGTTGGCCCGCTGTTGGCCGCGACGTCGGCCTTCTGCGCGGGATCCTTGACAGCTGGATTCTGGCTTTCATTGATTTCCGGGAGCATTCCAACTGCAGCGAGGCCCGCCTTGGTGATGATCAGTGTCATGGACCGGCCATCTTCGGCTTCGCGCCAGATTGCATCATGGCCGAGTGCGGCGCCCTCCGCGATCAAGCCTTTCTTCAGCAAGCCCTTCACCACGATCGTAGCGGATCCCTTGCTGAGGCCCAGACGCTGCGGAAGCGGCCAGACATTGAGATTTGCCGAACGTGACGCCGCCTGCAGCACGCAGCGCTGGTGGTCGGTCAAGGTGATCTTGGTGGTCATGAATTTCGTCTCCGTGTTTGTCGCCAGCGGGATGCTGGCGCTTGCACGAGGACGTCCCTCGCGGTGGCGACCGGGCGAGGGGGTGCGGGCGCCCGCGCTAGGGCGGATGCTGGTCTGTTGATGCTTTCATGTGAGGGAAAGTCCACAGCAAAGAAGAACGTGCGCGCTTCTAGACCGTGCCTATCGCTTTGCAGGGGCACGCCCTGGGAAGTGGCAGTATCCGGTCGCTAAGGGCCAGGCGCGCCCAGGACCACGGCGGCCCGGCCGCCGTGGTCCTGGGTGCGCCTGGCCCTCAGCGATCGGATACTGCCGCTTCCCAGGGCGTGCCTGTTGATTTCCGGTGAGAGCTGACCCGGGATTTTCGCCGGGAAGTGACCCGCCTTCATGTATGGTTTGGGTTTCAGGTTTTGGTCAAGGTGGGTGCTTTCTCCTTCTTTGCGGCAATGGTCTGGGCTGAGCTGTTCTTGA
>DASZUG010000009.1:0-5783 GCA_035547755.1 Rhizobiaceae bacterium
TATTTGATCGACCCGCGCCATATCGAGGTGCAGATCGTCGGCGACACTCATGGAAATATTGTCTCGCTGTTCGAACGCGAATGCACGTTGCAGCGCCGGCATCAGAAGGTGGTCGAGGAAGCGCCGTCCGCGACGCTCTCGGAGAGCCGGCGCGAGGAAATCTGTGCTGCCGCACGGGCCGCGGCTGCGGCCGTCGGCTACACCGGTGCGGGAACCGTCGAGTTCGTGACCGATCGGGACGCTTTCTATTTCATCGAGATGAACACCCGGCTCCAGGTCGAGCATCCCGTCACCGAGATGATAACCGGCGTGGACCTCGTGGAATGGCAACTGCGTGTTGCCTTCGGCGAGAAGCTGCCCCTCAGCCAGGATGAGATCACCCGACGCGGCCATGCTTTCGAGGTGCGTGTCTACGCGGAGGATCCCGAGACGGGTTTTCTTCCGTCCATCGGGAAAATCGAGCGGTGGAAGCAGCCAGCCGCAATCGACGGGGTACGCATCGACAGTGGCTTCCGGGAAGGGGACACGATCACACCGCACTACGACCCTATGCTGGCCAAGCTGATTGTCCATGCCGAAAGCAGAAGGCAGGCGCTCGCTCGCCTCGAAGCGGCGCTGGCCGACTTTCAGGTTACGGGCGTCAAGACCAACGTCGCCTTCCTGCGAGCCCTCGTGGCCCGCGAAGAGGTGCGCAGAGGCGACATGGACACGGGCTTCATCGAGCGGGAGCTTGCCACCCTTCTTTCCACGCCCGACGAGCTCGACGGGCTCGATCTCGCCGCGGCAACCGCTGCCGTGCTCGACGCGGAACGGAATCCGGCGCCGCCGATGTCGCCCTGGGACGCGATGGACGGCTGGATGATAGCCGGTCGGCGCCGCCGAAGACTCGCCTTCCGGTCAGGCGGCCGCACAGCGGAGGCTACGCTCGCATACGGGCGGAGCGGGCTCCGCCTCGCCACAGCGGATGATGATGCTCCATTCCAGTTCCGTCGCCGCGACGACGGCGAACTCGACGTGTTCCTGGGCGAAACGAAGAATACCGTGCAGGCGGTCTGGAGCGGCCGCGATGTGGAGGTCATCACACCGAAGGGGCGTCGCCGGCTGCACTGGGTGGACCCGATGCTTGGCGACGACGCGGATGCCGGGGCAGCCGATCATTTCCGGGCGCCGATGCCGGGCACGATCCGGCAGGTACTCGCAAATCCCGGCGACATGCTCAAGCGTGGCGACCCGGTCCTGATCATGGAAGCAATGAAGATGGAGCACACGCTGAAGGCTCCCGCGGACGGCGTGCTGATCGCGCTGAAATGCGCGGAAGGCGACTTCGTCCAGGACGGGACCGATCTCGCCGAGTTCGAGGCACGGGGGAGCGGCACGTGACGGCCAGCGTCAAGATCGTCGAGGTCGGTCCTCGTGACGGACTTCAGAATGAACCAACGCCTTTAAGCGTCGAGACGCGGATAAGGTTTACGGAAAAGCTTCTCGCCGCCGGCCTGACCACGGTGGAGGTGGGAAGCTTCGTCTCGCCGAAGTGGGTGCCACAGATGGCGGGAACAGCGGACGTCCTGAAAAGCATCGCCGCAAGATATCGCGGCGACTTCCCGGTCCTTGTGCCAAACATGAAGGGCTTCGACGCAGCGGTGGAAGCGGGCGCGAAGGAGATCGCCATCTTTGCGGCGGCCTCGGAGAGCTTCTCCCAGAAGAACATCAACTGCACCATCGCCCAGTCGATGGAACGCTTCCGCCCGGTAATCGAAAGGGCACGCGCCGCCGATATCCGGGTCCGCGGCTATGTTTCCTGCGTGCTCGGTTGTCCTTATGAAGGGGCCGTTCCCATAAGCAGCGTGGTTTCCGTTTCCAAGCAGCTCTCCCATCTCGGTTGCTACGAAATCTCTCTCGGCGACACTATCGGCGTCGGAACGCCCGGCAATGTGCGGGATCTGATCACCGCGGTTGGCGGGGTGATCCCGGTCGAGCGGATCGCAGTACATTTCCATGACACCTATGGCCAGGCGCTGGCGAACATCTATTGCGCGCTCGAGCAGGGAGTGTCGGTGGTCGACGCCGCGGCAGGCGGCCTAGGCGGCTGCCCCTATGCGCGTGGCGCCAGCGGCAACGTCGCCACCGAGAATGTCGTCTACATGCTGTCCGGGATGGGTGTCGACACGGGCGTTGACCTGCAGGAGCTTCTGAAGGCCGTCGCCTTCGTGGGCAAGGCCCTCGGCCGCACGCCTCAATCGGCCGTCTTCAAGGCCCTGGCCGATACCAAAGCCGCCCGAGAATTGGAGCGCGAGAGATGAACGATACGCTGCTGTTCGAATATTCGGAAGCCGTAGGGACGATCACCCTGAATCGACCCAGGCAACTCAACGCCATAAATCTCGAAATGGCGCGGGCCATGGGCAGGCTTGCCCAGGTGCTCCCGACGATCAAGAACATGAAAGTTATCGTGCTGCGCGGCGCCGGCGATCACTTCTCCGTCGGCGGCGACATCGCAGATTTCAGGGGTGAGCCCGAGGAGAGGCTGCCTGTAGTCGCCGAGATCATCGACCAGTTCCACGCCTTCATTCTGGCCCTGCACAGGGCTCCTCAGCCGGTGGTCTGCGCGGTGCGCGGCGCGGCGGCAGGCGGCGGCTTCTCGCTCGCCATCGGCGGCGACATGGTTGTCGCCGACGATACGGCCCGTTTCTCGCCGGCCTATCGGCGGCTGGGCACCACGCCCGACGGTGGCGGAACCTTTCTGCTCGAGCGCCTGGTCGGCCCGAAAAAGGCTGCCGAGCTTTTCCTGGCCGGGGGCACGTACGAAGCCGACGAGGCAATGCAGATGGGCCTGCTGAACCGCATCGTTCCGCAGAACGAGTTCGATGCAGCAGTGAAGGAATTGACGACGGAGCTGTCGAGAAACTCGGCAAGCGTAGCGGCCGAGATCAAATCATTGCTGAAACGGAACTCGATTGAGGACTTCTCGGCGCATCTCGATGCGGAGATGGCTGCCTTTCTGTCCTGCGCCCGTCGCCCCGACTTTACCGAGGGCGTCGACGCTTTCCTGCAGAAACGCACGCCGGTCTTCACGCACTGAACCTCGGCGACGCCTGCCACCGCGTCCGGCCAGCCGGCACGGAAAGTATGTCGGCAATCCCGCGTCAAACGGTCGGCAGGTTCATTTTATGCGGCGTATCGTATAGATGTCCTGCACCGCACAAGGGCAGGAGATATTCGGATGGCCAGACTGGTCGGGTCAGATGGAGCGCGCACCGAAGCCGCCATACGGCGCGCAGCCGTCGATCTCATCGCGGCGAAGGGCTTCGAGGCGGTCAGCTTGCGTGAAATAGCGAAGGCTGTCGGAATCCAGGCGAGCTCCCTCTATCGCTATTTCCCGAGCAAGCACGAGCTCCTGACCGCAATAATCACTCAACATCTGGAACATCTTCTCGCGCAGTGGGAGGCAGTGAAGCCCAAAGGCGACGATGCGCTGGAACAGCTCCACGCCTTCATCGAATTCCACGTCGACTACCATTCTGCGAAGCACAAAGAAGTGTTTGTTTCAAATATGGAAATGCGCAGCCTGACAGTCGATGACCGGCAGGCGGTGGTAGCGTTGCGAAACCGCTACGAATCCATACTTCAGGAAATCCTGCGCGGGGGGATCGATGAGGGGCTTTTTTCCATTCCCGACATCCGCGTGGCAACCTTTGCAATCCTGGCCATGCTCACCGGCCTCACGGCGTGGTATCAGCAGGGAGGCCGTCTCACCAAATCAGATCTGGTCGCCTGTTACTCCAAACTCATCGCCACGGGAGTGACTCTTCCCGGCGATCCCGGCCAACGGAAAATAAGCTTAAGAAGCCGATCGGCCTGAAGGCTTGGACCCGATATGGTGGACGAACTCCGCTCCTGGCATCGCAATCTGCCGCGGTGTCGAGGGAGAACCGACTAAAATGGAGTCTCCGGAAACTGCGATGATCTATGCGAACGCAGTCAAAGAACAGGCAGGCCTCCGGCGAGTCATTCCTCGGCAACCTGCACCTGATCGAACACCGGACACTCAGCGGCGCGCGTATTGGGTCTCTCCAAACAGCACCTCATGCGCGCGCTCATTCATGATCGTCGCGCCATAGTGCTTAAGCGTCTGGAGTCCGCGCTGGACGGCAGGGCGCTGAGCGATCTGTTCATGCCAGCGCGTCACGTTCGGGTAATCGGCGGGGTTATGCCCCTGTTTTTCAATCGAGTGGGTCCACGGCCAGGTGGCGATGTCGGCAATCGTGTATTCCTCGCCGGCAAGGTAACTCGCTTCGCCCAGCCGGCGATCCAATACCGAGTACAGCCGGCGCGCTTCCTTCTCGAAGCGGTTGATCACATACTCTATCCTGGTCGGAGCATCGTTGCGGTAGTGATAGGTCTGACCAAAAATCGGGCCGATCGAACTCATCTGAAACATAAGCCACTGAAGCGCCGCATGGCGCATGTGTCCGGCAGGCGGCAAGAATCGGCCGGATTTCTCGGCGAGATAGATCAGTATCGCCCCTGATTCACACATGGCCAGCGATTGCCCGTCAGGGCCGTCTCTGTCGACGATGGCGGGAATCCGATTGTTGGGGCTGATCTTCAGAAATTCAGGCGCGAACTGGTCACCCCTTCCAATATTGACAGGGTGAGCCTCGTAAGCAAGTTCGCACTCTTCCAGCATTATATGCACTTTGTAGCCGTTTGGCGTCGTCCAGCTGTATAGATCGATCATGGCTTTGCTCCACACACTGAATGTCGAGTGGTATTAGAGGACGGCGCGCAGGAAGGCGGCCGTCTCGGGTCTCTGCGGATTGTCGATCACCTGCGCGGGCAGACCGCATTCGTGAACCCGCCCGTCCTTGAAGAAGGCGACGCGATCCGAGACCTCCCGCGCAAAACGGATTTCGTGTGTCACGACGAGCATGGTCATGCCGTCGGCCGAGAGCATCCGCATCGCATCGAGAACCTCTCCAACCAATTGCGGATCGAGCGCTGACGTCACCTCGTCGAACAGCATGTACTCCGGCCTCATCGCCAGCGCCCGCGCGATAGCCATGCGCTGTTGCTGCCCGCCGGAGAGCCTGGATGGATAGACCCCAGCCTTCTCGGCGAGACCGACGCGTTCGAGTTGGTTCATGGCAAGCTCCCGTGCGGCCGACTTGGCTTCGCCAAGGACCTTGCGCGGTGCCAGCATGACATTTTCCAGGACCGTCAGGTGCGGAAAGGCATTCCACTGCTGGAAGACGATCCCGATTTTCCGACGAAGCCTGTTCAGATTCGTTCTTCGCGAATGGACTTCGGTGCCGTCGACAAGGATGCGGCCGCCGTCGATGGATTCCAGTCCATTGACGCAGGCGAGCAGCGTGGTCTTGCCCGAGCCGGATCCGCCGATGATGGACACGACTTCCCCCTTTTTCACCTTGATGGAGACGCCGTCGAGAACCTTGAGCGATCCGAAACTCTTCCGTACCTCCTCGATCTCAATCATTCTCGTGCCACCTGCGTTCCAGATAAGAACTGATAAGCGAAATGGGAAAGCATATCGCAAAATAGATCAGGCCAACGATGGTAAGTACGAACATGGGTTCGTTGATCCTGGTCACGATTATCTGCGAGGCGCGCAGCAATTCGATCATCCCGATCCACAGAACGAGAGATGAATCCTTGACGACGGCGACGATCAAACCCGTCATCCCGGGCAGCGCCACGCGAAACGCGATCGGTGCAACGATGTGGCGCAGGTCCTGCCAGTATGTCATGCCGAGCGACCGGCAGGC
>DASZUG010000010.1:0-61410 GCA_035547755.1 Rhizobiaceae bacterium
GCCGGGTTTCCGCCGTCCGCTGGAATGTGGCGCGCGGCATCGTCGTCGCCTGGGTCGTGACCATGCCCGCGGCGGGTATCCTGTCCGCGCTCGCCTTCCTGGCCGCCGGGCCTTTCCTGCGATGACATGCCCGGCGGGGCAACGGCTGTGAACTCGCGTTAATTTTTGCTTTTCTACCCCCTCTCCGTCCGCTTCGCGGACACCTCCCCCCCACTTCGTGAGGGAGAGGATAGGCCCTGGCCGCCGGCTCGGCGCCCATCCGCCACCCGCGAAGCGGGGGGAGGTGCCGAGCGAATGCGAGGCGGAGGGGGATAATAGTCTGTCACCGCGAGTTCCCAGCCGTGCCCGGCGGGGCGCAAAAGTTGACAGCTGTCAACGACCATGGGGGAACATCGGCCCGTTCCCCCGGTTAGAGAGCCTTTCATGATTAGATGGAATCGTTCTGCCGGAGGCAATTCGGTCCAAGGCCAAGGGGAGCATCGCCGGTCGTACCGGTGGTACGGCCAAGAGGCTCGCCGCAGGAATTGGGCCGAATTGACCCGGCCCGTAAGGGTTTCCCGCTGGCGGGCGCCCGCTTTGTCGGACGGATTTGGCCGTAGCACCGGTACGACCTGCACCGTCCTCCGCGCGGATCGCCGCGCCATCGGAGAAACAGAACCGTTTCCAGCTAACCATGAAAGGCTCTAGCCTGCTGCGGCGGTCTTTTCTAGCGATGCCTGCCAATCGCCGCGAGGGGAACCGGAGCATTCCGGTTCCCTTTTTGGCATATTCTTCTTCTCCCCGCGGGGAGAAGGTGGCCGGATGGGGGTGAAATCATGGTACTATATAACTAGGACGACGACCGCCTCACGGCATAGCGGCCGAGCCGCGCCAGCGCATCATAGGCGCTCATGTAAGCCTCGATCATGCGGGAGAGCGGGAAACGCCGCCGCGCTTCGGCGCGACACAGATCGCGGTCGATCATGGATGCGGCGGCCATTGCTTCCGCCATTTGCTCGACATCGTGAACCAGGAATCCCGTCCTTCCATCGTCGATCAGATCCGCAAGCGCGCCGTTTGGAAAGGCCACGACCGGCGTGCCGCAGGCCAGCGCCTCCATCGCCACCAGCGAGCTCGTCTCGGCCGCGAGGCTCGGAACGACCAGACAGCGCGCGGCATTCAAAAAGCGCCTCTTGCGCGCGAAGTCGAGCGGGCCGAGAAAACGCCGGCGCCGATCGAGGCGCGGCTCGATCTCCTCGGCGAAATAGGTTTCGTGCGCGGCGTAGCGATAGACCTCGCCGCCGACGAGGAGCGGCATGCCGGCGAGACGCGCCGCATCGAGCGCCAGATGCACGCCCTTTTCGGGACAGATGCGGGAGAGCAGGAGCGCAAAGCCGCGCCGGGCGTGCCGCCCCGACAGGGCATCGATATCGACGCCGTTCGCAATGGGCGGCTTAAACCGCAGGCCGGGCGCGGCGCTCCGCTCTTGCGACGCGGAGACGGTGTGCAGCCACAGATCGTCGCGCGCGGGGCGCAGCGCTTCGGCGCGATACCAGTCCAGAGGCAGGTGAAGGCTGACCAGCGTCGGACCGTCGTCCGGCAGATAGGCGTCGAAATCGATGCCGTGGAGATGAACGACATCGATAGGCCAGCGGGCGCGCGCCGCGGCGATCGCGGCGCGATGCATGGCTTGCGCTTGCGCACGCGCGGCGTCGTCGAGCGGACCGTTGCGGGGCAGCGTCGCCACGAGTGTGCCCGCGACCTTCGATCCTTCCGCGGCGATGATGATCGAGCGATGGCCCGCCTGGACGAGCGCCTTGTCCAGCGCCGAGAGCACCTGTTCGGCGCCGCCCACCGCATCCGGTCCGACCCGCGCCAGCGGATAGGCGACGTTGAGTACCGTGAGCATCGCTTTCCCCCCCGCCCCGGTGCTATCGGTTATGCCCGCCCTAACGCGGCAGGAACGCGCAATTCGTTCCTTGCGGCCGCCCGCCGCGACCGCGGCTGATAGCGCCCGATCATCGCCGCGCAGAATTCGGCGAACTCCTGCGGCACCAATGGCGCGCTGGTGTGATGCGGCATCAGGCCCCGATGCTCGGGCGTGAAGCAGAAGGTCAGCGTCACGTCGAAATCGGCAAGGGCCTCCATCTGCCGGTCGAACCAGCGGAGCGCATTGGGGCGGAAGCTGTCGGCCCAGGAAAGGCCGGTGCGCAGACGGGTGACGCCGAGCCGCTTCATCCAGGCGACGGCGTCGTCGAGGCGGGGATCCTCGAAATGGAACCACTGCACGATGCTCATATCGGGCGTATAGCGCCGGAATTCCTCCAGGGCCGGCTTCGGCGAACCGTCCTGGCGCAACAGGCCCATGTAGAAATGGCGGTAGTAGGAGGAGCCTTCCGCCTCGCGGTGGCGCGTCGTCGCGCCCCATTCCTGCGGCAAATCGTAGAGGCTGTACCATTGCACGCGCGGCGCCTTGCCGAGCAGAAGCTCGGCGCTGCGGCGCAGGCCCCAAAGCTGCACCTCCTCCGCGCCGAAGCTGGAGACGCCGACCTCGCTGACCCAGACCGGCAGGTCGGTGACGGCCGCGATCTCGGCGATGCGCCGCGGCCATTCATGGATCGGCCAGAGGTTCCAGTCGAGCGGGAAACCGTGCACCGCCACCGCATCCATATGCTCCAGCACGCCGAAATTCGCCATCCGCTGGATGAACAGCGCATCGATCGGCGAGATCCCGCCGAGCACCTTCGTCACGGCCGGGTTCTTTTCCGCGATGGCTTCGGCGGCGAGGATCGCCATTTCCGCGAACCGCGTCCATTCCGGGTCGAGTTCGAGATCCCAGTGCGACTTGTTGTTCGGCTCGTTCCAGATCATGGCCGCTTCGATCATTCCCTACTCCTTTCGCCAGACGGGGCGATTGTTTCTTCCCGGATCGGGAGAGCGGCCACGGACCTGGCCGCGACAAGGCCGTGCCGGAGGCTCATTCCGCCGCGTCGAGCATCGGCTCGTCCTCGCCGGCGATGAAAGCGAGCGTGCGGCGGCGCGCTTCCGCGTCGGTGAACTGCTCGGGCGGGGATTTCATGAAATAGCTCGAAGGGCCGACCAGCGCGCCGGCCATGCCGCGGTCCATCGCCAGCTTGGCGCAGCGGACGGCATCGATCACCACGCCGGCGGAATTGGGCGAGTCCCAGACCTCCAGCTTCAGTTCCGCGTTGAGCGGCACGCCGCCGAAGGTCGTTCCCTCGACGCGGATATAGGCCCATTTGCGATCGGAGAGCCATGGAACATGGTCGCTCGGGCCGACATGGATGTTCTCGGCCTCGAGCGGCACGTCGAGCTGGCTGGCGACCGATTGGGTCTTCGAAATCTTCTTCGATTCCAGCCGCTCGCGCTCCAGCATATTGAGGAAATCGGTGTTGCCGCCGAAATTGAGCTGATAGGTGCGGTCGACCCGCACCCCGCGCTCGCGGAAGAGATTGACGAGCATGCGGTGCACGATCGTCGCGCCGACCTGGCTCTTGATGTCGTCGCCGACGAGCGGCAGGCCTTTTTCCTCGAAGCGGCGGCGCCATTCCGGCCGCGACGCGATGAAGACCGGTATGCAATTGACGAAGCCGCAACCGGCTTCTAGGGCGCGTTCGGCATAGAAGCGGGTCGCCTGTTCGGAGCCGACCGGCAGATAGGACACCAGAATGTCCGCGCCGCTCTCGGCGAGGATGCCGGCCACGTCGGCCACCGGCGCGTCCGATTCCTCGATCTCGTCGCGCAGATATTTGCCGATGCCGTCCATGGTCGGCCCGCGCGCGACGGTGACGCCGGTCGGGTCGACCTCGGCGAAGCGGAAGGTGTTGTTGGGCGCGGCATAGATCGCCTGCGCGACGTCGCGCCCGACCTTTCGCGCGGCGACGTCGAAGGCGCAGACGATCTCGACGTCGCCGACGCGGTAGCCACCGAGATCGGCGTTCATGAGGCCGGGAACCGGCGCATTGTCCTTGACGTCGCGATAATAGGTCAGGCCCTGAACGAGCGAGGAGGCGCAATTGCCGAGGCCGACAATGCCGATCCGAACTTTCTTTGGTTCCATGAGGGATGCCTTGCTCCGGAAGGTAAGTTCCTCCCGCCGAACCGGCCGGCTGGAAAAATGTTCCTTTGTACGTTTCAACGGCTGATTGCCGTCGGGCCGCGAGGCGCACGCGGGACCGAAGGAACATTGAACGATTCCGCCTGTTAGGGCGGCTCCGGAAACCCGCGGAGAAATCGAAATGCATGTCGCGATTATCGGAGCAGGCTATGTCGGCCTGACGACGTCCGCCTGTCTGGCGGAGCTTGGCCATGAGGTGACGTGTGTCGATATCGACAGCAATCGCGTCAGCCAGCTGCGGGATGGGATCGTCCCGATTCACGAGCCGGGCCTCGAGAAACTCATCCGCGAAAACGGAGCGAAAGGGCGCTTGCATTTCACGTCCGATCTGGAGGCGGCGGCAAACGGGGCCGAAATCGTCCTTCTCGCCGTGGGAACGCCGAAGGGCGCGGGGGGAGAGGCCGATCTTTCGCAGGTCCGGGCGGCGGCGCGCATGCTGGCCGCGGTCGTGCGTCCGGATACGGTGATCGTCATCAAATCGACTGTCGAGGCGGGAACCGCGCGGCTGATGCGCGAGCTGATCGCCGAGGTGCGCGGCGCGCTCGATTTCCGCGTCGCCTCCAACCCCGAATTCCTGCGCGAAGGCAGCGCCGTCACCGACTTCATGAAACCCGACCGGATCGTGATCGGCGCCGACGACCAGGATGCCGGCGCGCGGCTCGCCGAACTCTACCGGCCGCTGACCAGGCGCGGCGTTCCCGTGGTGCTGACGGGAACGGTGAATGCCGAACTCATCAAATACGCGGCCAATGCGTTCCTCGCACTCAAGATCGGCTATATCAACGATGTCGCCGATCTTTGCGAGGAGATCGGCGGCGACATCACCGCCGTTTCCCGCGGCATCGGCCTCGATCCCAGGATCGGCACGAGCTTTCTCGCGCCCGGTCCCGGCTATGGCGGCTCCTGCTTTCCGAAGGATACGGAAGCCTTCGCCAGCATCGCCCGCCGTTATGCCGCCCCGCAGCCGCTCATCGAAACGCTGATCGGCCGCAACCAGGAGCGCAAGCGGCGTCTCGCCGCGCGCATATTGGGCGAACTGGAAAACCCGCCGTCGAAATCGGGGGTCGCGCTGCTCGGCCTCGCCTTCAAGGCCGATACCGACGACACGCGCGAATCCCCGGCGCTCACCATCGCGCCGATCCTCAGGCAGAACGGCGTCCGGGTCACGACCTATGACCCTCTGGCGCGGGCGGCGATCGAGGGCGTGGTGCAGCATGAGAGCCCCTATGCGGCGGTCGAGGGCGTCGATGTCGTGGCGATCCTTACCGAATGGCCCGAATTCGCCAGCCTCGATCTCGGGAGGGTGGCGAAGGCGATGCGGGGAAGTGTCCTCCTGGACTGCCGCAACCTGCTTGACCCGCAGCATGCCTCGAAACACGGGCTGCGCTGCGTCAGCCTGGGGCGGGCGCAGGCGCCGCGCAAAGCGACCTACCTGGCGGCGCAGAAGACCGGCAAGCGCGCCGCGCAGGTTGGGGCGTCGCCACACAAGCTTTAAACCAGAAAGGAGAAAACATGGCCGAAGCAACCACGACCACCGACCATGACGCGATCCGCCGCTGGGCGGAAAAGCGCGACGGTCATCCGGCCGTCGTCCGCACTTCAGGGAAAGGCGGCATCCTCCGCATCGATTTCGGCGAGCCGGAAGAATCGCTCGAGCCCATCGAATGGGACGAGTTCTTCCGGATCTTCGATGACAACCATCTCGCCTTCCTGCACCAGGAAGAGGGCGGCAGCCGGTTCAACAAATTCGTCGAACGCGACCGATAGGGCCGAGCCGGCGCAGACCGATGGCGGCTCATGCCGCCATCCGCCGGCGGCTTTCCGCGCAACGAACTTTATTCCAGGCTGCTTTCCTACGCGACCGCGCCCGAAAGGCCGCCGATCACACTTCGGCTGGAAGTCGCGCCAAGATTGACAAGTCGCGGCGGAGAGCGGAGTACGGCCAATGATGAGCGGCCCGGCTGGCGAGCCGAGCCGGAACCGCAATCGCGGGATACCGCCTTGCGGCCGCGCAGCGACACGGAAAGTTCCACCATTGGCCTCGGACAGGAAATCCCCCCGCAAAAGCTCGACCAAGGCGGAGCAGCGCGCCGAAATGACCGAGCAGATCCTCGACACGGCGGAATATCTGTTTTCGCTGCATGGTCTTCATGGGGTCACGCTGAAGGACGTGGCGAAGCGCGTCGGCGTGCATCACACGCTGATGAACTACTATTTCCGGGACAAGAAAACGCTGTTCGACGCCGTCTTCGCCCGCCGCGCGGTGGTGACGAGCGAGCGCCGCATGCGCATGCTGAACGACTATGATGAGGCGACCGCGGGAAAACCCACCGTCGAGGGCGCGCTGCGGGCGTTTCTCGATACCGACCTCGATCTCTATATCGAGGGCGGCGAGGGATGGAAAAACTACGCCGCGCTCAGCGCGCAGGTGGCGAGTACGCCCGAATGGGGCGCGGCGATGATGGACGCCCATTTCGATCCCGTCGTCCTGCGTCTGATCGGCCTACTCAGGAAAGCGCTGCCCGACTGCGCCGAGGAAGACATCTTCTGGGGCTATCATTTCGTGACCGGCGCGCTCATGCTCACGCTGGCACGGACGGGACGCATCGACAAGCTTTCGAACGGGCTGTGCAAATCGGAAGACTTCGCTGCCGTGAAAGAACGCATGGCGCGTTTCATGGCGGCGGGCTTCCTGGAAATCTGCGGCTGCGGGAAAAAGAAACGAGATTTCTGAACCGGACTTGCGGGACCATCCGTCTTGTGGCTATAAATTAATTCACACGTGAGTGAATATACATGCCGGGATGAGGAGGAACCCCCGGCTCCTTCGACCGAAGCAGCCCTCGCGGCATCCGTGTATCGCCAATCAGCCTGGGAGGAACAGCCATCTTGTAGTCCAGCCGACAAAGATGTTTCCTGGAGCAATTCCAGCAAGAATGCATAGCGGTTTTGCGTCCGGAATTGCGAAAAAGCAAAGAGACAGAACGCTTCCGTGATTAGGAGAAAAACGGAAAGCGCTCCGGGAAAAAGAAACAGGGAACGATCGGGCGTCGACGGCCGACGCCATCAGCAGGGAGCCGGGCTCGTCCGCCGAGACGAAGAAGCCCAGTGAAGTGGAGGAGTTCAATGATGAATAAACTTGCCTTGGCGGCGGCAGCGCTGTCCATTCTCGGCCTGTCCGCCATGCCGGCGGCCGCCGACGGCACGCTCAAGCTCGCCTATGTCGATCCGCTTTCCGGCGGCGGCGCCAGCATCGGCCAACTCGGCCTCAACCAGCTCAAATTCATCGCCGAGAAGGTCAACGCCAAGGGCGGCGTCAATGGCGAGAAGCTGGAGATCGTTCCCTTCGACAACCAGGTCAACCCGCAGAAAAGCCTTGTCCAAGTGCAGAAGGCGATCGACCAGGGCATCCAGATCATCGTCCAGGGCAACGGCTCGTCCGTGGGCGTCGCCATAGAGGACTTCCTCAGGAAGTACAATGAGCGCAATCCCGGCAAGAGCGTGGTCTATCTCAACTATGCCGCCATCGATCCCATCCTGACCAACGAGAAATGCAGCTACTGGCATTTCGCCTGGGACGCGGCCGTCAATATCAAGCTCGAAGCGCTGACCAACTATCTGAAGAACCAGAAGGACGTCAAAAAGGTCTATCTGATCGACCAGGACTATTCCTTCGGCCATTCCGTCGCCGACACCACCGTCAAGATGCTCAAGGAGAAGCGTCCCGACATAAAGATCGTCGGCAACGAGTTCCATCCGCTGGTCAAAGTCACCGATTTCTCCCCTTACATCGCCAAGATAAAGGCTTCCGGCGCCGACACCGTCATCACCGGAAACTGGGGGCAGGATTTCGCGCTGCTTATCAAGGCGGCGGGCGATGCCGGGCTCAAGGTCAAATGGTACACCTTCTATGCCGGCGGCGCCGGCGGCCCGACCGCCGTCAAGCAGGCGGGCCTCGCCGGCCAGGTGTTCCAGATCACCGAGGGCATCAACAATATCGATTACAAGCCGGCGCAGGAGGTGATCAGGGCCTATATGAAGGCCTACCCGAAGGAGCCGGTCTATTATCCGCGCCTCTTCAACCTGACGGGAATGCTGTTCAAGGCGATCGAGGAAGCCAAGTCGGACGATCCGGCAAAATTCGCGCCGAAGCTCGAGGGCATGAAGTACAAGACCTTCTCGAGCGGCGACGAGGGCTTCATGCGCGCCTCCGACCACCAGTTCTTTCAGCCGCTCTATATCTCCACCCTGGAGCCGGTCGATACGAAGAAGGAGTTCGACGAGGAGAACACCGGCTGGGGCTGGAAGCAAGTCGCGCAGATCCCCGTCAAGGACACGATCACCCAAACCACCTGCAAGATGAAGCGCCCTGGATAGTGGCCGACAGCGCGCCGGGAAAGCCATTCCGGCGCGCTTCCTTTGCCGGAAAACTTTCTTTATCTTGGCCCTACGATAGGGGTGGACCGGACCTTTGTTTGAGATCGTCTTCATCTCGACGCTCAACGGCATCCTCTACGGCATGCTGCTGTTCCTCATGGCCAGCGGCCTGACCGTCATCTTCTCGATGATGGGCGTCTTGAATTTCGCCCATGCCGGCTTCTACATGCTGGGCGCCTTCTTCGGCTTCGAGATCAGCCGCCGCATCGGCTTCTGGCCCGGTCTCGTCATCGCCCCCGTCCTTGTCGGCCTGATCGGCATGATGGTCGAACGCTACGGCCTGCGCCGCGTCCACCGCCACGGCCACGTCGCCGAACTTCTCTTCACCTTCGGCCTCACCTATGTGATCCAGCAGGGGGTCGAAATGGTGTGGGGCAAGCTGCCGGTAGATTACAAGGTGCCGCCGTCGCTCGACTTTTCCGCCTTCACCGTCTTTTCGACCAATTATCCCGCGTTCAAGCTGTTCGAGCTTTTGATCTCCATCGCGATCTTCCTGGCGCTGCTTCTGGTGGTCAAGCGGTCGCGCATCGGCCTCGTCGTCCAGGCCGCGCTCGACCATCCCGAGATGGTCGCCAGGCTCGGCCACGACGTCGACCGCATCTTCATGCTCGTCTTCGGCGTCGGCACCGGGCTGGCGGCGATCGCCGGCGTCATCGCCGGGCCGGCGCTGGTCACGCAGTCGAACATGGCGGGCCTTCTCGGGCCGATCCTGTTCGTCGTGGTGGTGGTCGGCGGGCTGGGGTCCCTTGGCGGCGCCTTCATCGCCTCCTTGCTGATCGGGCTTCTCCAGACCTTCGCCGTCGCCTCCAACATGTCCCTTGCCGATCTCTTCGGCGGCCTCGATCCGGGCGGGACGGCGGCGGTCTATTTCGGCGACATATGGAGCGTGACGGTGGCGCAGGTCGCGCCGATCATGCCCTATCTGCTTCTCGTCCTTATCCTCATCTTCAGGCCGCGCGGGTTGATGGGGACGCGCGAGACATGAGCGACGCCGCCCATCCCCTCGCCATCACAGCCGCTCTCTCCGGCCGGAAAACCTTCTTCACCTATGGCGTCTGGATCGTGGCTGCCATCATCCTTGCAGCGCTGCCCCACATCTTCAGTTCTGGGTTGGCGCTGACGACCATGAGCCTGATGGGGATCATGATCGTCTTCGCGCTCTCCTACAACATGCTGCTTGGTCAGACCGGCCTTCTCTCCTTCGGCCATGCCGTCTATTTCGGTCTTGGCGGGTTCCTCACCGTGCATGCGATGAACATGGTGGAGGGCAACGCCATTCCGCTGCCGCTCTTCGCCTTTCCGCTGATCGGCGGCCTCGTCGGGCTTCTCTTCGGGGTGATTTTCGGCGCCGTCTCGACCAGGCGCGCCGGAACGGCCTTCGCCATGATCACGCTCGGCATCGGCGAACTGGTCGCGTCGAGCGCGCTCATCCTGCGGCACGCCTTTGGCGGCGAGGCGGGCATCACCACGGACCGCACCAATCTGGTGCATCTCTTCGGCATCAGCTTCGGCCCGCAGATCCAGGTCTATTACCTGATCGCCGCATGGGCGCTCGTTTCCACCGCCGCGATGTATGCGCTCACCCGCACGCCTTTCGGGCGGATCTGCAACGCCGTGCGCGACAATCCCGAACGCGCGCGCTTCATCGGCTACAACACCCAGACGGTCCGCTTCATGGCCTTCAGCTTTTCCGGCCTTTTCGCGGGAATAGCGGGCGGCCTCGCCGCCATCAATTTCGAACTGATGAGCTCGGCCCAGTTGGGATTGACGCAGTCCGGCGCCGTCGTCGTCATGACCTTTATCGGCGGCGTCGGCGAGTTCGCCGGCCCGATCATTGGCGCCATCCTCATCACCTATCTGCAGGTCACGCTGAGCGACGTGACCGATGCGTGGGAACTCTATTTCGGGCTTCTGTTCATCGCCACGGTGATGTTCGTTCCCGAAGGCATCGCCGGATTGCTGGCAAAGCAGCGCCCGCTCATCGCGGCGCGGCAGCTGCACCGCGTCCTTCCCTATTACGCGCTGGCGCTCATCCCCGGACTGGTGGCGCTCTGCGGTTTCTGCCTCCTGGTCGAGATGGCCTACCAGCTCACGGTCCATGCCTCCGATGGACCCGCGATGAGTTTTTTCCACATCCCGTTCAGCGCAGCGGGCCTCGCCCCATGGGCGGTCGCCGCGGCTCTGTTCGCCGGCGGCCTGTGGCTGTTCCGGCGCGCCGCGCGCATGAGCGCGGATGTCTATGGCGACGCGCTGGCCGTCGCGCGGAAGCGGAGGAACGCCGCGTGAGTCCGTCCCTTCCCGCGGTCGAAGTCGCCGGCCTGACCAAGCGCTTCGGGCCGGTCGAGATCATCCGCGGCGTCGATCTCGCCGTGCCGGCGGGCGAGCGCCATGCCGTCATCGGCCCCAACGGCGCCGGCAAATCGACGCTCTTTCACCTGATCAGCGGCCGTTACCGGCCAAGCGGCGGGTCGATCCGCCTGCGCGGCAGGGAGATCGGCGGCATGGCGCCGCAATCGATCAACCGGCTCGGCCTGTCGCGCAGCTTCCAGGTGACGAATATCTTTCCGCATCTCAGCGTCTGGGAAAACATCCGCTGCGCCACGCTATGGGCGATGGGCTACCGCTATGCGTTCTGGCGCAATATCGACCGCCTTGCCGACGCGCGCCTGAGGACGGAGGAGATCCTGACCGAGATCAACCTCATCGATCGCTGGCGGCTGCCCGCCGGCGTCCTCACTTATGCCGAGCAGCGCGCGCTCGATATCGGCCTCTCGATCGCCGGCAATGCCGACATCTTGCTGCTCGACGAGCCGACCGCCGGCATGAGCCATGCGGAGACCGCCCGCATGGTGGCACTGATCCGCAAGGTCAGCGAGAACCGGACGCTGTTGATGATCGAGCACGACATGGGCGTCGTCTTCGATCTCGCCGACCGCATCTCGGTGCTGGTCTATGGCAAGGTGATCGCCTCCGACACGCCGGAGCGCATCAAGGCCAATGCCGAGGTGCAAGAGGCCTATCTCGGCACGGAGGTGGCGTGATGCTCCGTGTCAGCGGCCTGCACGCCTATTACGGCAAGAGCCACATCCTGCAGGGCGTCGACATCTCGATCGGCCCCAACGAGATCGTCAGCATCCTCGGGCGCAACGGCGTCGGCCGCTCGACGACGCTGAAGGCGATCATGGGAAACCCCGTGCCGCAGGGCGAGATCGTCTTCAACGACCGCCAGATAGCGGGCCTGAAACCGCACCGGATCGCCCGTCTGGGCCTGGGCTACGTCCCCGAGGAACGGGCGATCTTCCCGTCGCTTACCGTCGAGCAGAATTTGTTGCTGGGCGTCAAGCCGGGCCGAACGCCCGAGCGCTGGAGCATCGAGGAGACATGGCGCCTGTTTCCGCAGCTGCGCGAGCGCGCCGGGGCGCCGGGCGGTGCCTTGTCGGGCGGCGAACAGCAGATGCTGACCATCTGCCGCACCCTGATGGGCGATCCGGACCTGATCATGATCGACGAGCCGACGGAGGGCTTGGCCCCGCAGATGGTGGAGCGCATTGGCGAACTCCTCAAGGAAATCGCCAGCCGCGGCATTTCGATCCTGCTGGTCGAGCAGCGGCTGGTCATCGCGCTCCGCATCTCGCGCCGCGTCTATGTCATGGGCCATGGCCGCATCGTCTTTGAAGGCACGCCCGACGAACTCAGGGCCAACGCCGCCATCCGCCGCGAATGGCTGGAGGTCTGAGTTCGGGATCATACCAAGGGATCTGGTTTTGCTCTTACGGTGCGTCCTTCGAGGCCCGCTTCGCGGGGCGCCTCAGGATGAGGGAATCAGGCGCAAGCGGTCCTCATCCTCAGGTGCTCGCCCTCTGGGCGAGCCTCGAAGGACGCACCCGCTCAGGGCATCATTCGTCCTCAATCCCGGCGCTGCGGGGAGAATTTGGCCGAGATCAGATCCGACAGCGCCTCGACCAGCGCCGCATCGGCCCCGCGCCGCGAGACCAGCACGAATTCGACATCCTCCAGGACGGGCAATCGATCGGCGGGAACCTCCTTCAGGCCGGGCGGGACCATGCTGCGCGGCTGCACGAGGACGCCCATGCCCGCCCGCGCGGCGGCGGCGAGCCCGCTCAGGCTGCCGCAGGTGCAGACGATGCGCCAGGGCATGTTCCCCCCGTCGAGCGCTTCCTGCGCCACGCTGCGGGTGATGGACGGCGGCGGAAAGGCGATGAGCGACACCGCATCCCCGCGCGACAGCACGGCATCGGGATCGCGCGCCAGCCAGACGAGCGGCTCGCGGTAAAGCAGCCGGCCATGCGTCTCCCCGATGCGCCTCTTGGCGAGAACGAGATCCAGTTCGCCGAGTTCCTGCATCTGGTTGAGCACAACGCTCAGCGCTACCGTCAGTTCGAGATCGACCGAGGGATAGAGCCTGATGAAATCCTCGAGGATCTGGCTCAGCCGGTTGGCCACCACGTCCTCGGATACGCCCAATCGCAACCGCCCCCTCAGCCGGTTCTCGCCGAAGAGCGCGGCGGCCTGGTCGTTGAGATCGAGGATGCGGCGGGCATAGGCGAGCAGGGCTTCCCCCTCCGCCGTCAGCCGCACCTGGTGCGTATCACGAAAGACCAGATGGCGCTGAAGCGTCTTTTCGAGCCGCTGGATATGCTGGGTGATCGTCGATTGGCGCAAGCCGAGGCGCTGGGCGGCGAGCGTGAAGCTGCCGGTCTCCTTCACCGCCAGGAAACTCTTGAGGTGATGCGGGTTCAGCATGCTATTTCATATCATGATAACTGTTAGTGTTTGCATTTTTGTATCGTGATAAGCAATTGAGAGGCGTGTTCGGAATTCCATGATGAAACGCTTTCTGCCCGACCTCTTCACCATCCTTCTGGTTCTTACCGTCGTTCTCGCCACGGTGCTGCCGATCCACGGAGAGCCGGCCGGCTGGTTCAAGATCGCGACCGACATAGCGATCGGCCTCCTCTTCTTCCTGCATGGCGCGCGCCTGTCGCGCGATGTCGTCATTGCCGGCGTCCTGCACTGGCGGCTTCATCTGGTGATCCTGCTTACCACTTTCGCAATCTTTCCGCTGCTTGGCCTCGCCATCGGCTTCATTCCCCAATCGATCCTTCCCGCATCTCTCTATGCGGGCATCCTGTTCCTCTGCGCCTTGCCCTCGACCATCCAGTCCTCGATCGCGTTTACCTCGATCGCGGAAGGCAACGTCCCGGCGGCGATCTGCGCGGCGTCGGGCTCCAACATCATCGGCATGTTCCTGACGCCGCTTCTGGCCGGCTTCCTGCTCTCGTCCGAGGCCAATGCCGGTTTTTCCATGAGCGTGCTGGAGAGCATCCTGCTGCAGCTTCTCGCGCCCTTCATCCTCGGCCAGCTGTTGCAGCCGCTAATCGGCAAATGGATACGCGACCGCAAGAAATTGCTGATGCCGGTCGATCGCGGCTCGATCCTGATGGTCGTCTACCTCGCCTTCTCCAATGCGGTGATGGAGGGCATATGGCACACGCTCTCCGTCGCCGATTTCGCCGTCCTCATCGTCATCGACTCGGCGCTGCTCGCGGTCGTGCTCTGTATCACCATGTTCGGCAGCCGCGCCCTCGGCTTCTCCAAGGAAGACGAGATCACCATCACCTTCTGCGGCTCCAAGAAATCGCTGGCGAGCGGCATTCCGATGGCCAACGCCATCTTCGCGAGCCAGCCCTCTTCGATCGGCGCGATCGTGCTGCCGCTGATGTTCTTCCATCAGATACAGCTGATGGCCTGCGCCGTCATCGCACAGAAATACGCCGGCCGCCTGCACAAGGGCGACGACACGGCGGCCGCAACCGCCAAAGTCGAGGCGTCCCGGCCGATTGCGAAAGAGATGCCGGCCGCGCAAAGGTGAATCGGGCGGCGGGAATCTACAGCGGCGGCGGGTCGACGCAGTAGCCGCGCTCACCGCGCCGGCAGAGATAGACCTCGCGCTCCGGATGGGCCTCGATGACGAAGCCGGCGCTGCGCAGCATCGCCTCCACGGCGGCGCGGTTCGGGAAGAACCAGTTGGTCGGATCGCCGGCATAGGCATGCTCGACGAAGGAGAGCCTTGGGAAATCGGGACGCTCGAATATCTCCCATTCCTCGAAGGGGTAATCCGCCGCGGGCTCGAACACTTCGTCGGGACCCCGCTGCAGGCATTGGAACAAGAGCATGTCGCGGGCGACATGCTCGTAAATCATGTCCAGCGCCAGGAGCGGATGGCGCAGATGGTAGAGGACGCCTGAAAAGATGACGAGGTCGAAGCGTTCCTCGAGCCTGTGGATGTCATAGACGGACATCAGCTTGAGTTCGATCGGCAGGCCCGCCTGCTCGGCGGCGAACGCCGCCTGGTCGAGATAATGCTGGTCGGAATCGATGCCGACGACGCGGGCGGCGTTGCGCCGCTTCATCTCCAGCGCATGGAAGCCGGCATTGCAGCCTATGTCAAGTACGGTGCGGCCGCTCATGTCGGCGGGGATGACGTGCGAGAATTCGGCCCATTTGAAGGCGGGATAGTCGCCGAGGAAATGATCCGGCGCGGTCTCGAGCCCGCCGATCCGCATATTGTGGAACCATGGTCCCAGCTCGTCGATGCGCCGCTGAAGCTCGTCGCGCGAAAGCGCTTGTTCCGCCATATTCATTCTACGACACTTTCCGGGGCATTGCGGCTTTACCCGGCGCCGGGGCGTCGGTCGCCGCGGCGAACCATTCGACCGTGCGGCCGATCCCTTCATGAAGAGGGACGCGCGGCTCCCATCCGAGCAGCGCCCTGGCGCGGCTGATATCCGGCCGCCTGCGGCGCGGATCGTCCTCGGGAAGCGGCATGTGGACCGTCTTCAGTTCGCCCGGAATATGCCTGACGATCTCCTTCGCCAGTTCGGCGATGCTGAACTCGCCGGGATTGCCGAGATTGACGGGTCCGTCCGGCGCGGTCGCGACATCCGCCAGCCTGGCGAGACCTTCGACCAGATCGGAGACGTAGCAGAAGGAGCGGGTCTGCTCGCCGCTGCCATAGATGGTGAGCGGCTGCCGGCGCAGCGCCTGATAGATGAAGTTCGAGATGATGCGACCGTCATCCGGCCGCATACGCGGCCCGTAGGTGTTGAAGATGCGCGCCACGCGCACATCGGCGCGGCCGAGGCGCGAATAGTCGAAGCAGAGCGCCTCCGCCGCCCGCTTGCCCTCGTCATAGCAGGCGCGCGGACCGGTGCAGTTGACATGGCCGCGATAGGATTCCGTTTGCGGGTGCTGCTCGGGATCGCCATAGACCTCGCTGGTCGAGGCCTGCAGGAAGCGCGCGTCATGGCGCTCGGCAAGATCGAGCAGGTTCTTGGTGCCGACCACGCTGGTCATCATGGTATGAACCGGATCGGCCTGGTAGCGCGGCGGCGAGGCGGCGCAGGCGAGATTATAGACCGCGTCGATGCGCCCCGCGCCGAAATCGAGCGTTTCGCAGATGTCCTGTTCGATCAGGCGAAAACGCGGGTGGTTCTGGAGCCTGACCGTGTTCTCGCGCAGTCCCGTCAGGAAACTGTCGATGCAAAGCACGACATGCCCTTCTTCAAGCAGAAGCTGGCAGAGATGCGAGCCGAGAAACCCACCGCCTCCGGCGACCACGATCGTTTGGGGCGCGCCCCTCGGATCCTTCATGCGAACGCTCCTTTCAATGCCGGCTTCCCTGCCGCGGGTCGCGGCCGCTCGCCGATTTCGCGGAAATAGCCGATCAACTCTTCAGCGCGCTTTTGGCCGGTGTGATGCGCCAGCACCCGGCGCCTGGCCATTACAGCCATCGCTTCGCGCTCCTTGTCGCTCATGCCCGTCAGGGCGCGCACGACCTCTTGTCCCCCGTCCGAGATCAGGATCGCCTCGCCGTCGGGGAAAAGCGCGTCGAGCCCGTCCCAGCGATCGCTGATGATCGGCGTGCCGCAGGAAGCGGCCTCGAACAGCCGGACGCTCGGAGACCAGCCCGCCTCCACCATGTCGGATCGGGTGACATTGAGCGTGAAGCGCTGGCGGCTGTAGAACGAGGCGTGCTCCTCCGGCGGCAGGTGTTCGATGCGCTCGATGTTGTCCGGCCATTCGATGCCATCGGGAAAACACGAGCCGGCGACGACGAAGCGGCGCTCCGGCAGCCGCCGCGCCGGCTCGATCAGCAGCCTTTCAAGCGCCGGCTGACGGTCCTCGCTGTAGGTTCCGAGATAGCCGAGGTCCCATGCGAACGCCTCGCCGGTCGGCGCATAGGAGCCGCTATCGACCGAGCAGTAGAGCGGCCGCGCCCGGCGCGCGCCGAAATCCTCTTCCAGCCTCAAAAGCGATTTTCCGCCGGAAAAGGAGAGATAGAGATCGAAGAGCGGCACCTGTTCGGCGGCAATGAATTTATCCTCGCCGCGCTCCAGTCCGGCGAGCGTCACTGGCGTGTCGATGTCGTAGAAGGCGAGAAGCGAGGGCTCCATGCCGGCGACACAATCGATGACCCGCCTCCCGTCGGGCACATAGGAGCCGATCACCACCGCGTCGGCCGAGCGAATGCGGGGGCGGAAACGCCGCAGCTCATCGACGGAGCGATAATAGACGAGCTCGCAGAAATCCGGCTCCACGAGGTCCCTGCTGTCGGCGTACCAGGGAACGTCGCGCTCCAGGAAGGCGACGCGATGGCCGAGCGCGTCCAGGCCGCCGAGGAGCGCACGGTAGGTCGTGGCATGACCGTTGCCCCAGGAGGAGGAGAGCGTCAGGCCGATGAAGACGATGTCGAGCGGCCGCGTCATTCGGCCGCCTCCCGGCTTCTCCTGCGGGAAAAGGCATTGAGGATGGCGTCGACCTGTTCCGCCCGGTGGCGATAGGTGTGCTCGCGCAGGATGCGCTCGCGGGCGCGCCGGCCGATCTCCGCCGCTCGTTCGGGCGTCAGCGTCTTGACGATCTCCGCCACCTCGCGGCCGTCGCGCGCGGCGAGGACCTCCTCGCCCTCCTTCAGGAACATCTCCAGCCCGACCCAGGCGTCGGTGATCAGGCAGGCGCCGGCGCCCGCCGCCTCGAAGACGCGCGTGGCGGGCGAGAAGCCGTTCGTCGCCATGCTCTCGCGGCTGATGTTGAGCACCGCTGTCGGCGTGACGTTGAAAGCGTTGTGATCCGCCGTGCCGACATGGCCGATATAATGCACGTTGCGCGGCATGGACCTGTCGCCCCAGCCCGATCCGCCGAGCAGGAAGGCACCCTCCGGCAGAAGCCGAGCCGCGTCGAGGAAAAAGGCATCGACCCTTGCCTCGCGGTCGGGCAGCCGGTTGCCGAGAAAAGCGAGGTCGGCGGCGAAGCGGGGCTGCGGCGAGACCGGGTGGTGCGTCTCGGGGTCGAGCGCGTTATAGACGGGGATGCATTCGGCCGCCCCCATCGAGCGATAGCCGTAAACGACCGGATCGCCGCCGCCATAGGTCAGCACCGCGTCGATGCGCGCCAGTTCGCGATGCATGGGATGGTCGGGAGCCGCCGCCAGCATGGCGAGCGTCGCCGGCGCATCGACGTCCCAGAAGATCGTCATCGCTCCCGGCCGCGCCGCGTCGAGCACGAGCGTGAGCAGCCGGTCGTCCTCGAAGCCGACGCCGCTCGCCTTGACGACCACGTCGGCTTCGGCGGCGCGCGCCGTCACCTCCCGCATCGCCTCGACGGTTCCGTCATAGACGACGACGCGGCACCAGTCCGGCGGCTCGATATCGCGATGCGCCTGCCGCTCATAGACGTTCGGCTCGTAGAAAGTGATCTCATGGCCGAAGCGCGACAGCGCGTGGAGCAGTCCCCGGTAGTAAGTCGCGGCGCCGTTCCAATAGGAGGAAAGCAGGCTCGATCCGTAGAATGCGATTTTCACTTCGCTGCCTCCATCTGCGTGGGTGTCGAAAGCGGCCGCCGGCGCACGCCGCCGACGGCGTCGAGATGGGAGAAAAGTTCCGCGACGCGATGCTTGCAGCTGTGCCGGGCGCGGATCGTCTCCAACCCGCTCTCGGCCAGCGACGCGGCAAGGGCGGGGTCGTTGAGGACGGCGCGGATCGAGGCTTTCATTGCGTCCATGTCGCGCGCCACCAGAAAATCCCGGTTCTTGCGGAAGAGTCCTTCGCTGTCCTCCCAGGGCGCGCAGATGAGCGGGATGCCCGAGGCAAGCGCCTCGAAGACGCGGATGGTGGGAATGCCCGGAAGGCTCTCGACATAGGGACGGCGGGGGATGTGCAGCGTCAGCCTGTGGCGGGCGAATGCGCGCGGCACGTCGGCATTGGCGATCCAGCCGCCATAGGCAAGACCGGCCGCGCTCACGGCGCTCAAGGCCTCGGGCGGATAGCGCACGCCGCGCACGCTGCCGGAGAGCCTGAGCGCGCGCGCCGGCGCGAGCAGGAAGCGATGCAGTTCCTCGGTGCGCTCGCCGTCGCCCCAATTGCCGACCCAGATCAGATCGTTCTCGCGCTCGGTCGCCGGCAAGGGCTTGAAGAGCCGCGTGTCGGCGGCCTCGTGCCAGGCGACGACGCGGCGGCCCCAGCCGGCGCGGAGATAGCGCTGGCGCAGCGTCTCGCCGAAGGCGAGGACGAGATCGTAATCGTCGAGCTTCATGCCGGCGATCTCCGACCGGCGCGAGACGGCGCGGTGATGCGTATCGTGGAAGACGAGCGTGAAGCGGCCGCCCACCCGACGGGCGCGGCCAAGCCGTTCCACCAGTTCGGGATCGGTCCATTCATGCACGATCACCACGTCGGCATCGGCGATTGCGGCCTCATGGTCGAATCCGGGACCGTAGGCGCGGCTCGACAATTCCGGGAAATCCTTGTCGAAGCGCGTCACGGCGGCCTCGCCCTGGTCGGCGACGAGATTGCTCCGGCTCCAGCCATCGGCGGGCTCGAGCGCCGTCACATCGTGGCCGAGCGCGACAAGCTCCCGCAGCACGCCGCGCAGGAAATGCGCGTTGCCGTGGTTCCAGTCCGATTTCAGCGAATGGGTGTAGAAGACGAAATTCATGCAAGGCGCTCCAGGTCGGCTATCGGCCGTGCGCGCTCCAGAAGTGCGTCATAGATGCCGGCCATCCTGCGGGCCTGAATTTCCGGCGTGAAGCGGAGCGAGCGGGCGGCGGCGGCCCGGCCGAGAGCGGTTCTCAGCGGCGGGTTCGCGACGAGCTGTTCGATCCTTGCCGCGAGATCGCCGGCGTCGCGGGGATCGAAGAAGAGCGCCGCGCCGCGCCAGAGTTCGCGATAGGTCGGGATGTCCGACAGGACGAGCGCCGCCCCTGCCCGCGCCGCTTCCAGCGCCGCCAGGCCGAATGGCTCGTAGAGCGAGGGCGAGACGAAAATGCCGGCGCGGCCGACGCGTCGCAGCACGTCGGCATAGGGCAGGTCTTCATTGGCCGCATGCTCGATCGCCACGCGCTGCCCGCCCGGTCCTTCGACCGGTCCCGCCATGAAGACGGGCCAGGAAAGAGCGGCGGCGGCGCGATCGAGCACGGCGGCATTCTTGCCCTCGTCCCACCAGCGCGCGGCGGCGAAAACGAAATCGTCCTTCGCTTCGCCCGGCAAAATGGCCGAGATGGCGTTCGGCACGACATGGATTTCCGGGAGCGCGCCATAAACCCCGCGAAGCAGTTCGGAATGGCTGACGCTCGGCGTCACGACGGCGTCGGCCTGATGCAGCCCCTCGCACTGGCGGCGCGCCTGCCAGCGCCATTCGGGCGGCAGCGGCGTGCCCTTCACGACCCGCCACCAGCTTGCGACACAGGAATGCGAGACCGTGAGCATCGGCGCGTCGACCGTCAGGCCGCAAGCCTGCGAGGGATAGTTGAGATGGACGATGTCCGCCCGCCACTCTTCGATCAAGGCGGAGAGCGTCGCCGGAAAGCGGGAGAGTTCGTCCTCCGATCGCGCCATCCAGTCGAGCGGCCCGTCAATCCAGGCGAGATCGCCGACATCTTCCGCCTCCGTCTGTTGGGGCTGCGAAGGCAGAGGCCCCTGCCCGACGAAGACGGTATCGAAGCCAAGCGGCCTCAGGCCTCGCGCGAGTTCCATGGCGTAGCGCCAGACGCCGCCCGCCGCATCGACGGTCATCAGAAGACGCGACCGCGCAAATGACTGAAAATGAGCTCTGGCGGAAAGATCCGCGCCGGGATGCAAGAGCCGGCGCGGAGAAACCGGAAGGCCGGTCATGCGCTCATCCTCTCGATGCTTTCCGAGGGGCCGGGGATTGGCGAGGCGGCGAGCCAATCGGCGAGGTTCCGGAGTCCAGCCTTCCAGGGGACGGTCGGCTTCCAGCCGAGGCGCTCCTTGATCCGCCGCGTATCCGCGACGAAGAAGAACTGGTCGCCGGGCCGCCAGGAACGGTGCTCGATTTCGATTTCGTGCCCCAGGAGCACGGCGATCTCACGCAGCACGAGGCGCAGGCTGACAGCGTTGGCCGGGCCGCCGCCGAGATTGAAGGCCTGGCCGCGGACGCGCTCTATCGATGCCAGCACCTTGCGGTAGGCCGCCACCGTATCCGCGACGTGGAGCACGTCGCGGACCTGCTTGCCGTCGCCGAAAATGGTGATCGGCCGGCCTTCCCTAGCGCGGATGAGGAAATGCGCGACCCAGCCCTGGTCCTCCGTGCCGAACTGGCGCGGCCCGTAGATGCAGCTCATGCGCAGTACAGCGGTCGGGATGCCGAAAGAGGCGGCGTAATCGAGCACGTACTGGTCGGCCGCGCCCTTCGAGCAGCCATAGGGCGTGCAGAAATCGAGCGGCCTCGTCTCGCCGACGCCGTAGTCGCGGATTGCCGGGTCGGCCGGAATATAGCGGTCATCCGTCTGCACCATTTTGAGATCGCCGAGCGAGCCATAGACTTTGTTGGTGCTGGCGAAGACGAGCGGCGTTTTCCTGCCCGACCGGCGGATCGCCTCGAGCAGGTTCAGCGTGCCGCGCAGATTGGTGTCGAAATCCTCCACCGGGTCGGCCATGCTGGTGGTGACGGCCGTCTGTGCGGCGAAATGGAAGACGGCGGAGATGTCGTCCACGATGGGATCAAACACGCCCGGATCGCGGATATCGGCCTGATAGAGGCGGACGCGCTCGCCATGCCGCGCCTTCAGCCATTGCCAGTTCCGTTCGACGCCCGGCCGGCTCAGATTGTCGAGGATGACGACCTCCCCGCCATCACCGAGAAGGCTGTCGGCGAGGTTGGAGCCGATGAAGCCGCTGCCCCCTGTGACGAGGACGGGAGCCCTGGCGGCGCTCATGACACCAGCCCTCTTTCCTCGAGCTGGCGCCGCATTTCGGCGCCATTGTCGACCGCCGGCGTGCCGCGCACCCATTCGGCGAATTCGCCGAGCGAATCCTCCAGCCTATGGCGCGGCTGGAAGCCCATCAGTTCGCGCGCCTTGGAGATGTCGGCGAAGCAGTTGCGGATATCGCCGGAGCGCGCCTTGCCCAGGATCTCCGGCTCGATTTGCGGCACGCCCATGGCCTGCGCCAGAAGCTGCGCCACATCGCGGATGGAATAGGAGACGCCGCTGCCGATATTGATCACCTGCCCCGCCGCGAGCGGCTGGTCGAGCGCCGCCGCGAAGGCGCGCGCCACGTCGCTGACATGGACGAAATCGCGGCGCTGCTCGCCATCCTCGAACACCGTCGGCGGCTGCCTGTTGGCGAGGCGGGAGGCGAAGTTGGCGAGCACGCCCGTATAGGGATTGGACAGCGCCTGCCCGGCGCCGAAGACGTTGAAGAGCCTGAGCGCCGTGGCGCGGACGCCGTAGGCCTCCGCGAAGATCAGCACGGCGCGTTCCTGCATGTATTTCGTGAGCGCATAGATGGAGGCGAGGTCCACCGGCTTCTCCTCGTCGGTGGGAATGGGCCGGAGCCGGTTGCCGGCGTCGTCACGCGGGTCCCAGCGCCTGGCCTCGATATCCTTCCTGCGCCTTCTCACCCGCTCGCGCCGCTCGCCGGCGGCGGTTTCGTAGAGCCCTTCGCCATAGACGCTCATGGAGGAGGCGACGATGAGGCTTTCGACCGGATGCTCGATCAGTTCCTGCAGGAGGACGGCCGTGCCGAGATCGTTGGCGCCGACATAGCGGTCGATCTCGTACATGGACTGGCCGACGCCCACCTCGGCGGCGAGATGCACGACCTGGTCGACGCCTTTCAGGCAGGAGCGCACGAGGTCCCTGTCGCGCACGTCGCCGGCGATCGTTTCGGCGTCCCTGCGCCGGCCGGCCGCTCCCGCGCCGTGGACCTGCTGCAAGAGGCTGTCGAGGATGCGGACGCGATGACCCGCCGCCAGAAGCTCGTCCGTCACATAGCGGCCGATGAAGCCGCATCCCCCGGTAATCAATATGGTTTTCGGCACTGCCGATCCCTCGCTCGTTGTGGATGAAATCCACCACCGAACCGGACGAAACGAGGAATGTTCCCGGATGAGCAGGGAAAGTTGAAGAAGTCATAGATGAAGGCGCGCGCCGCGCATGCGTCTGTCAGATCGCCGGAGGCGCGGCAATGTTCCGCCTTGGCCCGAAGAGACGCCGCCCGGCAGGCGCGGCGACCGTGACGCGGGATCCCGCGGCGGCCGCTTCCTCGCGGGGCAATCGGCCGAGCAACTCGCCGGCAGCGCGGTAGCCTTCCAGCGTTCCGACATCGACATAGGTGTCGCCGGCCTTGACGCCCGCCGCGCTCGCGCCCTCGGCGAGATAGGCGTTGACAAGCGTGCCGATATATTCGTCGGCCTTGCCGCGCTCGATCCAGAGCTGGCGCAATTCGTGCAGGATATGACCCGGCATCCGGAAGGCGCCCCAGACCCAATGCGTCGAGGGCGACGGCTGCTTCACCTGGATTTCGCGCACCGCGCCGTGCTCGTCGGTATCGACGGCGTCGAAGGCGGACGGATTGTCGACCGGGAAGAGCAGGAAGGCGAGGCGGTCCTCGGGCAGCGCCAGATAGCCGTTCGCCGGCAGCCAGATCGTGTCGGGCAGGCCGACCAGCACCTGCTCGTGCGGCGCGATCAGCGGCGCGACGCGGAAAACGGCGTCGCACAGGCCCGCCGGCTCCGGCTGCACGACATAGGCGACCGAGGCCGGCCCATAGCCGCCGCCATAATATTCCATGATGTCCGACTTGCCCGGCGCGATGACGAAGCAGAGCTTGTCCGCCCCGCCCCGGATCATCCGTTCGCACAGATATTCGCTGACCGCGCAAGGCCGCTCCGATGCGCCATCGAAACGGCCGCCGATCGGCAGCAATTCCTTGGAGAAGGCGAGCGGCTGGATGCGCGTTCCGTTTCCGGCGGCGGGAATGATGCCCCACATCGGCTAGAGCCTTTCCATTTCGAGTGTCGTTTCGCTGCCTCCGCGGTTGGCGGCGAGATCGAGCAGGGACTGCAGGTCCTCGGCGCGTTTCGCCGAGCTGTGCTCGTCCAGCACCCTTTCGCGCGCCCGTTTCGCGATGCGCTCCAGCTCGGCATCGTCGCGGTCGAGCGCCGCGACCACGTCCGCCGACGAGCGCGCCACCAGGATTTCGCGTCCCGGCTCGAAGAAGGCGTCGAGCCCCTCCCACCAGTCGGAGATGACCGGGATGCCGCAGGCGGCGGCCTCGAACAGGCGGCCGGACGGGCACCAACCCATCTCGGCCATGGCGCGGCGGGTGATGTTGAGCGTCAGGCGGCCGGAGGAGTAGAAGGCCGGATGTTCCTCCGGCGGCAAGTGCCTGACGAAGAAGATGTTGCCGCTCCAGGGGAAATCGTCGGGATATTGCGCGCCGGCGATGACGAAGCGGGCCTCGTGCCGCGCCCGTGCCGGCGTGACGAAGAGTTCCACCAGCGCGTCCTGACGGTCGGCGGCATAGGTGCCGATATAGGAAAGGTCCGCCGCATAGTGTTCGCGGCGGTCGGTCGGCTTGTGCGCCTCGGGATCGGCATGGCCGAAGAGCGGCCTGACGAGACGGCCGCCGAGACGGTCGCGAAGCTCGTCGAGAGCGCCGCCGCCGGTATAGCTGAGCACGAGGTCGAAATCCCGCAGGCCGCGCGGCCCGATATAGGGAACCGCCTCGCCGCGCCTCAAAAGCGACAATGTCACCGGCGTGTCGAGATCGTAGAAGATCCGGAGCGGCCGCGCCGCTTCCGCCATCAGTTCGAAGGCGGCATTGGCATCCGGGCAATAGGAGGTGACGATGGCGGCGTCCGCATCGACGAGGTGGCGAGCGGCGATCGGCGCGGCGTCCCGCCAGTCCGGATAGAGGATCAGTTCGCCGCTCTCGATCTCGTGGAGGTCGCGCGCGCCGGCGTAATAGGGAACGTCGCGTTCGAAGAAGACCACCGTCCATCCCCGGCGGGCCAGCGCGTGGATCAGCCCGCGCCAGAGCGTCGCGTGGCCATTGCCCCACGAGGAGGAGACCGTCAGGCCGAAGATCACCATCTTCATGGGATCGCCTCCGCGACGCTCGACCAGCAGCGTTCCCAATGGCGTTCGTTGACGGCGACAACCCTGCCGCCATGCCTGTCCACCGCGATGGTGGACACGGAAGCAGACGCGACATCGAAATCATGAATCTCGTGGAACGGCCTGCCGCCATAATGGCAAAGCCCCGCCTTGATCACGTCGCCATGGCTGACCATGACAACCGTTCCGCCCTGGAAGCCGGCGCAAAGGTCCTCGACGAGGCCGGCGAAGCGCGCGGCGACATCGGCCATCGTCTCTCCGGCGGGAGTCGCGGCGCTGTCGCGGCAGGCGTTCCAGCGCTCCCAGGCAGGATCCGCCGCCAGCGCCTCGAATGTGCGGCCGGTCCAGTCGCCGAAATCGATTTCGTCGAGCGCCGGCGCGATCCGCGGCAGAAGGCCGCTTCTGGCGGCGATCGCCTCAGCCGTTTCGCGCGCACGGCGGCGCGGGCTGCTGAAAAGCGCATCGAGCCGCCTTGCGCCCATTGCGCGGGCCAATCGCGCCGCCTCGGCTCTTCCGGTCGGAGACAAGGGAACGCCGGGAGCGCGTCCGGTCAGCATCTTGCCGACATGTCCATGGTCGGCGTGACGAACCAGATGAAACAGGGTGCTCATGCTCGGGTCCAGGCAGTCGGCACATCATTGCCGATCGCGCCAGGTCTTATCGCTGACTTGTGCAATTCCAGTTCCTCTCCGCGGCGGTCGGGCGTGCGACATTACGTCAGGCCACCCAACAGCCACCCCGGATCATTGTTCCCGGATGCCGATGCGCCGATGAAGCTCCGGCCGGTGCTTCACCCAGTTCTCCCTGATGCATTCGCTTGCCGGCCGGTCGTAATAGGTCCATGGCAGCGACCGCGCATTGAGCCCGACGAAATGCGCGCCGGCGGTTCCGAGATCGGGCTGCTGCGGCCAGAAGGGCGAGCAGACCGTTACCTCGCCGGTCGAGACGATATGGGCCGGACGGCCAAGATCCAGCGCAACGGCTTGCAGCCCCTGTTCGTCCAGTTCGGAACGCAGGACGACGGGATGGGCGGCAAGAACCTTGGCCAATGCCGCGCCGAGGTCATAGCCCGGCGGGAAACCGCGTATGCCGGTGTTGCGCGGCTCGGGCCGCGTTATCCCGGCAAAGGCGCCGAAGGCCGGCTTGACGTCGGCGGCGATCAGGCAGCGCGGCGGGTTCTCCGCGCGCCAAGTCCGGACGGCCTCGGGGATCTCCCAGAGGATGCAGTCATTGTCGAGCGCGATTTCGAAGCGCTCCGGGAAGAGGCGCAAGGGCGCCAGCTTCCAGGCGACGCCCTCGGCCATTTCCGGATCGAGGAACGGTCTCATGAAAGCCGGCAATCCACCGGCAGGCAGCCACTTCACATTCTCGGGCACGGCGCCGGTCCGCCGCCGCGCTTCGTCAACGGAAATGGTATTGACCGCCACGGCCAGCGGCGTCTTCACGCCGAAGACGCGCCGCGCGCCCCGAATCGACAGGCGCAAGGCCTCGAAGCCGAGCGGCGAGACATCGCCCACCGTCCAGCGGATCGCCCAGCCGCCGCTCATGCCGCGGCTACCTGTCGAAGAGGGGTCAGCCGCCGCGCATAGGTCGGCTCGTCCACCGCGCCCCAGCGATATTTGTAGGGCTCGCCGCCACGCAGGAAATCGAAGGACAGATCGCCTTCCTCCTCCGCTTCGCAGATTGCATGGCCGACGAGGATCGTGCCGAGACCGAGCGAGGCACAGTCCGGGTCGAAGCCGCCGATATAGTCATAGGCGCGCCGCTTCGCCGCGAGGACTGAGAGCGCCGCCGCTATCCGCGATCCGATCGCGATCGCATGGAAGCGCAGCAATCCTCTTTTCTGCAGGGCCGGCAAGGCTTCCCGCAGCCAGACGAGCATGCGCCGGTCGGCGAATATGCCCGGCTTGTCCCGAAGCCGCCAGCGGCGCATGTGCAATGCGGCGAGCGCGTCGATATCGGGATCATCGACGCGTTGTGGTTCGCCCGCTCCGGCACGCTTCGCACGGCGGCGGTAGTAGCGAAGGTTCTCAGCCATCTTCTTCTCCGGACGGGCCGGCAGCGCGAGCACCGCGCAGGGCTCGGCGGCGGCGCGCTGGTCTTGCCATTCCGGTGGCGCCGGTACGTCGAGCAGCGGCGAATGCGCGGACAATTGGAAGAGGTCGAGCGGCAGCGGCAGGGCCGCGATCGCGCGCGAAATCTCGGCGGTCTCGATCAGCGGATCGAACAATCCGTCCAGCCGGTCGGAGGTGCCGGCGCCCCAGGGAAGATACCGCCCCTCATGCTCGAAAAGCGGCAGCAGGCCGACGAGGCGTCCGCCCTGCCGCCATGTCAGCACGGCGCTCCTCCCCTCGGAGAAATGCCGCCGCCACGGCACGAGCCAGGCCGGACTCTGGAAAGGGGTGGCGGCGGGATCGCGATCCCAGAGGTCCCACCACTCATCTTCCAAAATGGCGGGCAGGGCGGCGGCATCGGAAAGGATCTCGAATGGCATCGACGGGCCTAAACACGGAGAGGGAGAGGACATGTTCGCCCGCAACAGCGCTCCCCTCTGCGATGTTCCATCTCATGGCGTTCGGGGCGGCCGGGGCCGGCCGCATGAATTTCATTCCCGCCGGAACATCCGCCGCGGCATCCGGTTTGGGGACCGCCTGTTTCAGCCGGAGGAAATCGATGACGATCATGGATGCGGGACGTTTTCAGCGGAAAAGGAAGAACGGCCCCGCCCAGGCCATCCAGCGCAGGATGGAGAGCCGCCTTTCCTATTATGTCGATCATCCCGGCAAGATCGACCGGCGCCTGTCGGAACTCGACCATGAATGGGATGTCGGGCAGGTGCTTCAGGCAAAGGCCGGCGGCATCGGCGTCATCGGCGTTGTCCTGGCGGCGACCGTCGACCGCAGATGCCTGGTGCTGCCCGCGCTTGCGGGCGGGTTTCTCCTGCAACAGAGCTTGAGCGGTTGGAGCCCGCCCTTCGCGCTCCTGCGCCGCCTCGGCCTGCGCACGCGCCGCGAGATCGAGCAGGAGCGCTACGCGCTGAAGGCGCTGCGCGGCGATTTCGACCGCATCGAGACCTTCAAGAACAAGCTGACCCGGATTTTCGGGATCGTCGGCATCAGCGCCCGCTAGGCGCGCTTGCGACGAAGGACAATGAGCATGATCCGGAAAAGTGGGTCCGGTTTTCCGAAAAGATCATGCCCCAGAAAGGACGAGCCTGGAATGAGAAGATCGGAACTCGCCGAGGACAAGATCGTCATCAAGCGCTACGACCATCCGACGGGCGGATGGGGATCGCTGAAATCGCTGGTCAAGAAGGCGGAAGACGAGGGGCTGATCGCCTCCGATATCTGGGCTACCCTCATGCGCCAGAACAAGGCCGACGGCTATGCCTGCGTCTCCTGCTCCTGGTCCAAGCCGCGCGACCCGCATGAATTCGAGTTCTGCGAAAACGGCGCCAAGGCGACCATGTGGGAGCAGACGGTCGAACGCTGCACGCCGAAATTCTTCGCCGAGCATACGCTGAGCGAGCTTCTCGAGTGGACCGACAACGAACTCGAGAAGGCCGGCCGCCTGACGGAGCCGATGAAATACAATCCTGAAACCGACCGCTACGAGCCCATCCAATGGGCCGCGGCCTTCAGCGAGATCGGCGAGAAACTGAACAGCCTCGATCCGGAGTCCGTCATCTTCTACACCTCCGGGCGCGCCTCGCTCGAAGCCTCGCACATGTACCAGCTCTTCGCCCGCATCTACGGCTCGCCGAACCTGCCGGATTCCTCAAACATGTGCCATGAATCGACCTCCGTCGGCCTGCC
The DNA here is from genome assembly GCA_035547755.1 of Rhizobiaceae bacterium. Classification (GTDB taxonomy): domain Bacteria; phylum Pseudomonadota; class Alphaproteobacteria; order Rhizobiales; family Rhizobiaceae; genus Mesorhizobium_L. The sequence continues at coordinate 28,808 of DASZUG010000010.1, forward strand.
GAAATCGATCGGCGCGCCCGTCGGGACGGTGCAGATCGAGGATTTCTACAAGGCCGATCTGATCTTCGTCTTCGGCCACAATACCGGCGTGACGGCGCCGAGGATGCTGCATCCGCTTCAGGACGCCCGCAAGCGCGGCGTTCCCGTCATCACCTTCAATCCCCTGCCCGAAAGGGGTCTGGTGCGCTTCAAGAACCCGCAATCGCCGGTCGAAATGCTTTCCCCCGGTCCCGGCACGAAGATGTCGAGCGACTTCTATCAGGTGAAGTCGGGCGGCGACCTCGCCGCGATGACCGGCATCTGCAAGCACCTGGTCGAACTGGACGACGCCGCGCGGAAGATCGGCGCGCCCGCAGTGCTCGACCATGATTTCCTGCGCGAGCATACGAGCGGCTTCGAGGCGTTCCGCACCTTCCTCGAGGAAACCGAATGGAACGACATCGAAAGGCGCTCGGGCCTGAGGCGCGAGGACCTCGAGCATGTCGCCCGGATCTATGCCGGCAAGAATGCCGTGATCGCCAATTACGGCATGGGCCTGACGCAGCACCGCGAAGGCGTGGAAAACGTCCAGATGCTGTGCAATCTGCTCTTCCTGCGCGGCAATATCGGCAAGCCCGGAGCCGGCATCTCGCCGGTGCGCGGCCATTCCAACGTCCAGGGGCAGCGCACCGTCGGCATTTCGGAAAAGCCCGAACTCGTGCCGCTCGACAAGCTCGCCGAATTCTACGAATTCGAGCCGCCGCGGCACAAGGGCCGGGACACGGTGGAAACCTGCGAGGGAATCCTCGACGGCTCTGTGAAAGGCTTCATCGGGCTCGGCGGCAATTTTTCGCGCGCGGTCCCCGATACGGACCGCATCGAGGCGGCCTGGCGCAACCTGGAATTGCATGTCCAGATCGCCACCAAGCTCAACCGCAACCACCTCCTCGCCGCCAAGGCGACCTATCTCCTGCCCTGTCTCGGGCGCATCGAGCGGGACACGCAGGCGAGCGGCGATCAGTGGGTCTCCATGGAGGATTCCACCGCCGTCATCCACGGCTCCTTCGGCGCCAGGCCGCCGGCCAGCCCGATGCTCTACTCCGAACCGAAGATCGTCGCCGAACTGGCCAAGGCGACATGCCCCGACAAGGCCTCCGTGCCATGGAACGAATGGGTCGGCGACTATGCGCTCGTGCGCGACGCGATCGAGCGCGCCTTCCCCGACGATTTCGACCGCTTCAATGATCGCTTCCGCATGCCGGGCGGCTTCCACCGGGACATCGCCGCGAGCAAGCGCAAGTGGAAGACCGAATCCGGCAAGGCCACCTTCATCATGCCGGACTCGCTGGAGACCGACCCCGACATCCCCCAGCCCGGCGGCGACGTGCTCACGCTCGTCACGATCCGCTCCAACGACCAGTTCAACACCACCGTCTATGGCTATGACGACCGGCTGCGCGGCATCCATGGTACGCGCATGGTGCTCCTCATGAACGAGGAGGACATCGAACGCCTGCACCTGTCGAAGGGCCAGATGGTCACGCTCGTCTCGGCGATGGAGGACGGCGTCGAACGCCGCGCGGAAGGGCTGCGCGTCGTGTCCTATCCGATCCCGCGGGGCAATTGCGCCGGCTATTATCCGGAGCTCAACCGTCTCGTTCCGCTGGCGCACCGCGCCAAGACCGCACATGTGCCCGCGGCGAAGTCCGTTCCGGTCCGCATCATGGTTTGAGCGAAAAGATCAGGCATGATCAGAATGAAGGCCGCCTTGATATGCTGGTGCATCGCCTTCCCGGCCTACCTCCTGACGGCAGGCGGGACGAGCGTGCATGAACTCGTCACCGGCGCCATCCTTGCGGTCGGGGCGGCGCTGTTCGCGGATTTGCTGGCCGGGGCATCCTCCCTCGATTTCGATCTTCCGAAAGGCGGGTTTCGGCCGTCGCTGAAAACGCTCGCCGATATTCCCCGCGCGAGCGCGCGGACGGCTCTGGCGCTCTGGCATGTGGCGGTCACGGGCCGTTCACGGACGGCCGCTCCTTCCGTTCCGTTCGATTACGGCGCGCGGAACGACCCTTCCGCGCGGACGCGGCGCGCCATGGCGCTCCTGCTGGCCAGCTTGACGCCGGATCGTTTCGTCGTGCGCTTGAAACCCGAGGCGGGCGGGACGTTCGTGCATCATATCGTCCCGGCGGACCATGCCGTGGACCCAAGCTGGCTGACATGACCGGCATATGGCTCGCCGCCTCCCTCGCGCTTCTGCCGCCTTTCGCCGCGGCGGTGGTCATGGCGGGCCGTGGAGATGTGCCTTCGCGCCTCGTCGCCTTCGAAATGGCGGTCTCGCTTGCAGCGATCCTTCTCGTGACGTTCGACTTCGCCTTCGATCAGGCCTCGTCCATCGATCTGGCGCTGACGCTCACGCTTCTGGGCCTGCCGGGCACGCTGGTGATCGCCCTTTTCGCGGAGCGCTGGCTGTGACGATCGTGACGGACATCCTCCTCGCCATCGCCGTCCTGGCGAGCTGGCTGGCCATGGCCGCCTTCACGCGGCTCGGAACCCCGTTCGAGCGGCTGCATGCCGTTGCGTTCGTCAATGTGGTCGCGGGCGGCGCCATCGCCTTTGCCGCGGCGGCGACCGACGGCGCGAGTTCCCGCACCTTCAAATGCTTCGTGATCTGGTTCGCCATGGTCCTGTTCGGCGCGCTCCTCACGCATGTTTCGGCCCGTGCGCTGCATTTCCGTGGCGGAGAGCGGCGATGATCTGGCTCACCGGCATCATGCTGGTCATCGCCGCCGCCGCCGGCCTGCTGGTGGTCCTGTCGCGCAATCCGAAGCGCCAGATTTTCGCGCTCTGCGCCAACGGCCTCGTGCTTTCGCTGCTCTTCTTCGCGCTGCAGGCACCCGATGTCGCCCTTTCCGAGATCGTCGTCGGCGCGGTCGTGGTCCCGCTTCTGTTTTTGGTGGCGCTGGCGGCAGTCGCCGTGGCGAGGGTGCGGAAATGAGGATCCGCTTTCGCGCCGCGGCGCTCGCCGCTTCCGCCGCCGCGCTCTTTCCCGCGGCATGGGCCGTCATTGCCGCGATGCCGCCTTTCGGCGAACATGTCTCGCCCTATGGCGCGGCGGTCAATGCCGTCGTTCCCGCGGCGCGCCATGTCTCCAACATGGTCGCCGCGGTCAATTTCGATCTTCGCGGCCTCGATACGCTGGGCGAGGAAAGCATGCTTCTCTGCGCCGTGACAGGAACGGTCGTGCTCCTGCGCGGCGCGCGCGGCGAAGGGACAAGCGGCAGCGCCGTCAGGCTGCCGGGCCGGGCCATCGCGCAAAGGTCCGACGCGACGATCCTCGTCTGCCGCTTCGCCGCCACGCTCCTTTTCTTCTTCGGCGTCTATGTCGCATTGCACGGGCTGGTGACGCCCGGCGGCGGCTTCCAGGGAGGCGTCATCATCGCCTCGGGCCTGCTGCTTCTCTATCTCGGCGAAGGCTACGCCCACTGGCGGTCCATCGTCCGAGGCAGGATCCTGTCCTTCCTGGAAGGCGCGGGCGCGCTTCTCTTCGTGCTTGTGGGCGCGATCCCGCTGGCGCTCGGGAAAGCCGCATTCCGGAACATCCTGCCGCTGGGAACATTGCGCGACCTCTATGCCGGCGGGACGATGGTCGTCGTCAACGCGGCTGTGGCATGCGCCGTCGCGGGCGGCTTCACGCTGATCCTGCTCGAATTCATGGAGGAAACGCGCGCCCCGGAAACGGAGCGGGAACCCGGAGAAGGCGGATGAGCGTTCTTCCCTGGTGCGTCGCCGCCTGGCTCTTCGCCGTGGGCATTTACGGCATCGCCACCTCCCGCCATTACGTGCATCTGGTCGGCTGCCTGTCGGTCTGCCAGTCCGCGACCTACGTCCTGCTGCTGGCTGTCGGATTCCACTGGCATGCCGGGCCGCCGATCTTCTATGATCACCCGCCGGGGACGCCAGCCGTCGATCCCGTCGTCCAGGCGCTCGTCCTGACCGATATCGTCATCGGCGCGACGGTGACGGCGCTGCTTCTGGCCATCGTCGTCCAGGCGCACAAGCTGAGCGGCTCGGTCGATCCGCAAAGGCTGCGGCCGTTGCGCCCGAACGCCTGATGGCGCCAGCAGCCACTTTTTTGCCTCTCGCCGTGCTTTTGCCGCTCGGCGCCGCCGCGGCGCTTCTGATGCTGTCGCACTGGCTGCCGCCGCGCAGCGCCGACATGGCGGCGACGATCGTATCGCTCTTGCTTGCCGTCCTTTGCGGCTGGCTTGCCTGGCGCGGGCTCGATCAGCCCATCGTCCACTGGTTCGCCGGCTGGAACCCTGCATCGGCCGGACGGCCGGATGTCAGGCTCGGCATATCCTTCGCCGCCGATGCGCCGAGCGCCGCCGTCTCCGCCTTCTATGCGCTCCTCTTCGCCGCTTCCTTCGTCTTCTCCTGGGGCTATTTCGACAAGGTGCATGCGCATTTCCACGTCCTGATGCTGCTCTTCCTCGCCGCGATGATCGGCTTCTGCTTGACGCGCGACCTCTTCAATCTGTTCGTCTGGTTCGAACTGATGAGCATCGCCGCCTTCGCGCTGACGGCCTATCCGCTGCGGGAAAGCTCGCTCGAAGGCGCGCTCAATTTCATCGTCACCAACACGATCGCAAGCTTTTCCATGCTGATGGGGATCGGCATCCTCTACGCCCGCACAGGGACGCTCGATTTCGCGCTGATGGCGCATGCGATCGCCGGCCATGACGGCGCGCTCGCGGCCGGCGGGTTCTGCCTGCTGGCCGTCGCGCTGATGACCAAGGCGGCGATCGTGCCCTTCCATTTCTGGCTCTCCGACGCGCATGCGGTCGCGCCCTCGCCCGTCTCGGTCATCTTTTCCGGCGCCATGGTCAGCGCCGGCTGTTTCGGCCTCTTCAAGATCGTGATCGGCATCTTCCCGCTCGACCGCGCCGTCGTCGCGTTCGTCCATGACGGCCTGCCCTGGTTCGGCATCGTCACGGCCATCCTCGGCGGCCTGACCGCCTGGGCGCAGCGTCACCTGAAGCGCCTGCTGGCGTTCTCGACCATCGCCCATCTCGGCATCGTGCTGATCGGCGTAGCGACGCTGACGCCGGCGGGGGAAGCCGGAATGCTCCTCTATATAGGCGGCCACGGACTGATCAAGGCGGCGTTGTTCATGATCGCCGGCATCCTGCTCGCCCGTTTCAATTCCTGCGACGAGATCACGCTCTACGGGCGCGGCCGGTCGCTGTGGCCGGCCGGCCTGGCGATGGCCGTCGGGGCGCTCCTGCTGGCGAACGCCCCGGTAGGCCTGCTTTACCGCGCCGGCGACGTCATCGACCACGCGATCGGCTGGCGCACCGCAAGCGTCGCGGCGGTGCTGTCCTCGGCATTGACGGGCGGCGCGCTGTTGCGCGCGGCGGCGCGTATCTTTCTCGGCTGCAGCGGCGCACCCGGGCCTGAGCGGAATGCCCCCACGGAACGCGAACGGGAAAAGTCCGACCGGCCCCTATGGCTGATGCTGCTGCCCTGCTGTCTCCTGCTGGCGCTCGCGCTCCTGCCGGCCGACCTGCTGGAGCCGTTCCTGCGGCGCGCCGCCCGAACCCTGTTGGCGTCGTCCAACATGGATGCCGCGGCAACCGCGGCGCTACGGCAAACGCTCCCGGCCTCGGCCTTCCTCGCGCCGGGCCTGGCGGTGGGCCTCGCCTTCCTGTCGCTGATGCGCCGCAGGCCGGTCAGTCGGATCGCGCGCGCCGCCGCGCGCCTGGAGATGCTGCCGTTCCGGGGCCTCGACATCCTCCATAGCGGCTTCGTCACCGACTATGTCGTATGGATGGCATTGGGTCTCGGCGCAATCGCCATGGTGTTCTCTCTAACCTGACGACCGTTGTCGGGAGCGGCTTTCGGCTTCGCCGCCGGCGTCGCCGGGACCTTCGGAGCGGTCCGGCTCGGCATCGTTTCCCTCGACCTTGTCCACGACCTCGCGAATGGCGCGGCGGAACCACTTGCCGCGTATCCAGTACCTGAACGACCGCATCCAGTCGCCGACCCAGGATTCGTGGTCGCCCTCCTGCCAGGGGCCGCCGAGCTGGTCCTTGACATAGAGTTCCTCGATGAAGACGCGGCCGGCGGCGGAAATCGGCACGGCGAAGGCGATGCCCATCAAGCCGAACAGGAAGGCGGCCACGACCTGGAGCGAGAGCGTGCTCGCCGGGGGGAAGCGGACCGTCTGTTCCTGCGCCAGCGGCGTCACGAGATGGGTTTCGATGAACTGGACCAGAATGTAGGTGACCAGGCCGGCGAAGGCCATCGAAAAGCTCTGCGACAGCCCGGCGAGAATGATGATGACGCCGGCCACGAACGGCCCCAGCGTCGGCACGAAGGTCAGAAGGCCGGCCTGCACCGCGAGCAATATGGAATAGGGCATGCCGACCAGCGTGAGCGCGAACAGGCAGAACAGGAAGATCGCCACCATGCTGATGCTCTGCCCGATCAGCCATTCGCGCAGCGCATGGCCGGCAAGGTCCAGCACCTCGTCGATCCGCTCCCTCCTCTCCTGCGGCACGAGGCTGAGGACGATTGCTTTGTAGACGCTCGGCTCCCAGGCGAAGAACGCGCCGAGGAACAGGATCGCGACGGTAATCGTGACCACGCGAACGAAGGCGGCCGTGGCCGATTCCGCGCTACCGTAGATCATGGAGCCGCTGGGCAGCAATTCCGCCAGATTGATCTTCTGGAAGGCCGGACCCAATTTTCCGCTGCGCAGCAGGTCCATCGCCTGCTTCGTCAAGTCCTTCATCGCGGACATGAAATGCGTCGCCTCCTGGGCGAGTATGCTGCCGCCCCAGTACAGCGCGAAAACGATGAAAACGGCGAGCAGGAGGAAGACGATGACCAGCCGAAGATGCCGCCTCCAATCGACGACATAGCCCAGCCCGCGGGCCGCCGCGTCGAGAACCGCGCCGAGCAGAATGCCGGCGGCGATCGTGATCAGCCCGGTGGAAGCCACCCATATGATCGCGAACGCCACGCCGAAAACGGCGACGACCGCCGTTACGAGCGCGGTGCTGCGGACGATCCCGAGCCTGGCGAATTCGTTCCCGGCGCGGCGGTCGGCCATCAGGGAACCGCCGGGAGAGCTGCGCCCACTCTCGGCAGCTCGCCCATATCGGCATAGCCGCCAAGGCGCCGGTTCAGCGTCCTTACCATGGCGATGGCGTCCGGGTCGGTCAGCGCGGCAAGTTCGCCGGTGTAATCATAGCCGGCGGCGCATCCCGGAAATGTGTCGGCCGCCGCGGGATGGGTGTAGATCTCGACCGTCCCCCGCGGCAGACGGGCGAGGATCGCCATCAGCCGATCGGCCGTCATCGCGCCCGACCATTTCCAGCCGAAGACGGCCGCCGGCGTGAAGACGCTGTTCCGCCTCGCCTTGCGGCGGAGAAGCGCCAGATAGGGCGCCAGGCACCGCGCCTGCCAGGAGCCGGTCATGCCGCTGAAACCATGCGCCGGCTCGTTCGGAACCCGAAGCGCCGTCATCCCATAGCGCCGGCCGACATCGATGACCGCATCGGCGATGATCGGATGCAGATGGAAATGCTTGTGGGCGTTGACGTGATCGAGCGGCAGGCCTGTCTTCCGGAAGGCCTCGAACTGGGCCGCGATCTCGCGGCGAAGCTGCAGCCGCGCCGGCGCGCGAAGCGCGATCCGGAACGCGGTGCCCACCATCTCCCGGCGAAACCGGCCGTTGCCGTCGACCAGTTCGGAAAGCTCGTCCGCCGGCAGCACGGGCGCGCCCTCCGCGAGCACCAGATGCAGGCCGACGCGCAGGCTGGGCATGCGCCTGGCAAGCGCGATCGCCTTGCCGGCGGCGGCGCCGGCCACCATCAGGCTCGCGGAAGCGAGGACGCCGTCCTTGTGCGCGCGTTCAACCGCGTCGTTGACTTCCGGCGCGAGCCCGAAATCGTCGGCATTGATGATCAAACCGTCCAGCGTGCCAGCGGTGTTCATGTTCGACTTTCGTTTTAGGTGCGTCCTTCGAGGCTCGCCCTTCGGGCTCACACCTCAGGATGAGGACCCATTGCGCCAGCGGCCCTCATCCTGAGGTGCCCGCGAAGCGGGCCTCGAAGGACGCAAGGCAAACCCTGTGGTATAATAGGTTCATAGCCGGATTGTTCAGCTTCCTTATGGTCAGTGTTTTCATATAAACGCCGCCAGCGTCGACCTTCATCATGATCTTCTCGTCACGAGGCGGAGAAGCGGCCTCTAACGCCCTCGGAAAGCGCGTTGCGGTTCCTCATCGGCGTGAGCGCGCCATCGGCGGCGACGCGATATTCCTTCCCGCGCCAGACGATCTTTCTTCCGAAACCTCCGCCGAGACAGACGATAAACGCCAATATATCGCGCAGCGGTTGCAGCCATGGAGGCACTGCGACGGCGCCGAAGCGGCGGCTGACGGAACGGCAAAGCCAGGCGCGGGCGGCGATCGCGAGGACAGAGGCGGCCATTCCGGGGCCGACCCATCCCGCCGCCAGCGCGATCAGCCCGAATCCCAGCGGATGCGTGAAGAGGTTCCCGAGATAGCCGAGCGGCGCGATGCGCCTGATCGTCCGCGCGGATCGCAACTCGCGCGAAAACAATTCGCTTGCCGAACGCTCGGCGCAAAAATGCGACAAGGCGAAGGGCGCGATCACGACCTCGCTTCCCGTCCGCCTGACGGCTTCGCCGATGGCGTAATCGTCCCACAACTGATCGGCGAAAGGCTTCAGCCCGCCGATACGCCACAGCGTTCCCCGCGTCAGCGCGATCGTCGCGCCGAAGCATGGACGGGCGAGTTTCAGCGACAGCCCCGCGACCGCATTGGGAAGAAAATGCGACGTGATCCCGGCCGCCGACAGGCGCGCCCAGATGCCGCCCTCCGGAAAACCGTAATAAAGGCAGGTGGCGGCGCCGGCATCCGGGTGCTGGAGAAGACCCGCCAGCCGGCCGACAAGATCGGACGGCGCGTCGATGTCGCTGTCGATGAGGAAGAAAATATCGTTGTCGGCCCGTTCGAGCATGTTGATCAGGTTCGACACCTTGCCATTGCGGCCATGGATGCGCGGATCGATGCAGAGTTGAAGGTCCCTATCCGGCCTTTCGCATATGAGCGTGCGCACCAGTTCGGCCGCTTCGTCCTCGGCATCCATGACGCCGCAGATTATCTGTGGCGGGGGTTTGTAGTCCTGGTCGCACAGCCGCTCCAGCCGGCGCTTCAGCCCGGGTTCCGCCCCGCAGAGAGGCACGAGGATGGAGACGGCGTGATCGTCTCTCTCTCTTGACAGGGCGTTCGCATGTGGAATTCGACCCCCCGGCGGCCCCTTCCTTTGCGGGAAGGGGGCGGGGGCGATCCCGCTGCCACGGAACCGGGCGACTGCCACGGCGCTGAAAACGAGATAGGCAATCCCGATTGCCGCCGTGGCGAGGCTCAGCAAGGCGACGGCATCGAGGAGAACGCCCATGTCAGCGCCTGTCCGGTTCCGAAATGCGGTCTTCCGGGAGATGGAGGCGCAGCAGCTCCTCGCGCGAAATGTAGATCAGCGTCCTGTCGCAAAGGAGAAGGCTGAAACGGGCGGAGGAGGGATTGGCCGCCAGCACCAGGAACAGGAACAGGATGTTCTCGCCCAGCCGCCGGAAAGCGCCGACAGGCGCCATCGGGCCTTCCTCGATGTGGTGGAAGCCTTCGGCCGCCGTCAGGTCGAGAAGCTTTTTCCCTTGCCCGAACGTGCCTGTCCGCCACGCGCCGACCAGGGCGCGGACATCGTCGAGTTCGCGATTCTCGCTCAGGTGGATCGCGAGTTCCTGGAGCGAGATCTGGAAGGCGCGGCGCGCCTGCTTCGCCCAGGCGACGGTCGGCCGGCCGTCGGGCATCTTCGGAAACTGCTCGTTCCAGAAATGCAGCTCTATGATGGGATCGCCCTCGCGCAGGACATTGCCGTCGGGCAGCGTCACGTCGCACGCGGCGCTTGCGCGCTGGATGCGGAGCATGCAATCCGGGTTGGAGGTATATTCGTAGACCTGATCCCTTTGGCGCAGGCGGGCGTCGAGCGAATAGATGGCCGCCGAGAGCATGCTCCCGGAACCAAGAAATTTCTGCGCGAAATCGGCCAAATGGCTGCCCCTGAACGAGATTGAACGATAAACAATTGCAACACGGCTAAAACGGTTCGTGACATGCAAATGTTCCACCCGCGCGGCGTGATTTGCCGAGGCTTCGGACGCCCTGGCGCGGCTTCAATCGTCCTTGCGATCGATTTCATAGGTGGTAGCGAGCGCTTCGCGGATGGTGAGCGCCACCGGCACCGCCAGAATGACGCCGACCACGCCGAAAAGCAGCCCTCCGCACAGGAAGCAGAAGATCACCAGCACCGGCGGAACATAGGCCGCGCGTCCCAATACGATCGGACCGAAAAATTCGTCGATCGAGATCCTCAGCGCGATCGCGTAGATGATATAGCTGATGATGGCCCCTGCCCCTTTGGCTTCCTTCACCGCGACCAGCCCCGCAAGCACCGCCGACGCGGCCGGCCCGACAAGCGGGATCACTTCGAGAAGCCCGGTGAGGATGGCCAGCACCGCCGCGTGTTTGAGCTTCAGGAATAGTCCCAGGCCGACATAGGCGGCGCAGGAGGCGTAGAGCACGATCAGGCCTATGCCGATGAAATAGCGGCGCAGGACCGGGTTGAGCCTGTCGAGGAGGCGCGCGACGAACGGGCGGTAGCGCGGCGGCACCAGCCATTGCAGGCCTCGACCGATGCGATGCGCGTCGAACAGGAAATAGCCGAGAAGCACCCAGGCGAGGATGAAGCCGAAAAAGGCGACGAAGGCGATAGACGCGACCGTCACCACGTCGTTGCCCATCCATTGCTGGATGGCCTTGCTGACCGCATCCGCCGCCTTGTCGGCATTGAATTGCTGGCCGAACAGCGTGAAGGAACGGTTCTGGAGGATGTTGCGGAGAAGATCGGCGATCGACCCCTTGAGGTCGCCCCCGATGCTCTTCGCCTCGTCGAAAAGAGGCGGCCCCCCCAGATAGGCGATGACCGCCATCAGGAGCACCAGGGCAACCAGGACGGCAAGCGCCGGCAGCCATCTCGGCAGATGCCATCGCCGGGCCGCGCAATCGACCGCGGGCGTGGCGACATAGGCGACGATGCCCGCCAGGACGAAAGGCAGGAGAACGCTGCGGACGAGATAGAAGAAGACGATGAGCCCGATGACGACAGCGAGGCTCGTCCCGACCGAAATGTTCCGGATATGGCCGTGTATGGCGCTCAGCCAGCGCGTTCCTTCCGGGCCTTGTTCCGGCGGATCCTTCGTCATTTATAGATCCGGCCCTTCCAGCGTCTCCGCCCCAGCCATTTCGACCAGACGCTGTCGAGGGCCAGCATCGCGCCCGCGCCATAGCCGATGGGAAAAAGAAGCCCGTACCAGGCCGGAATCCCGAAATGCGCCGCCCCGAAGATGTGGAGCGCGACCGCGGCGGCCGAACCGAGAACGGCCGGCGCGACGGCGACGCAGGCATCGTGCGAACCGTTGGCGCAGGCCGCTATGTCCATCGTCGGGATCACGAGCACCGCCCAGGCCAGCACCAGGGCCAGGGCGGCCTTGAGGAGGGTCCGTGACGGCCCCCCCAGCATGTCGCTCAGATTCTTCGCGACGCCGGGCCAGAGGGTGCGCCAGCCCGTATACATGCGCGTGCTCAGAAAGGCGCTGCCGTCCTTCATGATGACATGGTATCCCCGCCGCTTGAACAGGCGCGCGAGTTCCCCGTCCTCGGAGATGGCGCTCGATACGGCGGCATGGCCCCCGACCGCATCATAGGCTTCCCGCCTCAGGAGCATGAACTGTCCCGTGGCGATGGCGTCGTCGCAATCCCTCGATTGCACCTGGTTGAGATCCTGGGAGAAACCGAGCAGATAGAGGCCGCAGGGCAGGATCAACCGTTCGGCGAAGCTCCCCAGTTCGTGGCGCGGCGCGAGCGAGAGGAAGTCCAGCTTCTCTCGAAGGGCCGCGTTCACGGCGCTCGCGATCAAGGGCGGATCGGCCCGCATGTCCGCATCCATGAAGCAAAGCCATTCGACATCGGCGGGCACGGCGGCGACGCCCGCGCAACAGGCATTGACCTTGCCGACCCAATCGGGAGGCAGGGCGGGCGCCCGCACCAATGACAGGCGCCGGTCCGTATCGGCGAAGGCGCGAACCTTCTCCGCGGTGTCATCGCTCGATTCGTCATCGACCACGACGATGCCGAAGCGCCCGTTATAGTGCTGGGAAAGCAGGCCCTTGAGACACAGCGCGATGTTGTGGCCTTCGTTGCGCGCCGGCACGATGACGAAAACCGGCGGCGTCTCCTTCGGAAAGCCCTTCGAAAGCCGTTCGAGCGCCCCGCGCTGGCGAAATGCCCTTCCCAGCAGATACGCAACGATGACGAGCCAGAAAAGGGAGAGGATCAGGTACACGCCAGCTCTTTTCTTCTCTACGGCCGGTTTCCTTGCGACTGCCGAATCCGCAGGAGAAGCGGCGCGCTCGCCCGGTTTTGCATCGCCGGTCCCGATGCCCCTGCTTCCGACGAGGTTGCGTGACATCCGCGAAGCCTCTCCGTGCCCGGTAAATCGCGCAACAAACCAAATGTTCCACTTCGGGCATTTCGGCCCGCTTGAAGGAGCGGGCGCTGGCGGCGGTTCCGGGCGTTCTCCGATCGTCACGCCGCTTGGCACAACCGCCAGTCATGCCGATGCGCCATCGCAACCGGAATTTTTTTAGCGACGGCTGAACAAAGTACGGGGCCATGCGTTTGGTTGTTTTAAACGCGTCATACACGCGGCCTCTCGCAGATCTATCCGTTGGGGCATCAACATGGCTTTTGAATTGCTAGCAGGCGTCCGAACTCCTGCTGATTTACGCAGGCTGAAGGAACATCAGCTCCCGCAATTGGCCTCCGAATTGAGAAGCGAAACGATAGAAGCCGTCGCGTCGGCGGGAGGCCATCTGGGCGCCGGCCTCGGCGTCGTCGAACTGACCGTCGCCCTTCACTACGTTTTCGATACCCCCCATGACCGTCTCCTGTGGGATGTGAGCCATCAATGCTACCCCCACAAGATCCTGACGGGTCGCCGCAGCCGCATCCGCACGATCAGGCAGGGCGGGGGCCTGTCGGGCTTCACCAAGCGGAGCGAAAGCGAATACGACCCGTTCGGCGCGGCGCACGCCTCGACGGCGATGTCGGCGGGGCTTGGAATGGCTGTCGCCCGAGACGCCCATGGCGAGGATCACAACGTCATCTGCGTGGTCGGCGATGGCGCCATGTCCGGCGGCATGGCGTTCGAGGCGATCAACAATGCGGGCGCGCTGAAATCGCGCCTGATCGTCATCCTGAACGACAACCAGATGTCGATCGCCCCGCCGGTCGGAGCGATGTCGTCCTATCTCTCGCGCCTCTCCGCCGCCATGCGCGGAAAGGCGGAAGGCGCAGACGCCGGACAGGACGCCGCGGCGGACGTCCCGACCGTGTTCGAGGAATTGGGTTTCCACTATATCGGGCCGATCGACGGCCACGATCTCGGCAAGCTTCTGCCCGTCCTGCGTGACGTCCGCGACCGCCGCGACGGTCCCGTCCTGGTGCATGTGATCACCGAAAAGGGCAAGGGATATGCCCCGGCGGAGCGCTCTCCCGACAAGGGTCACGCGGTCGGCAAGTTCGACGTGGCGACGGGCGCGCCGGTGAAGGGCCATGCGGCCGCGCCGAGCTATACGAAAATCTTCGCCGAAGCTCTCGTCAGGGAGGCGGCACGCGATCCCGACATCGTGGCGATCACCGCCGCCATGCCGGCCGGCACGGGCCTCGACCTGTTCGGCAAGGCCTTTCCCGATCGTGTCTTCGACGTGGGCATAGCCGAGCAGCATGCCGTGACCTTCGCCGCGGGGCTTGCCGCCGACGGGCTGAAGCCCTTCGCGGCGATCTATTCCACCTTCCTGCAGCGCGCCTATGACCAGGTCGTGCATGATGTCGCCCTTCAGCGACTGCCGGTCCGTTTCGCCATCGACCGCGCCGGACTCGTCGGCGCCGACGGTCCGACCCATGCCGGGTCCTTCGACCTCGCCTATCTCGGCTGCCTGCCGGGAATGATCCTCATGGCCGCCGGCGACGAAGCGGAACTCGTCCATATGGTGGCGACCGCGGCGGCCATCGACGACCGGCCGAGCGCCTTCCGCTATCCGCGCGGAGAGGGCGTCGGCGTCCCGCTGCCGGAATTCGGCGTGCCGCTCGAAATCGGCAAGGGGCGCGTCGTGCGGGAAGGCAATGACGTCGCGATATTGTCGCTCGGAGGGCGGCTGAAAGCCTGCCTCAGGGCGGCCGAGGAACTCGAGGGCCTCGGCATATCGGCGACGGTAGCGGATGCGCGCTTCGCCAAGCCCATCGACGTGAACCTGCTCATGCGGCTGGCGCGCAGCCACCGCTGCCTCTTCACCATCGAGGAAGGCGCGGTCGGCGGCTTTGCCGCGCACGCGATGCAGGCGCTGTCCGAGCATGGCGTCCTGGACAGGGGCCTGGTGCTGCGCTCGATGGTCCTTCCCGACCGATTCATCGAACAGGACAGCCCCGAGGCGATGTACGCCGCCGCCGGGCTCGATCACGAGGCGATCGTCGCCAGGATCGCCCGCGTCTGGAGCCAGACCGTTTCGCGCACCGCCGCCCACCGCGTCCGCATCGTTTCCAGCCGCAACGAGCCGGCGGGCGAGGCCCGCCACGGGCGGCAGAAGGGCGGCGGGAACGGCAGTCCGGAAAGCCCGGCGCGGGAGGCAACCTACGGCCATGAGATCGGATCGGTGAAATGAAGATCGTTCTCGCCCAGCCGCGCGGCTTCTGCGCCGGCGTCGTCCGCGCGATAGAAATCGTCGAGCGCGCGCTGTCGAAGTTCGGCCCGCCCGTCTATGTGCGCCACGAGATCGTCCATAACAGGCACGTCGTGGACAGCCTCAAGGCGAAGGGCGCCGTCTTCGTCGAGGATCTGCGCGAGGTTCCCCGCGGCGCCGTCACCATCTTCAGCGCTCATGGCGTCGCGCTCCGGATCGAGGACGAAGCCAGACAGCGCGATCTCCTCGTCATCGACGCGACCTGCCCGCTGGTCAGCAAGGTGCACAACCAGGGCAACCGCTTCGTCCGCGAGGGCCGTCATCTCGTCCTGATCGGCCATGCCGGCCATCCCGAGGTCGAGGGGACCAGAGGCAGGATTCCCGGCACGGTGCACATCGTCGAGACGGAAGCCGACGTCGGCCGCCTCGACCTGCCGGCGGACGCCCCCATCGCCTATGTCAGCCAGACCACGCTCAGCGTCGATGACACACGCCTCATCATCGACGCGCTGAAGGAGCGCTTCAGCGACATTATCGGCCCCGACATCAGGGACATCTGCTACGCGACGCAGAACCGCCAGAGCGCGGCGCGCGAGCTTTGCGGGATCGCCGACGTTCTCCTCGTCGTCGGCGCGAACAACAGCTCGAACTCAAACCGCCTTCGCGAAATCGGCGAGATGGCGGGCGTTCCGAGCTATCTCGTCGCCGATGGCTCCGAGGTCGATCCCGCATGGGTGCGGAATGCCGGAACGGTCGGCGTCACGGCCGGCGCGTCGGCGCCGGAGGCGCTGGTGGAGGACGTGATCGACAGGCTCGCCTCCTTCGGGCCGGTGGAAATCGCCTCCCTTTCCGGCAGGACGGAGAACATCCAGTTCAAGCTCCCGGTGCAATTGTTGG
Source organism: Rhizobiaceae bacterium (assembly GCA_035547755.1). Taxonomy (GTDB): domain Bacteria; phylum Pseudomonadota; class Alphaproteobacteria; order Rhizobiales; family Rhizobiaceae; genus Mesorhizobium_L. Next base: position 44,573 of record DASZUG010000010.1, read on the forward strand.
ACACCGATCGCCGCCGGCGCCCTTCGGCCCGGCAAAGCGCGCGCGTCTAGGCAAGGCGCCCGACAAAGCGCATAATCCAGTTCAGGCACAGACAAATGTCCATTCCCCTCCTCCAGAAGTTTCGCGTCGGCTCCTACGTCGCCAGGCAGCATCTACTGGGCCGCAAACGCTATCCGTTGGTGCTGATGCTGGAGCCGCTCTTTCGCTGCAATCTCGCCTGCGCCGGCTGCGGCAAGATCGATTATCCCGACAAGATCCTGAACCAGCGCCTGTCGGTCGCGGATTCCTTGAAGGCCGTCGACGAATGCGGCGCGCCGGTGGTCTCGATCGCCGGCGGAGAACCCTTGCTGCACAAGGAACTGCCTGAGATCGTCGAGGGGATCATCGCGCGGCGCAAATTCGTCTATCTCTGCACCAATGCGCTCCTGATGGAAAAGAAGCTGTCGCTCTACCGCCCGAGCCGCTATTTCGTCTGGTCGGTGCATCTCGACGGCGACAGGGAGATGCATGACCGCTCGGTCTGCCAGCCGGGCGTCTATGACAGGGCGCTCTCCGCCATCCGCAAGGCCAAGGAAGCGGGTTTCCGCGTCAACATCAACTGCACGCTCTTCGACAATGCCGACGCGGACAGCGTCGCCGATTTCTTCGACAATCTCGCCGATATCGGCATCGACGGCATGACCGTATCTCCGGGCTACGCCTATGAAAGGGCGCCCGACCAGCAGCATTTCCTGAACCGCAGGAAGACGAAGGAACTGTTCCGCTCGATTTTCCGCAAGGGGAGGGGCGGCCGCAGCTGGTCGTTCAGCCAATCGACGCTGTTCCTCGATTTCCTGGCCGGCAACCAGGATTATCGCTGCACCCCCTGGGGCAATCCGACGCGCAACGTCTTCGGCTGGCAACGGCCCTGCTATCTCCTCGGCGAGGGCTATGCGCGCTCGTTCCGCGAATTGATGGAGGAGACGGATTGGGACGCCTACGGCACCGGAAATTACGAGAAATGCGCCGATTGCATGGTGCATAGCGGCTATGAGGCGACGGCGGTCATGGACACGGTCCGGCATCCGCTGAAGGCGCTCGCCGTGACCCTGCGCGGCATCGACACGGAGGGGCCGCTCGCGCCCGAAATCCCCCTCGATGGTCAGAGGCCGGCGCAATATCCGTTCGCCACGCACGTGCAGAAGAAACTAGCCGAGATCGAGGCCGAAACCGCCGCCAAGCCCGCTGCGCGCGCCGGCTAGCGCTCTGCGCGCGGAGAAGGCATCGCGCGCCAGACCAAAGAGCGCCGGGATTTCGCCCGGCTTGCGTATCAGCGTTTTCATCACCGCCAAAGGCGCCAGCGAGCCGTCCGGCCGCATGCCGAGAAGCGCCGCGCTGGGCACGGCGCGGCCGGCCGGGTCGGCGACGGCGCGGAGCACCGCGAAGGGCAGGTTCCTTTCGGCGGCAAAGGCCGCCGCGATATGGGACTCCATATCGACGGCACGAGCGCCGGTCTGCCGGAAACATTCTTGCTTGGCCGAGACGGTTTGGAGCGGCGCGTCCGCGCCGAAGATCGCGCCATGGACCGCGCCCGGACAGCGATCGAGCAAACGGCTTGCCCATTGTCCGTCTGTTGGCCAAGCGTCGTCAGGGCCGATGATCGAAGAGGCGACGACAAGCGCGCCGGCGGGAAGTTTTGGATCGAGCCCACCCGCAATGCCGAAACTGATGATCCCCGCGCAATCGGGGTCAATTGCCGCCGCGAGCCGTTCCCGCAGCATGCCGCAACAGACGCGTGGCGAAGCCGCCCTTGCGCCGGAGCCGCGCCCGATCCGCGCCTCGAAGGCAAGGCCGCAGGCAACCAGAACGTAGGAAGGGCCGCTCATGCGCCGGCGCCGAATAGGTTGCGCTCGGATATGAAGATTTGCCCCCTCTCCGGTTTGCTTCGCAAACCACCTCTCCCCCTTGAAGGGAGCGAGGAAGGGGCGCGCTGACGAAACTCGGCTCTCTTCCTCGCCACCACGAAGTGGGGGAGAGGTGGCCCAGCGAAGCTGGGACGGAGAGGGGGCATTCCGGCATACGCGATCCTCGCCTCATTCGAGCATAATCCCATCACCCTCCCCCACCCCTCGAATTGCGGTAGCGGGCGAGCGCCCAGAGCGGGAAATAGCGGGGATAGCCGTGGTAACGGAGGTAAAAGACGCGGGGAAAGCCGGTGCCGGTGTAATGGGGCTCCGTCCAGAGTCCGTCCGGCTGCTGCCGGTCGAGCAGGAATTGTACGCCGCGCTCCGCGGCGGGATGTCCGGCTTCGCCCGCCGCCATGAGCGCCAGAAGCGCCCAGGCTGTCTGCGACGGCGTGCTCGGAGCCGGTCGGTGGCCGTCATAGTCGAGCCTGTAGCTGTCGCCATCCTCGCCCCAGCCGCCATCCGGGTTCTGGATCGCGACGAGCCAGTTCGCGGCCTTTCGCATGACGGGCGCCTCGGCCCTCATGCCGGCGGCCTGCAGCGCCGAGAGCGCCGACCATGTGCCATAGACATAATTGATCCCCCAGCGGCCGAACCATGAACCGTCCCTGCGCTGGTTGCGCAGGAGATAATCGACGCCCCGCCGCATCGCGGATGAGGTTTCCACCGTCTCTCCGAGCGCCGCCAGCATCGAGACGCAACGGCCCGTCAGGTCCGGCGTCGGCGGGTCGAGCAGCGCGCCGTGATCGGCGAAGGGAATATTGTTGAGATAGTCCCGGCAATTGTCGGCGTCGAAGGCCGCCCAGCCGCCGTCCCGGCTCTGCAGCCCCTCGATCCATTCGCGCGCGCGCCGCATCGCCCCGTCGAAATGAAAGCCGCCGCGGGCCAGTTGCCAGCGCTCCATCGCCATGACGATCACCGCGGTATCGTCGAGATCGGGATAATGCGGATTGGCGTATTGGAAGGCCCAGCCGCCAGGGCGCACGCCCGGCCGCGAGGCGGCCCAGTCGCCGGCGATTTCGAGTTCCTGCAACGGGCGGAGCCAGGCCAGGCCTTTCCCGGCGGCGTCGAGATCGCCATCGCCTCCCGCCTCGATCAGGGCGCTTGCCGCCAGAACCGTATCCCAGACGGGCGACAGGCAGGGCTGGCAATAGGCTTCGTCCTCCTTGACGACGAGCAGCTTGTCCACCGAATGGCGCGCGATGGCGCGGTCCGGATGGTCGGGCGCGTAGCCGAGCGCGTCATACATGAGGACGGCGTTCACCATGGCCGGAAAGATGGCGCCGAGCCCGTCCTCGCCATTCAGCCTTTCCCCAACGAAATCCACCGCCGCGGCAAGCGCGCGCCGGCGCAACGCCCTCGGCGAGAGCGGTTGCCCAAGGCGCAGCAAGACATCCGCGGCGCGGAAGAATTCGGACCAGGCGCGGCTCTGGTGCGGCGAACGCCCGAGCGGCCTCATCTGCATCGGAGAGCGGAGGAAGAGTTCGTCGATGCCCACGCCGCGCGGATTGCGCGCCCTGGACTTCAGCGCCTGCAGCACCAGGAGCGGCACGATCACCGTGCGCGCCCAATAGGAGATCTTGTCGAGGCTGAAGGGCGACCAGCGCGGCAGAAGCATGATCTCGACCGGCATCTGCGGCACGGCCCGCCACGGCGCGATGCCGTAGAGCGCTAGCAGGATGCGCGTGAAGACGTTCACCTTCTCCGCCCCGCCATGCGCGCGGATGGCGTCGCGCGCGCGCGTCATGTGGCCCGAGGAAGGATCGTCGCCGATCATCTTCAGCGCGAAATAGGCCTTGACGCTGGCGCTCATGTCGAAAGCGCCGCCGTAAAACAATGGCCAGCCGCCATGGTCGGCCTGGATGCGGCGGAGATAGGCTCCGATCTTCCGTTCCAGCTCCAGATCGGGATCTTCGCCGAGGGCATGGACGAAGAGCACATATTCCGCCGGGATCGTCGCGTCGGCTTCGAGCTCGTAGAGCCAGTGGCCGTCCGCCCTCTGCTCCGACCGCAACCGGGCGGCCGCGCGCTCTATCTCTTCCGCCAGGCGCGTCTCCGCCGGCCGGCCGGTCCCTTGCGTCGCACGCTCAAGCATTCCCTATCCACCTCCTTTCCCAAGCGCCAAATTGGTCCCAAGCGCCAGATTGGCCGCCTTTTCGCCGGAGCGGATCGCGCCCTCGATGGTTGGCGGCAGGCCGGTCGCCGTCCAATCTCCGGCGAGAAAAAGATTGCGCCATCCGGTTTCGGCTTTGGCCCGCAAATGCTCCTGCTCCGGAACGGTCGCGAAGGTCGCGCGCCGCTCGGAGACGATTTGCCAGCGCGGCAGGCTTTCCGGCAGCCGCGCGATGGCGGCGACCTCCCGCCACACGCTTTCCGCCAGGCGCTTGCGCGGAATGTCCATGAGCGCGTCGGCATTGCTGATGGTGACGGAAAGCCGCCCCGGAAAGGCGAAGATCCATTGCGTCGTCGCATGGATCACGCCGGTGATCGGCGGCAGCGGAACGTCCCCCTCGACCAGGAAATGCAGATTGGCGATGGCGCGGAATTGCGAGGGCGGATCGAGGTTCGGCGCCAGCCTTCCGGCCGCTTGAGCGGGGACGGCGAGCACGATCACATCGTTCGCGCCAATCTCCTCTCTCGTGCCGCCGAAATCCAGCGCCGAAACCCGCCTGTCCGACAGGGAAAGCTTGCGCAGGCTTCGTCCGAGGAAAATTTCAGCGCCGCGCGCCCTGAGATAGGCAAGCGCCGGCTCGACAAAGGCCGCGCCGAGCCCGTCATGGGCGATCAGGGGGCGGCAATAATTCCCGCCGCGCGCCAGCGTCTCGCGGATGGCGGCGGAGGCGAGAGCGGCGGTGGAAACGGAGGGCTCATTGTTCATGATGGCGAGGAGCACCGGCCCGAGAAGGCGATCGTAGAGCATGCCGGAGCAGGAAAGCGCATCGCCGATCGTCGCGTCGGGCGAAGGGCGCAGGAGGCGCAGCAGAGCCAGATAATCCAGGGCTTTCGTGCCGGGCACGCGGCGGTCGGCGCGGAAAATCCACCACGGGATCGGACCGTCGCCGATGCGCAGCTTCCAACGTTCGCCGGAGGCATGGTCGACGAAGAAGAATTCCGCCGAAGATGGGCCCGAAACGCGGTTTTCAGCGCCGATCCGCTTCAGAAATGCGAGCGTCGAACGGTTTCCCGACAGGATGAGATGATTGCCATTGTCGATCGCCCGGCCGAGGACGGGATCGTGATAGGACCGGCAGCGCCCTCCCGCCTGCGGCGCCGCCTCGTACAGGGCAACGGCGGAGCCGGCCTCGGCAAGGCGGGTCGCCGCGGCCAGCCCGGCGAGCCCGGCGCCGACGACATGGTACATGCGCGGCGTCATCGGACAAGCGTGCCGAGAACGATGCGGGCGATCTGGGCGCGGCTGATCCGCACCCGGTTGCGCGGCGCTTCCCAGCCACGCTGCATCATCCGTTCGAGGATGGAGCGATAGACGGCGCTCATGACGGCCGGCGCCCGGGCCTTGGCGCGGGGCATCCTGTCCATGAGCGCATCCGCCCTGGCGTAGCGTGCAAAGGCCACCGCGGCGACGTCTTCGCAGACCCGGCCAAGAGAGGGATGCGCCAGCACCGCATCCGGCTCCGTCGTTCCTATGCCTTCCTTCACGAGCGTCTCGCGCGGCAGATAGAGTCTGCCCATGGCGGCGTCCTCGTCGAGATCGCGCAATATGTTCGTCAATTGCAGCGCCTTGCCGAGATGGTCGGCGAGCGCGACGCCCTCCTCTTCTTCCATGCCGAAGACGCGCACGCACAGGCGCCCGACCGCGCAAGCCACGCGGTCGCAATAAAGATCGAGCGTTTCCCATGACGGCGCATGGAGGTCCTCCACGACATCCATCGCCATGCCGTCGATGACGGCGTGGAAATCCTCCCGCCTCAGATCGAAGCGCCGGATCGCCTCGGCAAGATTGGCCAGCCCATCGCGGGCGGGAGCGCCTGCGAAGATACCGTCGATATCGGCGCGCCAGCCCGCCAGGCGGTCGAGCCGCTCCTGCCGGCTGCCGCAGGGTTCGTCGGCGATGTCGTCGACGGCGTGGCAGAAGGAATAGATCTCGAAGACGGCTTCCCTGCGCTCGGCCGGCAGGATCCGCATCGCGGCGTAGAAGGAACTGCCGGACGCCGCGGCCGATTGCGCCGCTTGCCTGTTCCCCTGCCCGTTGAACGAGTGCAGCATCGGGCGGAGCGCGGCGGCGGTGGAGCTTCCCGCGATATAGCGCGATCCCGCTCTGACCATGCCGAGCATGGCGTAGCCGGCCATCTCGGCAATCCCGAGATGAACGCGCTCGGCAAGTGGATCATGCGTCCGCAGCAGGCCGGCGAGCCTTTCCGCCAGGCGTTGGATAACCGCGATCTCGAGCGCCAGCCGCGGACTGCGGACGCCATCCGAAAGGGGCCGGCTCTGTTCGAGCAGAACGCCGACCCGCTCGCCCATATCGTCGATCACGGCCCGCAATTGCGGCGACGCCTGCTCCGCTGCCAGCATCTCGACGGTCGCGCCATGCGCCGCGAGCATGTCGGCGGGCAGGTATACCCGATCGATATTGTGGTAGTCGACGGCGCAGTCCTGCAGATGGTTGATGATCTGCAGCGCGGCGCAAAGCGCATCCGACCGGGGCCAGAGCGCCTTTTCCTCGCCATGGACGTCGAGGACGAAGCGGCCGACCGGCATGGCGGAATAACGGCAATAATCGATGAGTTCGTTCCAGTCGCGATAGCGGGATTTTTCCACGTCGAGGCGGAAGGCCGCCAGAAGGTCCCGCGCATGCCGGCTGTCGAGACCGCGTTCCGCCAAGGCCTCCCGCAGGGCGACGCCCTCGGGTTCCGCCATGTTCCGGCCCAGGAGCGAGGCTTCGAGGCGATCGAGAAGGGCGATCTTCTCGCCGGCCGAAAGCCGCGCATGGTCGGCGACGTCGTCCGCGGTGCGGACGAATTCGTAAAAGGCGAGGATCGGCTTGCGATGCCTCTGCTCCAGCAGGCGCGACGCCACCGGGAAATTCTCGCCCCTGCTCGTCTTGCCGGAACGCAGTTCCGCCGCCACCGTCATTGCTCACCTCCCACGGGGCTCACCTCCCACCGGGCTCCCTCCCACGGGCGCCTGGACGCGCCCCTTCCAGAAGCCGCCGCGCCCGCTCCGGTATTGCAGCGCTGACTGCACCGTCCAGACGGTGTAGAGCGCAGCGATCGCCGGCAGGGCCAGCGCCCAAAGCGGCGAAAGCCTGTAGAAGCGCAGGATCGGCTGAAACGCGATCAGCATCAGCAGGCAGGCCAGATCCGCCGCCACTGCCCTGCCCGCCGACAGGATGATGATGAGCGGCGGCGTCAGGAAGACGATCGCCATCCCGAGGACCGCAAGGCAAAGGCGAAGCGGCGAGAAGCGCAGTTCGGCATAGGCCGAGCGCGTCACCATCTCACGGACCGGGGCGAACCCGCCATAGGAACGGATGCTGCGGACGCGCCGGCTGAAGCCGAGCCAGATCGGCCCGACGCGCTTTAGTTTCCGGGCAAGCGCGCAATCGTCGATGATCTCGCCGCGGAGGGCGTCGATGCCGCCGGCCGCGTGAAGCGCTTCCGTATTGACGAGCATGCATCCGCCCGCGGCGGCGGCGGTCGCATGGTCGGGACGGTTAACCCAGCGAAAGGGATAGAGCATCTGGAAGAAGAAGATGAAGGCCGGGACCGTGCAGCGCTCGGCGAAGCTCTTGCAGCAAAGCTCGGCCATCACGGAAACCAGCACATCATTGTCGCGCTCCGCGCGCGCGACGAGATCGCGCAGGGATTTTTCGCCATGAACGATGTCCGCATCGGTGAAGAGCAGATATTTCAGCCAGGCATCGCGCAGCGCGGCGTCCACGCCCTGCTTCAGCGCCCACAATTTCCCGGTCCAGCCGGGAGGCAAGGGCTGGCCGCGCAGCACGGTCAGGCGCGTGGACATCCCGCTGGCGGCTGCGGCTTGTCGGGCGATTTCGGCGGTCGCGTCACGGCTGCAATCGTCCACCAGGACGATGTTCAGCGCGCCGGGATAATCCTGCTGGAGAAGCGAGGCGATGGTGCGGCCGACCGTTTCGGCTTCGTCGCGGGCGGGAATGATGGCGGTAACGCCCGGCCAGGCAGCAAGAGGTGTAGGGGCATCGAACTCCGCGCGCGGCGAAACCCGCCAGAAGCCGCCCCGCGCCGCGACCATGTACATCCAGATTGCCAATGTGACGCAACCAACGGCGAGGATCATGATCCGTCCTTGCGGAGGTAGGAAAATGCGGAACCCCAAAACGAGGAAACGCCCGGTGCGGGAGAAGGTTCCGGACCGCTATGATGGAACGAAGGCCTGCATGGAACGTTGGTTCTGGCATTTTTGCGGGGTGGGTAAGCCATGCCTCAGGGCGACCGGATTCTGGTGACGGGAGGAAGCGGCTTCGTCGGTTCCGCGCTTCTGCGCAGACTGATCAGAGGCGGTTCGCCGGTACGCGCGCTGGTGCGGCCCGGAAGCCGGCTTTCCCCCGATCTGGAGCGCGACGTAGAACTTGTCCGCGGCGACATCCGCGACCAATCATCCGTCAGAACGGCGATGCGGAACGTCCGCCGGGTCTATCACGCGGCGGCTGACTACCGGCTCTGGTCCCCCGACCCAAAAGAGCTTTTCGAAACCAATGTCGGCGGCACTCGGACCATCATGGAAGAAGCGATGCGCGCAGGGGTGGAACGGATCGTCTATACCAGCAGCGTCGCGACGCTCGCCTGCAACCCGGACCGGCGGCCGGCGGACGAGACGCACTCCCTCGACGCACGCCTCGCCGTCGGCGGCTACAAGCGCAGCAAGATCATGGCCGAGGCGCTGGTGCGCGCGATGGCGGCCAAGGGCCTGCCCGTCATCATCGTCAATCCGGCGACGCCGGTCGGGCCGTATGACGTGAAGCCGACGCCGACGGGAAGGATCATCATCGAAGCCGCAGCCGGGCGGATGCCGTGCTTCGTCGAGACCGGCCTCAACATGGTGCATGTCGACGACGTGGCCGAAGGCCATCTCGCCGCGATGGAAAAGGGCCGCATCGGCGAGCGCTATATCCTCGGCGGGCAGGACAGGATGCTGCGCGACATCCTCGCGGCAATCGCGGCGCTGACCGGCCGGTCGCCGCCGCGGCTACGCATCCCGCGTTCGCTGGTGTTTCCCGTCGCCGTGCTGGCGGAGGCCGCGGCGCGCCGCACGGGACGCGCGCCTTTCGTCACAAGGGACGGTTTGCGCATGTCGCGCAATCTCATGTTTTTTTCGAGCGCCAAGGCCGAGCGGGAACTCGGCTACCGCGCCCGCCCCTATGAACAGGGCCTGGAAGATGCGATCTCCTGGTTCAGGAAAGCCGGCTATTTGTGACGGCGGCGATGGCCGCAGGCATATTTCGAGGAGGAGGACATGAATATCGTGACAAGCGTTCAGCCGGAGGGTCAAACAACCGGAAACGCGCGAAGCTTCGCGGCAAGGCTGTCGGAGGTCGCGGCGGAAATCGACGCGCTGCTCTCCCGGCTGCTCGATGACGGTCCGCGCGGCGCGCCCGCCATGCCGCCGCGCTTGCTGGAGGCGATGCGCTATGCCAATCTCGGCCAGGGCAAGCGCTTCCGGCCCTTCCTCGTCGTCGAGACGGCGGCGCTTTTCGGCGTGCCCCGGGAAAACGCGCTTATGGCCGGAGCGGCGCTCGAATGCGTGCATTGCTATTCGCTCGTGCATGACGATCTGCCCGCGATGGACGACGACGAATTGCGGCGGGGCCGGCCGACGGTCCACCGCCGCTTCGACGAGGCGACGGCGATTCTCGCCGGCGACGGGCTGTTGACCTTCGCCTTCGACATTCTTTCCCGCCCCGAAACCTCGGCCGACCCGGCGGTGAGGGTGAAGCTCGTCTCTTCCCTCGCGCTTGCCGCCGGACCGGGGGGAATGGTCGGCGGACAGATGCTCGATCTGGCGGCGGAGGGCCGTTTCGAGGAGGGTGGCCAGAGATTGGACGAAGCCCAAATCCGCCGGCTGCAAGGGATGAAAACGGGCGCGCTCATCCGCTTCGCCGCTTCGGCGGGGGCGATCCTTGCCGACATCGACGACGAACGCAGCGCCGCTCTCCGGCGTTATGGCGCGCTTATCGGCGAGGCGTTCCAGATCGCCGACGATCTTCTCGACATAGACGGAGAGGCGGCCTTGCTCGGCAAGGCCGTCCACAAGGACGCCGAAGCGGGCAAGGCGACGCTGGTCGGCCTGCTTGGCGTCGAGGCGGCGCGGAAACGGCTCGCCGCGCTGACATCCGAGGCCCGCACCGCGCTGGAACCGTTCGGCGCGGCCGCCACATCGCTGAAGGAAGCGGCCGAATTCGTCGCGAACCGGCGGCGGTAGAGCACAATGCGATGGGTCGAACCGCATTGTGCTCTTTTTCTTCGTTGAGATGATCCGGAAAACCGGCATCCGCTTTTCCGGACCATCTCAATGATACCCGCTGCCGGCGCGGACCTTGCCGCGGAACACCCAATAGGACCAGCCGGTGTAGAAGAGGATGATCGGCAGCAGGAAGAGCGTGCCGATCAGCAGGAAGGCCTGCGTGCTTTCCGACGAGGCCGCCTGCCAGAGCGTGTAATGATAGGGCACGATCATCGGCCACAGGCTGATCGCGATGCCGAGGAACGACATCAGGAACAGGCCGACGGCGCCGAAAAACGGCGTCATCTCGTGCGCCCGGCCGAGCGCGAACCATTCGCCGATGACGAGAAGCGCGGTGATGATCGGCACGGGCGCGAGAAAGGCGATATTGGGCCAGCTGAACCAGCGCGCCGCGATGTTCGGATAGGCGAGCGGCGTCCAGGCGCTGACCGCGATAATGGCGATGACGACGCCGGCGAGACAGATGCGGCCGGCTCGCCGCGCCCAGTCCTGCAAATCGCCTTCCGTCTTCAGGATGAGCCAGCCGGCGCCGAGCAGGCCATAGCCGAACATCAGCGCCACGCCTGTCAGAAGCGCGAACGGCGTCACCCAGTCGAAGGAGGTTCCGGTGAAGTGCCGCCCGTCCACCTGGAAGCCCTGGATGAAGCTGCCGAGGACGACGCCCTGCGCGAATGTCGCGAGCGCCGAGCCGGCTGAGAAGGCGTTGTCCCAGAAGCGGCGCAGCGCCGGCCGCTTGAAGCGGAACTCGAAGGCGACGCCCCGGAACACCAGCGAGAGCAGCATGATCAGGATCGGGAAATAGACGGCCGGGATGATGATGGCGAAGGCGAGCGGGAAGGCGGCGAGCAGGCCGAGGCCGCCGAACACCAGCCATGTCTCGTTGCCGTCCCAGACCGGCGCGATGGAGTTCATGACGATGCCGCGGCTGCCGTGATCCGGCGCGAAGCCGTAGAGGATGCCGACGCCGAGATCGAAGCCGTCGAAGATGACGTAGTAGAAGACCGCGAGCGCGAGCAGCACGGTCCAGAGCGGAACGAGATCGAGCGCCATTTCCCCTACTCCTGCTGATGCGAATAGGGCTGCCGGGAGGCCGCCTCGAAAGGCTCCTCCGGCCGGCCGCTTTCGATATGCGACGGCTCCGTTTCCGGCCCCTGCGGTCCGCCGCGCACCAGGCCCGCCATGAAGGCGATGCCGGTCGGGAACATGATCAGGTAGACGACGATATAGAAGGCGAGCGAAATGGCGACGTCGGTCCCCGTCAGCGACGGCGAAACGGAATCCGCCGTTTTCAGAAGGCCATAGACCGTCCAGGGCTGGCGCCCGACCTCGGTGGTGATCCAGCCGGCGATGACGGCCATGAAACCGAGCGGCGCCGCCCATTGGCAAAGCCGCAGGAACCATGAGGTGCGGAAGAGGCGGCCCGTCCGCAGCAGGACCTGCCCGACGATTGCGATGACGAGCATGATGATGCCGATCCCGACCATGATGCGGAAGCAGTAGAAGGGCGGCGCGACCGGCGGCCGCTGGTCGGCCGGCCATTCCTTCAGCCCCCTGATCTTGCCGTTCCAGCTATGGGTGAGGATGAGGCTGCCGAGGACCGGAATGTCGATCGCGTCCTTCATCACCGCGTCCTTGTCGTCGGGAATGCCGAACAGCGTCAGCGGCACCGGCTGGGCGGTGTCGTAGCGGCCCTCGATCGCGGCGAGCTTGGCCGGCTGGTAATGCAGCGTGTTCAAGCCATGCAGATCGCCGAGGAAAATCTGCAGCGGCACCAGGATGATCAGAAGATCGAGCGCCATGCGCACCATGAGCCGCGCCTCGTCCGGCGACCGGTTGCGGCGCAGGAGATAGGCGCCGACGCCCATCACCACGAAGGCGGTGGTGATGTAGAAGGCGGTGACGTTGTGGGCGAGCCGGTAGGGAAAGGACGGATTGAAGATGATGGCGAGCCAGTCGGCCGGCTCGAAGCGTCCGTCGACGATCTTGTAGCCCGCCGGCGTCTGCATCCAGCTGTTGGTCGCCAGGATCCAGAAGGACGACATCAAGGTGCCTGTCGCGACCATGAGCGCGGCGAAGAAATGCGCCCAGCGCGGCACCAGCCGGCGGCCGAAAAGCAGGACGCCGAGGAATGACGCCTCCAGGAAGAACGCCATCAGCCCTTCATAGGCCATCATCGGCGAGAGCACGTCCGCCGTCGCGTCGGTGAAGCGGCTCCAGTTGGTGCCGAACTGGAAGGGCATGATGATGCCGGAGACGACGCCCATGCCGAAGGAGACGGCGAATATCTTCGTCCAGAATCCCGAGGTCCGGAACCAGATCTCCCTTCCGGTGAAGAAATACAGCCCTTCGAGGACGGCGATATAGGAGGCGAGGCCGACGGTGAAGGCCGGCAGCAGGATGTGCCAGGAGATGACCCAGGCCCATTGCAGGCGCGACAGGAGAACGGGCTCGAACATCACGACGCCTCCCTATTCAGATGATGAAGACGGGACGCGGGAGCACGGGCTCCGACAAGGCCAGATTCGATTTCGAGCCATGACCCCCTCTCCGAGGCTGACCGATTTCCGCTGCGATGCAGCCAATCGCTGAACCAATGATCGTGACTTTAGCGCCGCCGGTTCTTTTCTCAAGAGCACGGAGTGCGATTCATGACTTTCCTGCTCTTCTTTGCGCTTGACACAGTGTCACACTGCGGATCCGTCGAATGGATAGAAGCTGACCGGCGCGAAGCCGGCCAGCCGAACGAGGCGAGCCCTGGAGAGGGGCACGAAGCAGACTCGCCAGCTCTCGAACCGCCGCCGCTCTCATATGTTCCAGGCCCGTCCTTGGCCAGGCCCGTCCTTGGCGGGGATCCTCCGGCCTTCCGGCTGGAACATCGGCGACGCCTGCCAGTTTGGCTGCACCGATCCGGAGGGCATTTAACCAGGTCCGCAACCCGAGAGCCGGGAGACCCTTCATGAAAGCATTGTGCTGGCACGGCAAGAGCGACATTCGCTGCGACACCGTGGACGACCCACGCATCGAAGACGACCGCGACGTTGTGATCAAGGTTACGTCCTGCGCCATCTGCGGTTCCGATCTCCACCTCTACGACGGCTATATGCCGACCATGGAGTCCGGCGACGTTCTCGGCCACGAGACGATGGGCGAAGTGGTTGAGGTCGGCAAGGCACATGCGAAGTTCAAGATCGGCGACCGCGTCGTCGTGCCCTTCGATATTGCCTGCGGCGAATGCTATTTCTGCGAGAAAGGCCTATTCTCGCTCTGCGACCGCTCCAATCCGAACGCCAAGACCGCGGCTAGGCTCATGGGCCAGTCTCCCGCCGGCCTGTTCGGCTATTCGCATGCGCTGGGGGGCTTCTGGGGCGGCCAGGCGCAATATATGCGCGTGCCCTATGCCGATGTCGGACCGATCAAGGTTCCTGACGGAATGGCGGACGAGCAGGCGCTCTTTCTCTCCGATATCTTCCCCACCGGCTATATGGCGGCGGAGAACGCCGATATCGAACCCGGCGACACGGTCGCCATATGGGGCTGCGGCCCCGTCGGCCAGTTCGCCATCCAGAGCGCCTGGATGCTGGGCGCGGGCCGCGTCATCGCCATCGACACCGTTCCCGAGCGTCTCGAACTCGCCGAGGCCAAGGGCCGCGCGGAAACGATCGATTTCGGCAAGGTCAAGGTCTATGACGCGCTGATGGAGATGACGGACGGGCGCGGCCCGGATTCCTGCATCGATTGCGTCGGCACCGAGGCCGAGCCGTCGGCGAGCTGGGATTCGATGCTCGACAAGGCGAAAGCCTCCGCCTTTCTCGGCACCGACCGGCCGCACGTGCTGCGCGAGATGATCTATTGCTGCCGCAAGGGCGGCACGATCTCGGTGCCCGGCGTCTATGTCGGCCTGGTCGACCATATTCCCTTCGGCGCCGCCATGAACAAGGGTCTGACGTTCAGAATGGGGCAGACGCATGTGCAGCGCAATCTAGCGCCGCTGCTCCGGAAAATCGAGGACGGCGCGATCGATCCCACCTTCGTCATCACCGACGTCGCCGGACTGGAGGACGGCCCGAAGCTCTACGAGAAATTCCGCGACAAGGAAGGGGGATGCATCAAGGTCGTGCTGCATCCGAACGGAGCTTGAAATGACCGGGAGAGAACAGGACAAAGCCGCCCGCAAGATCCGCGAGGATTCGGGGGGCCAGTTCGCCCAGACCGCGAAGGGCCGGAAGAATGACGGCGTGGCGAGCGCCGCGCCCGAAATCATCACCGGCTCCGAGGACGCCACCTTCGATACCGATCCCGACGGCAAGCCCCTCGGCACGGCGAAAAAGAAGCCACGCCGGTGATCGGCCGACGGTCGCGCGCCGCCACGCGGCGGCGGGGCGAGGAAACATCCGCGGTCTGCCGCAGCCCGGCTACAGCATCGGCCTTCCGCCCGTTACAGGAACGAGCGCGCCCGTCATGTAGCTCGCCTCGGGCGAGGCGAGCAGCACATAGGCCGGCGCGAGTTCCGCAGGCTGGCCGGGCCGGCCGAGAGGCGTGTTCTTGCCGAATTGCTCGACATGGTCCGCCGGCATGGTCGAGGGGATGAGCGGCGTCCAGATCGGGCCGGGCGCGACGGCGTTGACGCGAATGCCCTTCTCCGCGACCAACTGCGCCAGTCCCGCCGTGAAATTCGCGATGGCGCCTTTCGTCGTCGCATAGGCGAGCAGATGCGGCGAGGGATCCTTGGCGTTGATGGAGCTCGTATTGACGATGGCGCTGCCGGGCTTCATGTGCGGAATGGCCGCCCTGCACAGGAAGAACATGGAGTGGACATTGGTATGGAAGGTCACGTCCCACTCCTCGTCGCTGATGTCCTCGATGGACTGGAAGCTCGCCTGGTGGGCGGCGTTGTTGACCAGGATGTCCAGTTTCCCGAATTCCTTCAGGGCGCGGTCGACCAGTTCCTTGCAATGGCGGGGATCCTTGATGTCGCCCGGCACGAGGATGGCTTTTCGTCCGGCCTTTTCGATCCAGCGCGCCGTTTCGCGCGCGTCGTCGTCCTCGCTGTAATAGGCCACCAGCACATCCGCGCCTTCCCTTGCGAAGGCGATCGCGACGGCGCGGCCGATGCCGGAATCCGCGCCGGTGATGATGGCCGCCATGCCTTTCAGCCTGCCGCTGCCCCGGTAGCTGTCCTCGCCGTGATCGGGCTTCGGCCGCATTTCATCGGTCGAACCCGGCATGTCCTGCTGCTGGCGCGGCATCGGCGGTTTTGGCGCGTCCTTGCGTGTCTCGAGAGCCATTGACGTTTCCTGGTTGCTGGAGATTTCGGCGCCCCATGGCGGAGCGGATCGTTTCGAACTTGCCACCGCCGCCGATGTTCCGCCGAGCCGTCCGGAATCATGAAACGCCGAAGGCGGGGAATTCGCCCCTCGCCGGAACATTCGAAAGCACGGCCTGTTGGGAGCGACGCATCAGCCGAAAAAGAAGAAAGGACGAGATATGGCACAGGATCGGAACACGCGGTACGGCCGGGATTTCACCGACTACGAGGATGATCCGGTTCGCTCGCGCGGACCCTTCGGCAGCGATTATCGCCGCCGGATGCCGGAACGCTGGCGCGGCCAGGGCGGCGGCTATGCGGCCGGCTCCCGCAACCGGGACTATTGGAGCGACATCGGCTATGAAGACCAGGACTATGGCGACGGCTGGTTCGGCGGCTTCGGCGAAGGGAATTATTACGGCCGCAACCAGGGCGGCCTGTACGGAAGCGGACCCGTCGGCGAAGGCCGGTACGGTGTGAACCGCTACGGCTATTTCCCCGATTCCAGCGGCGGCCGCTACGGCGAAAGCAGCCGCCCCTATGGCGGCCACGGACGCGGCTATGCGCAGGGCGGCCGCGATTTCTGGGACCGCGCCGGCGACGAGGTGTCGTCCTGGTTCGGCGACGAGGACGCGGCGCGCCGGCGACGCCAGGACCAGCACCGCGGCCGCGGCCCGAAGAATTACACCCGCTCCGACGAACGCATCGAGGAAGACATCAATGACAGGCTGACCGACGACTGGATGCTCGACGCCACCGAGATCGAAGTGGAAGTGAGCGGCGGCGACGTCACCCTCTCCGGCAATGTGGACGAGCGCAGCGACAAGAGGCGCGCCGAGGACATCGCCGAATCCGTCTCGGGCGTCGGCAACGTCCAGAACAACATCCGTGTGAAGCAGCGGAATTGGGGTTCCGGAGGTCTTGGGGAAAACACGTCGACGACGTGAAGCCCCTCATCCACCCGCCCTTTATGGAAAGGGCGACGAACCGGGTCAATGCGAGGGTCGACCCCCTCACCGCCTCACTTCGTTTCGGCACCTCACCCCCACGGATGTGGGGGAGAGGATAGCCGGCCGCTTTCCAACGCCCATCCGCCACCCGCGAAGCGGGGGGAGGCGCCGAGCGAATGC
>DASZUG010000011.1:0-20299 GCA_035547755.1 Rhizobiaceae bacterium
CTCCGCCAATCTCGAAAATCGCAGAAAGAGAGCCGGCGAAAGCGGCCGGCGTAATCTCCCCCCATGTGGGGGAGATGTCCGGCAGGACAGAGGGGGGCGACGTAGAGCGCCGGCATTTCCGCTAAATAAGCAAGCGGCAAGGAACTAGCCATGCCGCATGCTCTTGTCCCTCGACAGAATCGCAGGAATGCCAAGTCGATGCGGCGTGCCATGACGGACGCCGAACTGAAGCTCTGGAACGAGCTTCGCGCCCATCACCTGATGGGGTTGTCGTTCAGACGACAGGCTCCGATCGCCGGTTACATCGTTGATTTCGCTTGCCCCTCGAAGCGTCTTATTGTTGAGGTCGACGGCTCGCAGCACGCCGAGGACCGGCATTTGGCTGTCGATGAAGAGCGGCGTCGCCGTCTCGAGCAGGACGGCTGGACCGTCCTTCGCTTCTGGAACGACGATATCCTCCGCGACATCGACAATGTCTGCCGGCACATCGTCATCTCGGCGGGTTTGAACGAACCTGAAAGGGCGAGCGGTAGCATTCAGCAGGAGGTCCAACCATGATCGACCATACCGGCATAATCGTTTCCGATTTCGAGGCCTCGAAGGCCTTTTATGACCGCGCCATGGCCCCGCTCGGCGCGTCGCTTCTGATGATCGTGCCGGCGGAATATACCGGCGGCGTCAAGGTCGCAGGCTATGGCCGCGAGCGGCCGGTCTTCTGGTTGCACGAGGGCGAGCCGCACGATCATCAGCACATCGCCTTCATGGCGAACAGCCGTGCCGAGGTCGATGCCTTCCATGCCGCGGCGCTGGCCGCCGGCGGCAGGGACAATGGCGCGCCGGGGCTGAGGCCGCACTATCACGCCGACTACTACGGCGCCTTCGTCTTCGATCCCGACGGCCACAACATCGAAGCCGTCTGCCACAAGCCGGAGTAGGGCGCCATGAGCGAAGAATTGCGCATGCTTTATCCGGAGATCGAACCCTACGCCTCCGGTCATCTCGATGTCGGCGACGGCCATTCGGTCTATTGGGAGCGCTGCGGCACGAAGGACGCGAAGCCGGCCGTCTTCCTGCATGGCGGACCGGGTGGCGGCTCTGCGCCGAGCCATCGGAGGCTGTTCGATCCGGCGAAATACGATGTGCTCCTGTTCGACCAGCGCGGCTGCGGCCGCTCGCGTCCCTTCGCCAGCCTCGACGCCAACACGACGTGGCATCTGGTGGCGGATATCGAGCGGTTGCGTGAGATGGTCGGAGTCGAAAGGTGGCAGGTCTTCGGCGGCTCCTGGGGCTCGACACTGGCGCTCGCCTATGCCGAGACCCATCCCGACAGGGTGAGCGAACTGATCGTCCGCGGCATCTACACGCTGACGCGCGCCGAGCTTGAGTGGTATTACCAGCGCGGCGTCTCACAGATGTTTCCGGACAAATGGGAGCGTTTCCTGGCGCCGATCCCTGAAGCCGAGCGCGGCGACATGATGGCGGCCTACCGCAAGCGGCTGGTCGGCAACGACAAGAAGGCGCAACTCGAAGCGGCGAAAGCATGGAGCGCCTGGGAGGGAGAGACGATCACGCTCTTGCCGGAGCCGGCGACCAGTGACCACTTCCACGAAGACGATTTCGCGCTCGCCTTCGCCCGCATCGAAAACCATTATTTCGTCCATGCCGGCTGGCTGGAGGAGGGGCAGCTTCTCCGAGACGCGGGCAGGCTGAAGGACATTCCGGGCGTCATCGTCCATGGCCGCTACGACATGCCCTGTCCGGCGCACTACGCCTGGCAATTGCACAAGGCCTGGCCGAAGGCGGAATTCCACCTGATCGAGGGGGCGGGGCATGCTTATTCCGAGCCCGGCATTCTCGACCGGCTGATCCGCGCGACGGATGGGTTTGCGGGGAGGGGATGATGACGCGCGCAAGGTTTTTCTCCCCCCTTGAGGGGGAGATGGCTGCGAAGCAGCCAGAGGGGGTCGGTGGAGGCAACGCGCGGCCTCGATATAGGTCGAGATCGTCCGCACCGACCCCACCCGACCAGCCTGCGGCTGGCCACCCTCCCCTCAAGGGGGAGGGAAAGCGCCACCGTCTCTATCTCTTCGACACCACCCTTCGCGATGGCCAGCAGACACCGGGCATCGACTTTTCCGTCGAGGACAAGATCGCCATCGCCCGCATGCTGGACGAGTTCGGCATCGACTATGTCGAAGGCGGCTATCCCGGCGCCAACCCGACCGACACCGCTTTCTTCGCGGAAAAGCGGACGGCGAAGGCGGCATTCGTCGCCTTCGGCATGACCAAGCGCGTCGGCGTCTCCGCCTCCAACGATCCGGGGCTGGCCGTTCTGCTCCAGTCGGCCTCCGATGCGATCTGCTATGTCGCCAAGAGCTGGGACTATCATGTCCGCGTCGCGCTCGGTTGCACCAATGAGGAAAATCTCGACGCCATCCGCGCTTCCGTCGAGGCGGCACGCGACGCCGGCAAGGAGGCGATGGTCGATTGCGAGCATTTCTTCGACGGCTTCAAGGCCAATCCGGACTATGCGTTGTCCTGCGCCCGCGCGGCCTATGATGCCGGAGCGCGCTGGGTCGTGCTGTGCGACACCAATGGCGGCACCCAGCCGGCGGAAGTCAGGGCGATCGTCGAAAAGGTGATCGCCTCGGGCATTCCGGGCGAAAATCTCGGCATTCACGCACATGACGACACCGGTCAGGCGGTGGCGAACTCACTGGCCGCGGTCGAGGCCGGCGTGCGCCAGATCCAGGGCACGCTGAACGGCATCGGCGAGCGCTGCGGCAACGCCAATCTCACCACGCTCGTACCGACGCTGATGCTGAAGCCGGCCTATGCCGATCGCTTCGAAACCGGCATTTCGGCTGGACAGCTCGCCGGCCTCACCCGCCTGTCGCGCAGTTTCGACGAGCTTTTGAACAGGGCGCCGGATGCACAGGCGCCCTATGTCGGCGCCTCGGCCTTCGCCACCAAGGCCGGCATCCATGCATCCGCCCTCGCCAAGGAACCCGAGACCTATGAGCATGTGCCGCCGGAAACGGTCGGCAACCGTCGCCGCATCATGGTGTCCGACCAGGGCGGCAAGGCGAATTTCATCGCTGAATTGCGCCGCCGCGGCATCGAGGTCGCGCGCGACGACTCACGTCTCGACGCGCTGATCCAGACGGTGAAGGAGCGCGAGGCGGAAGGCTATGCCTATGAGGGCGCGGATGCGAGTTTCGAGCTTCTGGCGCGGCGCATGCTGGGCGAGGTGCCGGTCTTCTTCAAGGTCGAGAGTTTCCGTTGCATGGTCGAGCGCCGCTATGACGCCCGAGGGAGCGTGAAGACGGTTTCCGAGGCGATCGTGAAGGTGACCGTTGATGGCCAGGAGATCATGTCGGTGGCGGAAGGGCACGGGCCGGTCAACGCACTCGACATCGCGCTTAGGAAGGATCTCGGTCAGTATCAGGCTGAAATCGCCGATCTCGAACTGGTGGATTACAAGGTGCGTATCCTGAACGGCGGCACCGAGGCCGTGACCCGCGTCCTGATCGAATCGCATGACGGGAAGGGCGGCCGCTGGTCCACCGTCGGCGTTTCGGACAATATCATCGATGCCTCGTTTCAGGCGCTGATGGATTCGATCGTCTTCAAGCTGATGAAGAACCGCGAAATGGCGGGGCTGGTGGCGGCGGAATAGAGCGCTATGGATGATGCCGGCTCTACGCCTCTTTGATGGGCCGCATATCCGTTTTCCACCGGCTTTCAAAGTCGGTCGATGATGTAGTCTTGCCCTTCGGAATTTTTACGGGTGGGCGCCGATCCAAGTACGGCCGGCAGGATGGCGGCGGGATCGTCGACGAGCAGGGGCTGAACCAGATGCGCCGAATGCAGGAAGCCTTCGCGCTTCATGTGCTCCATCAGCGCCATCATCGGGTTCCAGAAGCCGCCGACATTGCCGAAGACCATGGGCTTGCGGTGTCGTCCCAGTTGTGCCCAGGTCATGATCTCGACGATTTCCTCCAGCGTCCCGATGCCGCCCGGAAGCGCCACGAAAGCGTCGGATTCCTCGAACATCCTGTGTTTGCGGGCATGCATGTCCTCTGTGACGACGACCTCGTCCAGGCGGGCGAGAGCCGCCTCGCTCGCTTCCTTGTTCATGAGGAAGCGCGGAATGATGCCCATGACGCTGCCGCCTGCTTCCGCAGTCGCCTTGGCGACCGCGCCCATGATGCCCTTGGCGCCGCCGCCATAGATCAGCCGCAGACCGGCTTTGCCCATGGCGTTACCAAGCGTTCTCGCGGCATCGAGATAGGCATTGTCGGTGCCGGGCGAGGAGCCGCAATAAACGCAAATGGATCGAATCTTGTTCATGGAACCTGTTAGGAAACCCTGTGCGTCTCCCGTCAAGCTGTTTTGTCGGCTTTTTCTTGTTGGTATAAGGAAAACAGGCTAGACCCCGCAATGGGCGGCTAAGGGATATTGGGATGGCGATCGACCCGCGCAATGCGCTTTTGTTCGTCGGCGGCGCCGTGGTGGCCGTCGCGGCGGTTGCCTATGGTGTCGGCGCTTTCAATCCGGCCCATATCTTGAAGCAGACCGAAGTGGCCGCGCCGAGCTCGTCGACGGGCACAATGGGTAAAAACGACCGGTTGGCCGCCAAGACGCCCGACAGCGGCGCCGAAACCGGCCATGCGGCAACCGGCCCTGCGGCGGGGGAAACGCCGCAGCCGAAAGCCGCGCCGTCAAATGCACCTTCCGCGCAAACAGCGAGACCCGGCCAACCGGCGCAGGCCAAGGTTGTCACGCCGAGTTTCGACGTGGTACGCGTCGAGGGCAATGGGTCGGTCGTGGTGGCGGGCAAGGCCGGCCCGAATGCGGCGGTGGAACTTCTGTCCGGCTCGCATGTCATCGGCACAGCCAAGGCTGGGCCGGAGGGCGATTTCGCGATCGTCCTCGACAAGCCGCTCAAGCCTGGCAATTACCAGCTTGTCTTGCGGGCGACAGCGCCCGACAAGCTGGTGGCGATGTCGAAGGAAACGGCGGTTGTGTCGGTGCCCGAACATTCGGATGGCCAGGTGCTGGCCCTTGTCGAAACGCCGGGCGAGCCGAGCAAGCTGATCACCGTACCGGAACCGGCGCCGGTCAAGAGCGGCGAGGGATCGATCGCCGAGGCGAAGGAGACCGCAAGGACACCCGTTCCCGCCGGTGCATCATCCCCTTCCGGGACTCCCGCCGCTTCGGGCTCTGCTGCCGGCACTTCGACGGCTTCCGGACCGAGTGACGAACTTGCCTCCATCGCGCCGCAACAGGAAATGGCGAAACAGGCACGGCCGGGTACGGCCGCCAAACCGTCCGAGGTTGCGGTCGATGCGGTCGAAATCGAGGGCAACAAAATCTTCATCGCGGGCACCGCCGAACCCGGAAAGGTCGTCCGCGTCTACGCCAATGATATCTTTCTCGGCGAAGCGACGGCCTCGAAAGTCGGCCGCTTTCTGGTCGAAGCGATGCGCGAATTGGCTGTCGGCGACTACATCGTCCGCGCCGATATGCTTGATTCGGATGGCCGCAAAGTGATCGCACGTGCGGCTGTGCCGTTCCAGCGGCAGGCTGGCGAAGCCGTTGCCGCGGTGGCGCCCCCCGCAGCTGCCGGCAATGCAAAGACGGATGCCGGCGCATCGACGGCTTCATCGTCCGGTACGGTTGCCGACGCCGCTCCCGGCCAGGTGAAGCTGCCGCCGCTTGACAATCCGATCGCCAAGGGGCCGCCCACGGTCCTCGGCGCGAAACTCGAGGAAGCCGATGGCGCCGTCATCATCCGCCGTCACGACACGCTTTGGCAGATTTCACGCCGCGTCTATGGACGAGGCGTCCGCTATTCCACCATCTATCTCGCCAACCAGGATGAAATTCAGGATCCTGACCTGATCTATCCGGGACAGGTTTTCCGCGTGCCCGACAAAACGAAGGAGGGCGTGGCGGCGGATATGAGCGCGATCGGCGATCAAGCCACCACGATAGCGGCGAAACCCGCCGCGCAGTGAAGGCGGGAGAAGCTCCAACTTCGCATTGCATGGCAATCGATCATCGTCTATCGTCGATAGACGATGAAAGAAATTCCAAACTCCTTTGAAACGAGGGAAAATTCTGCCTGCGGCAAGGATATGGCCGCGAAGCTCGCCGCGTTGTCACATCCGGCGCGGTTGCAGATCCTACGCCATCTTGCGGGCGCGGAAGCTTGCTGTTGCAAGGATGTCGTCGAGCGGTTCGCTCTCGCCCAGTCGACCGTGTCGCAACATCTGAAGATCCTCGTGGAAGCGGGGCTGGTCGATTTCGCTCCCGAACGCCAACGTTCGCGCTACACCGTCAATCGCGAGCGGCTTTCCGAACTTTCGCGTTCCCTCGAAGGATTTTTCGACAGCTGCTGCGGAACTGGCGCGAAGGCGCCTGCCCATTCCAGAAAGAACGTTCGTGCCTGAAAAGACCGTATCCGCCGAAGGCTCGATGCTCGGCACCCTCTTTAATCTTTGGCCGTATATGTGGCCGAGCGATCGGCCTGATCTGAAATGGCGTGTGGTCTGGGCAAGCGTCCTGCTCGTTGCCGCCAAGCTCGTCCTTGTCACGGTTCCCTATTTTTTCAAATGGGCCACGAATGCGCTGAGCGGTGAAGGCGCTGCGCCTGCCTATCTTCCCATGGTCCTCGCCGGCCCCGTAATGCTTGTCATTGCCTATAATCTGGTGAGGATCGTCCAGCTCGGCTTCAACCAGTTGCGCGATGCGCTGTTTGCCCGTGTCGGACAACATGCGGTGCGCCAGCTTGCCTACCGCACCTTCGTCCATATGCATGAACTGTCGTTGCGCTTCCACCTGGAGCGCCGGACGGGTGGGCTTTCGCGCATCATCGAGCGCGGCACCAAGGGCATCGAGATGATTGTGCGCTACACGATCCTCTCCGCCGTGCCGACGGTTCTTGAATTCGCCTTGACGGCGATCATTTTCGCGGTCGCCTATGGTTGGACCTATCTCCTGATCGTCGCCGTTACGGTGGTGCTCTATATCGCATTCACCGTGCGGGCGACCAATTGGCGCATCGCCATCCGACGCGAGATGAACGCCTCCGATACGGACGCCAACACCAAGGCGGTCGATTCCCTCCTCAATTTCGAAACGGTGAAATATTTCAACAACGAGGCGATGGAGGCGCGGCGTTTCGATCGCTCGATCGCGCGCTACGAGGAAGCAGCGACCCGCATCTGGACCTCGCTCGGCTGGCTGAATTTCGGCCAGGGCGTGATCTTCGGTCTCGGCATGATGGCTGCGATGGCGCTTTCCGCGATCGAAGTCATGCACGGTACGCGCACCGTCGGCGATTTCGTCTTCGTCAACGCGATGCTGATGCAGTTGTCGATACCGCTCAACTTCATCGGCTCGATCTACCGCGATATCCGCCAGGGCCTGACCGACATCGAGCAGATGTTCGACCTGCTCGACGTCAAGCAGGAAGTCACCGACCGTCCGGATGCTCACAATCTCCATGTCAGTGACGGGGCGATTTCCTTTCGCGACGTACATTTCGCCTACGATCCCGCCCGGCCGATCCTGAAGGGCGTGAGCTTCGACGTACCGGCCGGCCACACCGTTGCGATCGTCGGCCCTTCCGGTGCGGGAAAATCGACCATATCGAGGCTGCTCTTCCGCTTCTACGACATCCAGGAAGGCGCGATCGAGATCGACGGGCAGGATGTGCGCGATGTGACGCAGGAGAGTCTGCGCACCGCGATCGGCATGGTGCCGCAGGATACCGTGCTCTTCAACGATACGATTGCCTACAATATTCGTTACGGTCGTCCCGACGCGGACGAGGAAGAAGTCAGGAAGGCCGCCGAACTGGCGCAGATCGACGGTTTCATCAAGCACCTGCCGGAAGGCTATCGCTCCATGGTCGGCGAACGCGGGCTGAAGCTTTCGGGGGGTGAAAAACAGCGCGTCGCCATCGCCCGGACGATCCTGAAGGCGCCGCCGATCCTCATTCTCGACGAAGCGACCTCCGCGCTCGACACACATACGGAGCAGGAAATCCAGTCGGCGCTCGACCTCGTGAGCCGGGGCCGCACTACGCTTGTCATTGCGCACAGGCTTTCGACGGTCATCGGGGCGGACGAGATCATCGTCCTGCAGGAGGGGCGTGTCGCCGAGCGCGGCAAACATACGGAACTTCTGCGTCAGAACGGCCTCTACGCGGCGATGTGGCGTCGCCAGCGCGAGGCGAACGAGGCGGAAGAACGCCTGCGCCTGGCGCGTGAGAAGGACGATCTCGGCATCATCGTTCGCCGCCGGACCGCCGAAGTCGCGGCGGATACCGCCGAAGCGGGCGAATAGGGCGGCCGCTTTCCGCCTGTTTCATGAGCCTCGATCCCGGTATCCACATGCCCACGAGGCGCGTTGCGGCTCTCCGCGCTTTGCTCTATTCAATGCCGGGCAAAAGGAGACGATTTCCGGAATGAGCCTCGCAGAGACCATCCGAAAGACCTTCGTGCCGATCCATCGGGAGGGATATCCGTTCATCGCCGTCTTTGCCGGCGCTTCCTTGATCCTCGGCGCGCTGTGGGAGCCGCTCTTCTGGATCGGTCTTCTGTTCACCGCCTGGTGCGTCTATTTCTTCCGCGATCCGCGCCGCGTTACGCCCACCGACGACCGCTGGGTCGTCAGCCCGGCCGATGGCCGCATTTCCGCCATCGTTCCCGCTTTCCCTCCGCGAGAACTTGGGCTTGAAGCGGTGGAAATGACACGGATATCCATCTTCATGGACGTGTTTTCCTGCCATGTGAACCGATCGCCCGTGCGGGGCCGGATTTCCCGCATCGAGCATAGGCATGGCAAGTTCCTCAACGCGGAACTCGACAAGGCAAGTAGCGAGAACGAGCGCAACGGTATCGTGATCGAGAGTCCGAACGGCATTGTGGCATGTGTGCAGATCGCGGGACTTGTCGCGCGGCGCATCGTCTGCTGGCTCGACGTGGGGGAATCGGTCGGGATCGGCGAGCGCATCGGGCTCATCCGCTTCGGCTCGCGTGTCGATGTCTATCTGCCGCGGGATGCGGCGCTGCGTGTCGCCGCGGGCCAGACGGCGGTCGCGGGGGAAACCCTCCTTGCCGAATTCGGCGGCGATGTCATGCCGCCGCTCGTTCGGGTTTCCTGAGGAAAAGCCGGTGGCGGGACCTTTTCCTCCTTTCGAACCGCATGGCCAGGGCGGACCGCGCATCCGCGAAATTCCGCTGCGGATGGTGCTCCCCAATCTGATCACCGTTCTCGCCATCTGCGCCGGTCTCACGGGCATCAGGCTGGCTTATGACAACCGGTTCGAGACTGCGGTCATCATGGTGCTCGCCGCCGCGTTCCTCGACGGAATAGACGGACGCGTCGCCAGGGCGCTGAAGAGCACGTCCAAATTCGGGGCGCAGATGGATTCGCTCGCCGATATTGTCAATTTCGGCGTGGCTCCAGCGATGGTTCTCTATGCCTACCTTCTCGACCAGGCGCATGGGATAGGCTGGATCGCGGTCCTTCTTTTCGTCATCGCCTCCGGTCTTCGCCTCGCCCGCTTCAATGTCATGGCCGAAGGCCCGCACAAGACAAGCTGGCAATCGGACTATTTCGTCGGCGTGCCCGCGCCAGCCGGCGCATTCATCGTGCTGCTGCCGGTCTATCTCGGTTTCCTCGGTTTCGAGGTCGGCTCCGCCGTGGCCTACGGGGCCTCCTGCTACACGGTGATGGTGGCTCTTCTTCTCGTCAGCCGCCTGCCGGTCTATTCCGGCAAGAGCGCCGGCGCGAAGATCCGGCGCGACATGGTGATGCCGCTCATGCTGCTGGTGGTGCTCTACGTACTGCTTCTGGCGAACTTCACCTGGGAGACGCTTGCCGCCTCCACGATCATCTATCTCGGCTTCCTGCCCTTCAGCATGCGCGCCTATGCCAGGCGCGCGGAGCAGGAAGAGAGCGAGGAGGATCATGTTCCCAGGATGCATGGGTAAGTCGTCGGGTGCTCCAGCGGAGTGCCGCAGCGAGGGAGGCTGTGATGGACGCAGTTGCGCTGAAGAATGTGCAAGCGCCGATCAAGGAGGCCTATCGCGACGATCCTTCCGCCGCGCTGATCACATTGAAGGCATCAGGCAGGATCGATGAGCAGAAAATCGCCTGCAAGGTCGATACCGGCCGCGCGGTTGCGGTTGCCGGCCTGCACCCCGCAACCGGCGGAACCGGCGCGGAACTCTGTTCCGGCGACATGCTGCTCGAAGCGCTCGTCGCCTGTGCCGGCGTGACGCTGAAGGCTGTCGCCACGGCGCTCGACTTTCGGCTTGGCGATGCCACGGTAAGCGCCGAGGGCGATCTCGATTTCCGGGGCACGCTGGGTGTCGCCAAGGATGCCCCGGTCGGTTTTTCGGCGATCCGCCTCTCTTTCGATCTCGATACGAATGAATCTGGGGAGCGGATCGCGACGCTGATCAAGCTGACGGAACGCTATTGCGTGGTCTTTCAGACCCTCAACACGCGTCCCGCACTGTCCGTAAGCGTCGGCCCCTGACCGGTATCACTCCGCGAAGCTCTGGTCTGCCGTCGGGACGCATTGCAGCACCCAGTCCTTGGGTGGCTGATTCTTCTGATATTCGGTGATCGCCGCCTGGCAGGCGTCGCGGCTGTCGAACGGGTTCGGCATGACCACCATTCCCCCTTGCGGTCCCGCGATCACGAGCCACCAAACAAAGGTTGCCGCCGCTTGTGCCATGCTTCTTCTCCCTCTTCTGTCGAGTGTTCGCGAATCACCTCGAAGCGCTGGAAAGTACGTGCGGTATGATCATTCGACAAGCCGCGCCTTGTTCAAAGCGATCAATGGGCAACGGCGATCACGAATGACCGGCCGGAACAATTAGGGTGCCCCGAAGATCGCTCTGTTCTATACCCCTCTCATTCAATGACGGAGAATTAGAGATGACGCTGAATTTGCACACGATCATCGTGAGCACCCGGCCGAGCCGGAAAGGGCCGCTTGTCGCCCGGTGGTTCCATGACTATGCCGTCGCGAACGGCAAATTCAATGCGAGCCTGGTCGACCTTGCGGAATTCGACCTGCCGGTTTTCGATGAACCGGAGCATCCGAGACTGCGCAAATATGTCAACGAGCACACCAGACGCTGGAGCGCGAGCGTCGAAGCCGCAGATGCATTCGTCTTCGTGACGCCGGAATATAATTACGGTCCCCCTCCGTCATTCTTGAATGCCATGAGCTATCTGAGCGGCGAATGGGCATACAAGCCGGCTGGCTTCGTCAGCTATGGCGGCATATCCGGCGGCCTGCGCGCGGTGCAGATCGAGAAACTGACCATGACGACGCTGAAGATAATGCCGATCCCGGAAGCCGTGACCGTTCCGTTGTTCGCGCAGCATATCAAGGATGGCGTCTTCGAGCCGACGGAGATGATGGTTGACGGCGCGAAGAACGTCCTTTCCGAGCTTTATCGCTGGGCGGAAGCGCTGAAGGCGCTGCGATAGGTTGCCGGCGAGCAAGAAGGCGACTTAACCAACGTCCCTGGCATTCGTTGCTACAGTGCGTCCTTCGAGGCTCGCCCGTCGGGCGAGCACCTCAGGATGAGGGAGTCTTGCGCCGGCGGCCCTCATCCTGAGGTGCCCGCGAAGCGGGCCTCGAAGGACGCACCATGAGCACCGATTGCCTATTCCGGCTTGCGATAATGCAGGAACCTGTTCTCCCGCACGTCGAACAACAGGCCCGTTTCCTCGAGCGACGGGCTGGCGAGCGGGAGGATCTTGGTAGCCACTTCCGAAGGATGGGGAAGCGTGTCGGGATCTTCGCCCGGCATCGCCTGCGCGCGCATGGCGGTGCGCGTCGCGCCGGGATCGACTGAGTTGACCCTGAGAGCTGTGTTCCTCGTCTCGTCTGCCCAGCTTCGTGCCAAAGCTTCCGCTGCGGCCTTCGACGCTGCATAGAGCCCCCAGAAGGCGCGTCCGGAATGCGCCGCGCCCGATGAGAGGATGATGGCTCGGCCGGCATCCGATTTTCTTAACAGGGGATCGACTGACCGTATCAACCGCCAGACGGAGGTGACGTTGACGGCCATGGTCTTCTCGAAGGTCTTCGCCTCGATATGGCCGATGGGAGACAGGACGCCCAACAAGCCGGCATTCGCGACCAGCACATCGAGTTTTCCCCAGCGCTCGAAAATCGCGGCGCCCAGCCTGTCCAACGCCGGCATGTCGGTCAGATCGAACGGCACCAGCGTCGCTTGTCCGCCTGCGGCCTTGATCTCGTCGTCGAGTTCCTCGAGCCCCCCGACCGTCCGCGCCACCGCGACGACATGCGCGCCGGCGGCGGCAAGGCTCTTCGCCAGATGATAGCCTATCCCGCGCGATGCACCGGTGACGAGTGCGATGCGGCCGGAAAGGTTGGGAATGTTCGTCATCGAAGAACCGATCTGATGGAAATCTCTCTGCGGCTGTGGCTTATTACGTTTCAGCGGTGAACGGAACCCAGCTGTGGACGCCGGGTTTCGGATCATGCTCTGAAGCCGAATGCGTAACACATGTCGGGAACGCGCCGCTTCATCCGTCCTCGGGGCAATCGAAACCTTTTCCCGAGGAGGGGAACATGACCAAGACAATCGCAATCCTTGCCGCACGGCTGATCTTCGCCGCCATGTTCCTGATGGCCGCTTCCTTCAAGTTCGCCGGAATGGGGCAGACCGCCGACTATATCGCCGCCGCCGGTTTTCCGCTGGCGCTGCCGCTCGCGTGGATAGCTGCGATCTTCGAATTGCTGCTTGTGCTGGCATTCCTGACCGGCGCGTATTTTTCCGAGGCGGCGGTGCTTGCCGTAGCCTATGTGCTTTTCCTCGCCTTCGCCTTCCACGGGCCGTCGCATTGGCAGGGAAACCAGGACGAATTCGGCTTCTTCGTCGATCATTTCACCTTCATCGCCGGCCTTCTGTTCGCCGCGGTGCATGGGCCCGGCGCCGTGCTGGTGCTGCGGAACGGCCTTATCGCTGGAAAACGTTAAAGGGCCTGATCATCCTCGGCCACCGGCCGGGGGCAACGTAGAGCGCCGACGAGCGGCTTGATTTTCCAAGCGTTCCCTTTGGGACCGGCGCCGCTTGTTCAACGGGTAAACGTGCCTATATTGATGCTGCCGAGGACGACCCCGGCATTTTCTGTTCATTCCAGGTGAGGACGGCCTCATCACTCTTAAGGAGATGAGGATGGCTTGGATCCTGTTGCTCGCCGCCGGCCTGTTCGAGGTCGGTTGGGCGGTCGGCCTCAAATTCACCGATGGTTTCACGCGGCTCTGGCCAAGCCTGGGGACGGTGTTCTCGATGATCGTCAGCCTCGGCCTGCTCGGGCTGGCGCTCCGCTCGCTTCCGCTTGGCACCGCCTATGCGGTGTGGACCGGCGTTGGCACGGTCGGGACAGTCCTGCTCGGCATCGCGCTTTTCGGCGAGCCGGCCTCGGCAATCCGGCTCGGCTGTATTGCGCTCATTGTTGCAGGGATAGCCGGCCTGAAACTGCTGGCGGGTTAATTCCCGGCGGCGAGAAGCGAAAGCTGGCGGACATTGTCCGCGCCATCCTGGTCCGTCAGCCGCGTCGGATAGTCACGCGTGAAGCAGGCATCGCAATATTGCGGCTGCTCATTGTCCCGCGCCGCTTCGCCGACGGCCCGATAAAGACCGTCGATCGACAGGAAGCCAAGCGAATCGACGCGAATGAACTCCGCCATGTCCTCGACCGACATGCGGGAAGCCAGGAGCTTCGACGTTTCGGGCGTATCCACACCGTAAAAGCAGGAGGCGCGGGTCGGCGGCGAGGCGATCCGCATATGGACTTCCCTGGCGCCCGCTTCGCGCACCATCTGCACGATCTTCTGGCTGGTGGTGCCGCGAACGATCGAATCGTCCACCAGGACCACACGCTTGCCGTCCAGGATGCGCCGGTTGGCGTTGTGCTTCAGCTTGACGCCCATATGCCGGATCGAATCGGTCGGCTGAATGAAGGTGCGGCCGACATAATGGTTGCGGATGATGCCGAGTTCGAAGGGGATGTTCGCTTCCTGCGAAAAGCCGATCGCCGCCGGCGTGCCCGAATCCGGCACCGGCACCACCAGATCCGCTTCGACCGGGCTTTCGCGCGCGAGCTCCACGCCGATCCGTTTGCGCACGTCATAGACATTGCGTCCCTCGACCGACGAATCCGGCCGCGCGAAATAGACATATTCGAAGATGCAGAAACGCGGCTTCACCGGCTCGAACGGGAAAAGGCTCTCGATTCCCTTCGCATCGACGACCACCACTTCGCCCGGCTTGATGTCGCGGACGAAGCGCGCGCCGATGATGTCGAGCGCGCAGGTTTCCGATGCCAGGATGTAGGAACCGTCGAGGTCGCCAAGAACGAGGGGCCGGATGCCGAGCGGGTCGCGGCAGCCGATCATCTTCTTGGAGGACAGGGCAACCAGCGAAAACGCGCCCTCCAACTGCCGAATTCCCTCGATAAAGCGGGAGATGAAATCCTTCTCGCGGCTCGTCGCGACGAGGTGAAGGATGGTTTCCGTATCGGAGGTGGAGGAGAAAATGGAGCCCTGCTTCTGCAACGCGCGTTGTATGGTCAGCGCATTGGTGATGTTGCCGTTATGAGCGATGGCGAAGCCGCCATCCGCCAGTTCCGCGAAAAGCGGCTGCACGTTCCTCAGGCCCGCGCCGCCCGTGGTGGCGTAGCGCGTATGGCCGATCGCGCGCGTACCCTTCAGGCGATCGAGAACGGCGGATTTCGTGAAGGTGTCGCCGATCAGGCCGATGTGGCGCTCGACATGGAATTGCGACCCGTCATAGGAAACGATGCCTGCCGCTTCCTGCCCACGGTGCTGGAGTGCATGAAGCCCGAGCGTGGTGATCGCCGCCGCGTCCTGCCTGCCGAATATGCCGAAGACGCCGCATTCGTCGTGGAATGCGTCTCCTTCGGCGTCGAGCGGCTTGTCATCGTGCTCCGACATGATCATGTACGTCGTCCGGCTTATATCAGCGGCTCCCATGTTCGACGCTTGCGTCGGGTGCGTCCTTCGAGGCTCGCTTCGCTCGCGCCTCAGGATGAGGATCGGTGGCGCTAATGATCCTCATCCTGAGGTGTGAGCCCGAAGGGCGAGTCTCGAAGGACGCACTGTGACGACGAAGGGTCAAATATCGAGGCCTTTGATGTCATATAGAGATTGCATCGCGCCCGGCCAAGCAGTTCAGCTTTTAGTCTGTCCACTGTCCGACGGCGCGGCATCCGTGCCGCCATTGTCGCCATTATGGCCGGGGACGAACTTCTTCAGGGCGCTCTCCGGATCGGCGGGCAATATGGACTCGATCTTCTGGCCGATCCCGTCAAGAAGCGGCCGCGACTTGGCATGCGCGACCCATCCGGGCGGGTTGTCGCCGACCAGCCAATTGAAGAAAAGAAGGGCGACGGCGACCACCAGGACGCCCCGCGCCGCGCCGTAGAGGAAGCCGAGCGTGCGATCGAGCGCACCGACACGGCTGTCGATAATGAAATCGGCGACCTTCATCGTGATCACGGTGACGACGATGAGCGCGATGAGGAAGACGATGGCCGCGGCGACGCCGATCGCGAGTTTCGGGTTGTTGATATGGGGGGTAACGAAAGGCAGGACGGTCGGGTAGAAGAAATAGGCGGCCGCGGCGGCCGCGATCCAGGAGACGACCGACAAGACCTCCCGCGAGAAGCCGCGGACCATGGCGAGCACCGCCGATACCAGCGTGAAGCCGATCAATATCCCGTCGAGAAGCGTTATCGGCATGGTGGCAGATTCCCCGTCATCATTGAATCATTTGTTCGGCGCCGGCCGGTCCCGCGATCCGCGCCACAAGATCGAGAAGAGCTTCCGGCTGGAAGAACCTCTCGGGAGCTTTTCCTGTCCGTTCCTCGTTCGATTTCGGGAATACCGCCTGGCCAAAACCCAGCTTTTCCGCCTCCTTGAGACGCTGCTGCGCGAACGCAACGGGCCTGACCGCACCTGACAGGCTGATTTCGCCGAAATAGACGCAATCGGGCGGCAGGGCAAGCCCGCTGAGCGAGGAAACGAGCGCAGCGGCAACCGCAAGGTCGGCGGCCGGCTCGGAAATGCGGTAGCCTCCCGCCACATTGAGATAAACGTCCTGCTGCGAAAAGCGCACGCCGCAATGCGCTTCCAGAACCGCGAGCACCATGGACAGCCGCGCTGAATCCCAGCCGACCACGGCCCGGCGCGGCGTGCCGAGCGGGGAGGGGGCGACGAGCGCCTGGATCTCGATCAGAATGGGCCGGGTGCCTTCCATCCCGGCGAAAACCGCCGCTCCGGCGGAATTCGCGCTTCTCTCGCTGAGGAAAAGCTCGGACGGATTGGCGACTTCACGCAGGCCGCGATCCGACATTTCGAAAACGCCGATCTCGTCGGTAGGGCCGAAGCGATTCTTCACGGTCCTGAGAATGCGGTAATGATGGCCGCCTTCGCCCTCGAAATAGAGGACCCCATCGACCATGTGTTCGACCACGCGCGGGCCGGCGATCTGCCCCTCCTTGGTGACATGGCCGACCAGCACCACCGCCGCGCCGGTCGATTTCGCATAACGGATCAGCGCCTGTGCCGAAGCCCTGACCTGCGTGACCGTGCCAGGCGCCGATTCGGCGATATCGGTCCACAAGGTCTGGATGGAATCGATGATGACAAGGTCGGGCCTGCGGCCATCCGCGATAGTGGCGAGAATGTCTTCCACATTGGTTTCCGCAGCGAGTTCTACCGGCGCCGCGGCGACGCCGAGGCGCTGTGCCCTCAGCCTGATCTGCGCCACCGCTTCCTCGCCCGAAACATAGACGATGCGATGGCCCTGGCCGGCGAGCGCTGCCGCCGCCTGCGTCAGAAGCGTCGATTTGCCGATGCCAGGATCGCCGCCGATAAGCAGAGCCGAGCCGCGCACGAAGCCGCCGCCCGTCGCGCGATCGAGTTCGGCGATGCCGGAAGCGATGCGCGGGGCGTCCTCGATGTCGCCTGCAAGGTCCGTCAGCGCCACGGCGCGACCCTTGCGGGCGGAACGGATCGATTGCGGCCCGCTGCCTATGCCGCCCGAGGTCCCTTCCTCGACCAGCGTGTTCCACTCGCCGCAGGCGTCGCATTTGCCGGCCCAGCGTGAATGCACCGTGCCGCAATTCTGGCAGATGAACTGGACGCGGGTCTTCGCCATCAGCCCTCGTCCAGGCCGACGAAGTGCCGCTGCCACCGCGCGCCGAGTGAGGTCAGCAACTCGTAGGCGACAGTCCCCGCCGCCTCGGCTGCCTCGTCGATCGGGATATTCGGCCCGAACAATTCGATGAAGTCTCCCGGTTGCAACGCATCGTGCTCGCAATCGGTGATGTCGAACATCGTCAGATCCATCGTGATCCTGCCGATAACGGGTACGCGCCGGCCCCCAGCGAAGCCATAGCCTCCCTCTGGAATCGTGGATCGCAACGGTACGCCCGATCCCGACAACGAGCGCATGAAGCCGTCCGCATAGCCGACAGAGGTCACGGCAATCATCGACGGCCGGTCGAGCGTGACGCTCGCGCCGTAGCTGACCGACTCGCCGGCTCTGACATTCCGGATTTGCACGATGCGCGCTTCGGCAGTCACGACCGGAAGCATCGGATTTTGGAGAGCGGCGACGGGCGCTCCGCCATAGAGAGCGATTCCCGGTCGCGTCAGATCGAAATGCGCGCCTTTCCCGAGAAATATCCCGGCCGAATTGGCCAGGCTCGCTTCTATCCCGCCATAGGATTGGCGGAGCTTTTGGAAGGATTCGATCTGCCGCCGGTTGAGCGGGTGCAGCGGATTGTCCGCGACGGCGAGATGGCTCATCAGGAGGATCGGCTTTACCGCTTCCGTCAGCGCATTATCCTCGGCGAAGGCGGTCGCCTGTTCGATCGAAAGCCCGAGCCGGTTCATGCCGGTATCGACATGGATCGCGCAGGGAAGCGCCTCGCCGACGACACCGCAATGGGCTTCCCATATGGCGATTTCGCGTTCCGTGTTGAGGACGGGAATGAGCCGCGAATCGGAATAAAAGGGCGCCGCCTCCGCTTCGAACAATCCTGCCAGCACGAAGATGGCGGCGTCGGGCGCGACCTTCCGCAACTGCCTGCCTTCCTCCGGAAGGGCGACAAAGAAATGCTTACAGCCCGCCTTGAGCAGGGCAGGTGCGACGAATTCGGCTCCCAGCCCATATGCATCGGCCTTCAGCACGCCTGCGACGCTGGCCGTTGGGCAAAGATGCTGCAGCGCGTGATAATTGGCCGTCAGGGCGTGCAGGTCGATTGTCAGCCTGCCGCCTGCGAGCCGCGGATCGGCGCCGGCAAGGATGAAACTGTGTTCCTCCTCCGCCACCTATTCGAACCTCTCGGGCAGATGGCTGTCCTCGGCGAGATCGAAGAAGCGCGTGAATTCGCCCTGGAAGCCAAGCGGCACCGTGCCCGTGGGCCCATGGCGCTGCTTGGCGATGATGACCTCCGCCTTGCCGCGCGCGTCGTTCATTTCCCCTTCCCATTTGAAGTATTCTTCGGAGCCGGGCTTCGGCTCCTTGTTCTTCAGGTAATATTCCTCGCGGTAGATGAACAGCACCACGTCGGCATCCTGCTCGATGGAGCCGGATTCGCGCAGGTCTGAAAGCTGCGGCCGCTTGTCGTCACGGCTTTCCACCTGGCGAGAAAGCTGCGACAGCGCGATGATCGGCACGCCGAGTTCCTTGGCGAGCGCCTTCAGCCCCGTGGTGATCTCCGTCACTTCCTGCACGCGTCCCTGGCTTGCCTTGCTGCTCGATCCCTGCATGAGCTGGATATAGTCTATCACGATGAGATCGAGGCCGCGCTGGCGCTTGAGGCGTCTGGCGCGCGCCGCCAGTTGAGCGATGGAGATGCCGCCGGTCTGATCGATGAACAGCGGTATCTTTTGCATCATCTGCGAGCAGGCGACCAATTTCTCGAAATCCGTCTCGGAAATTTCACCACGGCGGATTTTCGAGGAGGGGATTTCAGTCTGTTCCGAGATGATGCGGGTGGCGAGCTGTTCCGACGACATTTCCAGCGAGAACAGGCCGACGACGCCGCCATTGGCCGCCTTGAAGGTGCCGTCGGCCTGCGGCGCGGGTTCATAGGCATGGGCGATGTTGAAGGCGATGTTGGTGGCGAGCGACGATTTGCCCATGCCGGGACGGCCGGCGAGCACGATCAGGTCGGAGGGCTGCAAACCGCCCATCCGACTGTCGAGATCGCGAAAGCCTGTCGCCATGCCCGAAAGATGGCCGTCGCGCATGAAGGCGGCATTCGCCATGTCGACGGCGGTCTTTACCGCATCGGTGAAGCTTTCGAAGCCGCCATCGTAGCGGCCCGTTTCGGCGAGTTCGAACAGCCGCCGCTCGGCATCCTCGATCTGCTCCTGTGGCGGCATGTCGACAGGCGCGTCATAGGCGATGTTGACCATGTCCTCGCCGACCCCGATGAGCGCGCGGCGGGTCGCGAGATCGTAGATGGCGCGGCCGTAATCGGCCGCGTTGATGACGGTGACGGCCTCCGCCGCGAGCCTTGCGAGATAATGCGCGACCGTCATGTCCCCGACCTTTTCCTCGGCCGGCAGAAACGTCTTGATCGTCACCGGATTGGCCATCTTGCCCATCCGGATCATGTCGCCCGCGACCTCGTAGATGCGGCGGTGCAGCGGCTCGTAAAAATGCGAGGGCTTGAGAAAATCGGATACGCGATAGAACGCGTCATTGTTGACCAGCATGGCGCCGAGCAGCGCTTGCTCGGCCTCTATATTGTTCGGGGCCTCGCGATAAAGCGGTGTTTCCGCCGCCGGTAATTTGCGGATCGCTGCCTCAGCCATTTTTTCCCCGTTTTGTACCCTGCCGCTACGGCCTAGCAGAGAGCCTGAAGAAACGGTGAAGATTCAACATGCCTTGCCCAAGATTCACAGCCGATCCACTTTCGTGGAAAGATTCCCGATTGACTCGAATCAGAATCGAGGCCGCTTCCGGACAAAGAGAACAAAACAGGAAAATTTTCAGCTTTGCAAGGAAGAAGCCGCCGCATCCACGGCTGTGAATTCGGGTTAACAGACATTATCCCCCCTCCGTCTCGGGCGGAGCCTGTCCTCGGGCCGGCCAACGGCCGGACCCGGGGGCCCGAGCCACCTCCCCCCGCTTCGCGGGTGGCGGATGGGCGCCGAGCCGGCGGCCAGGGCCTATCCTCTCCCTCACGA
>DASZUG010000012.1:0-2079 GCA_035547755.1 Rhizobiaceae bacterium
GGCGCCATCGAGAAGGCGGTGGACGAGGTGATCGCAGCCAATCCCGACAAGGTCGAGCAGGCCAAGGCCAAGCCGACCATGGCCGGCTGGTTCGTCGGCCAGGTGATGAAGGCGACCGGCGGCAAGGCCAACCCCCAGGCGGTCAATGCGCTGGTGAAAGAGAAGCTCGGTATCGAGGGATAGGGCCCGACGTCGGATGCCGGCTCAGAGATGCCGTGTTTCCGCCGGTACTGATCCCCAATCGTCATTTGCCCCGTCGCAATAAGTGACCGGAGCATTTACCAGTTCATCGACGTCGACGCCGTCGAGGCACGCAACATTGATATTGTAATATTTCGATCCGCTCATGTTCGGCACATCCACCCACTCGAAGGGGTGGATGCCACAATGCCGGCAAAAGAGGTGATGCGCGACGGGGTTCCCGCCTCGATAATCTGCAAGTGCGCTTTCGCCGTCGAGCAGGCGGAATGCTTCCGGAGTGACCTGGACCGACCAGAGCCGCATTCTGCTGCAGATCGAACAATTGCACTTTGTCGTGCCCGCGGCGATGTCGATATCGGCCTCGAAGCGCACCGCGCCGCAATGGCAGCGCCCGGAATAGATTTTCAGCATGGATTCCTCCTGCGAAGTTCGGCGGACGGTGAACGATCTGTCAGCCAGCGAGGTTATTCCAACTGGCGGCGTAGTGGCTAAAGCCCCGCGCTTTTAATCGGACGCATATCCAGCGGCTTTGAGGTAGTTCCAGCATTCCTTTGGTTTGTAGAGGCCGCAAATGTCGCCAACAGCATTGACGAGGGCGTCGAAGGTTCTGGCCTTTGCCTTTCTCAGATGCGCCTTGAGCTTCGAGAATGCCATCTCGATCGGGTTCAGGTCTGGGCTGTAAGCGGGCAGGAACAGGAACCATGCGCCGATCTTTCTGAGGCATTGTGCGGCTCTGGCGCTCTTATGGACGGCGAGGTTGTCGAGGATGACGATATCGCCGCGCTTGAGGGTGGGCGCGAGTTGGGTTTCGACATAAGTATCGAAAGCCGCCCTGTTCATCGGCCGGTCGAGAATCCATGGCGCGGTCATGCCATCGTGGCGCAGGCCGGCGATGAAGGTCTGTGTGCCCCATTTGCCGAAGGGCGCTTGCGCTCTCAGCCTTTGGCCGCAAAGGGCACGGCCGCGCAGCCGCGTCATCTTGGTGTTGACAGAGGTTTCGTCGATGAAGACCAGGCGATACGGCTGGCGGCGCATTCTCGGCTGACGCCGGCCAATCCAGACCTGCCGCGCCTTAACGATGTGGTCGCGTGCGCATTCCGACGCCAGCAGCGCTTTTTTTATATGTGAAGCCGGCCTTAAGCAGGAACCGCGACAGCGAGGAGGGCAACACCCGCACGCCGCGCTCGCTCGCCAGCCTTTCGGCAAGCTCCGGCATGGTGATATCGCCCTGCGCGTCCACAAGGCCGACGAGGAAGGCGCGATGCGGCGCAAGCTTGCCATTGCCTGGTGGTCGCCCCTGCCGCGCCGCCACCGACGAGCCGATCCGCCTGGCGCGCTGCAGGAGCTTCACCGTAAAACTGGCGCTCACCCCGAAATGCCGGGCCGCCTCGCGGCGCGAACCTCCCGCTTCGACAAACCCGACAACCCGATCGCGCAGGTCACTCGAATAGCTTCTGCCCATGATCCACCTCCCACAAAGGTGAATCACAAAACCGACCGGATAGGAATCCCGCCGATTCCAATTTCAAGAGCGACGCTTTAGATTGCGCACGGGCGGCGGCGAACCGCCGAAGAGATTCAGATACAGGATATAGATGATGGCGAAGATACTGGTGCTCTACTATTCAAGCTGGGGCCATATGGAGCAGATGGCGAAGGCCGCTGCCGAAGGCGCGCGCGAAGCGGGCGCGGACGTGACGATCAAGCGGGTGCCAGAACTGGTGCCCGAGGAAGTGGCACAAGCCGCCTACTACAAGCTCGACCAGGACGCGCCGATCGCTCAGCCGCTCGAACTCGAGAATTACGACGGCTTCATCTTCGGCGTTTCGACGCGCTATGGCGCCATGGCCGCACAGATCAAGAACTTCCTCGACCAGA
>DASZUG010000013.1:0-26682 GCA_035547755.1 Rhizobiaceae bacterium
CCTCTCCGTCCGCTTCGCGGACACCTCTCCCCCACTTCGTGAGGGAGAGGATAGCCGCCGGCGCGGCGCCCAGCCGCCACCCGCGACGCGGGGGGAGGTGCCGAGCGACTGCGAGGCGGAGGGGGATAATAGTCTGTTAACCCGAGTTCACAGCCGCTCGACCTAGCCGAAGAGAGCGGCTACTCCCCGCCGCCGCCCATGCGGGCCTTCAGCGTCTCGAGATCATAGTTCTCCCCGATCGACATGGAGAGAATACGCGAGAGATGGACATAGGGCAGTCCGGTCTCTTCAGCCCAGGCGTTCATCCGTGCCTGGATGATTGCAAGGTCCTTTTTCGATGTCGGCGTGTCGGCAATTCCCAGCCCCGCGTCGCGCAGCGCCAGAACCATGTCATGTGAGAGGATGAAACTGTCCCAGCCCAGCCAACGCAACACATATTGGCCTGTATTGCCGCCGAGCCGGCTGCCGTTCTTGCCCAGAAACGCCATCAGCCCGATCTGATCGTCCTTCGGCCAGTCGGCGAGAAATTTGCCGAAGCCGCCATGTTCCTTCGAAACACGCTCGACGAAGGCGGCATTCTCCCGCACGGACTTGATCTTCTGCGGATTGCGCACGATGCGCCTGTCGGAGGCGAGATCGTGCCAGAAATCGTCGGGCTGGAAGAGAAGGCGCTTGGGCTCGAAGCCAAGGAAAGCTTCCTCGAAATCCGGCCATTTCTCCTCGATGACACGCCAGACGAAGCCTGCGGCAAAGACGCGCTCCGAGATGACGGACAGGATGCGGTCGTCCGAGAGGTTTGCCGCGGCGGCATTTCCCGCGACGGGCGGCAGCAGCGAAAGGAGCTTTTCCTCGCCTCCCTTTCGGGCTGCGGCGCGCTCATAGATGGTTTTGAACGCTTTCATCCAAGCCTCGATCGCTTTCCGGCTTTTCGCCCTCATAAATAGGTTCTAGCACTCACGAGGAAAGCAAGCCGTGACAAACCGCATGGAGGCGGAAAATGCACAAAACAGTCGGCGAACTTGCGCTGCATGTGTTGAAAAAGCGCCTGGACTCGCTTGGCGAGCGCGAAAGGCGGGTGCTGGAAAGCGCGGTCGAGCGGAAGCCGATTTCGAAGGATTCGAACAAGGCGTTCGTCAACCAGCTCAGCTTCGGCGGCAGGCTGGCCGATTCGATCGCGCGGATCGGCGGTTCCTGGACCTTCATCATTTCCTTCCTGGTTTTCCTGTTCCTCTGGACAGTCGGCAATACACTCCTTCTGGAGCGCCACGCCTTCGACCCCTACCCTTACATCTTCCTCAATCTCGTGCTTTCCATGCTGGCGGCGATCCAGGCGCCGGTCATCATGATGTCGCAAAACCGGCAAGCCGAGCACGACCGGATCGATGCCGAGCACGATTACGAGGTCAATCTCAAGGCGGAGATCGAGATCATGGCCC
The DNA here is from genome assembly GCA_035547755.1 of Rhizobiaceae bacterium. GTDB lineage: Bacteria > Pseudomonadota > Alphaproteobacteria > Rhizobiales > Rhizobiaceae > Mesorhizobium_L. The sequence goes on from DASZUG010000013.1 coordinate 1,437, forward strand.
TGCACGAGAAACTCGACACCATGCGCACGCAGGAGATCATGGTCATTCTGGAACGGATAGAGGCGCTGGCAAGTCGGATGGAGCAGTTTGAGCGCACGGCGCGGTCGCGTCCCCCCGCGTGATTCCAGCGATCGTTTCCTGAAGCATGATCTTTTCGGAAAACCGGCGCCCGCTTTTCCGGGTCATGCTTTAAAGTGGCGCTCCGGCGATCCGCTCGACGAGCGCCAGCAACCAGACGCCGCCCGCCAGAATGATGGCAAGCAGCACCGCAAGTGAGCCGCAATCCTTGGCAAGCCGGATATCGGCATCGAATTCTCGCGAGATGGCATTGCAGGCCGCCTCGATGCCTGTGTTGAGCACTTCAACGAGGACCAGAACGACCATGACAGCGACGAGGAGGACGTAGCCTGCCCAGCTCAGCGCGACAAACCAGCCTGCAATGATCGCGACGATAAGGAGAGCAATCTCCTGGCGAAACGCTGCCTCGTTGCGGATCAGAAACCGTCCGGCACGCATCGAATTCAGGAAAGCATCGATGAGCCGCTTCATTCAACCCCTCCAACCGCTGGTATTCCGCGAGCCGGCTTACCATATGAATGAAGATTAAACAGCTTCGCCATCTGCCGTTAAGGGTCGGCATGTCAAGTAAGGAAGATGACTGGACGACAATTATTCGGTGGCGATGAAACCAAACGGGCTTGCGTTCGTTGATAACGCAAGGAGAACACGACAATGCTGATCATCATGTTCGCAGCAGCCATGACATTGGCGATGTTGATCGCCACCGTTTTCGGCCTCCATCAGGAGGCACAGCGCGCCCGCGTCGAGATTCGCAAGAACCAGCCGAACAAATTCATCTTTAAATAACAAGCGCTCCTGCAAGCGCCAGTTTGCAGGGTTGTCGACTCACCTTTTCGAGCCGGTATTTCGGCTTATCACATCTTCTCCTCATCATCTGCGATAGTGCCATCACTCGATGATGGCGCTTCCCCTGCGTCCGGACCAGCGGGAAGCTCTTCCTCTTCGCCCTGCGGCTCCGAGATGCGTTCGACCGACACCACCTTCTCGCCCTCCGCGGTATGGAAGATGGTGACGCCTTTGGTGGCTCGGCTGGCGATGCGGATGCCATCCACGGGCACACGGATGACTTGGCCGCCATCCGAGACAAGCATGATCTGATCGCCGTCCCGCACCGGAAAACTTGCGACAAGTCGGCCGATCTCATCCACCTTCGATACATCGGTCGCCCTGATACCCTTCCCTCCCCGCCCCGTAAGGCGGAAATCATATGACGACGAGCGCTTGCCATAGCCAAAAGCAGTCACGGTCAGCACCATCTGCTCGTGCGCTTTCAGGAATTCGTAGCGCTCGGGCGGCAAAACGGTCTCCTCGCCGATATCCTCATTGGTCAGAGCGATCTCATCCTCTTCCGCGCCCGCCGCTCTGCGTTCGGATGCTGCCTGCTTCAGATAAGCGGCGCGTTCGGCGGGAGACGCATCGACATGCTCCAGAACGGTCATCGAAATGGCGCGGTCCGCCTCTCCCATATTGATGCCGCGCACGCCGACGGAATTGCGGCCGGCGAAGACGCGCACATCCGCGACCGGGAAGCGGATGCATTGCCCCGAATCGGCCGTCAGCAGCACATCGTCGTTTTCCGTGCAGGTTTCGACGCTGAGGATCTCGTCGCCCGCCTCGTCGAGCTTCATGGCGATCTTGCCGGCGCGGTTGACGTTGGTGAAGTCCGAGAGCTTGTTGCGCCGGACCGTGCCGCGCGTCGTGGCGAACATGACGTGGAGATCGCCCCAGCTTGCCTCGTCTTCCGGCAGCGGCAGGATAGCCGTGATGCGGTCGCCATTGTCGATCGGCAGGAGATTGATGAGCGCCTTGCCGCGCGATTGCGGCGTGCCTATCGGCAGCCGCCAGACCTTTTCCTTGTAGACGATGCCGCGCGAGGAGAAGAACAGGACCGGCGTATGCGTGCTCGCCACGAAAAGCCGGGTGACGACATCCGTCTCCTTGGTCGCCATGCCGGAGCGGCCCTTGCCGCCGCGCGCCTGCGCCCGGTAGATCGAAAGTGGCACACGCTTGATATAACCTTCATGCGTGACGGTGACGACCATGTCCTCGCGCTGGATGAGGTCCTCATCCTCCATGTCGGCGCCGCCCTCGGCGATCTCGGTCCGCCTTGCGTTGCCGAATTCGTCGCGCAGCGCAGCGAGTTCGTCCTTGACGATCTGCTGGATGCGCGCGCGCGAGCCGAGAATGTCGAGATAATCCGCGATCTCGACGCCGATCTTGTTCAATTCGTCGGCGATCTCGTCGCGGCCAAGCGCGGTGAGGCGCTGCAGGCGCAATTCGAGGATGGCGCGGGCCTGCTCCTCGGAGAGATTATAGGTCCCGTCCTCGTTGATCCGGTGGCGCGGATCGTCGATCAGGCGGATCAGCGCCTCGACATCGGCTGCCGGCCAGCGCCGCTCCATCAATTGCTCACGCGCCGTCTGCGGATCGGGCGCGTTGCGGATCAGTCTTATGACCTCGTCGATATTGGCGACGGCGATCGCCAGGCCGACGAGCACGTGGGCGCGCTCACGTGCCTTCTTGAGCAGATATTTGGTGCGGCGGCTCACGACTTCCTCGCGGAAAGCGACGAAGGCGCGCAGCATGTCGAGGAGCGTCAATTGCTCCGGCTTGCCGCCATTCAACGCCACCACATTGGCGCCGAAGGAAGTCTGGAGCGGCGTATAGCGATAGAGTTGGTTGAGGATGACGTCGGCTACCGCGTCCCGCTTCAGTTCGACGACGACGCGGTAGCCCTGCCGGTCGCTCTCGTCGCGTATGTCGGAAATGCCCTCGATGCGCTTGTCGCGCACCAGTTCCGCCATCTTCTCGATCATCGAAGCCTTGTTGACCTGATAGGGCACCTCGGTAATGATGATCGCCTCGCGGTCGCCCCTGATCGGCTCGATATGCACCTTGCCGCGCATGATGATCGAGCCGCGCCCGGTCGAATAAGCGGAATAGATGCCGGAACGGCCGAGAATGATGCCGCCTGTCGGGAAATCCGGCCCCGGAATGATCTCCATCAGCTCCGGCAGTTCGATCGCCGGATTGTCGATCAGGGCGATGCAGCCCTCGACCACTTCGGTCAGATTGTGCGGCGGGATGTTGGTCGCCATGCCGACCGCGATGCCGCCCGAACCGTTGACGAGAAGGTTCGGAAAGCGCGCCGGCAGAACGCGCGGCTCGCTGGCGGAAGCATCGTAATTGTCCTGGAAATCGACCGTTTCCTTGTCGATATCTTCCAGAAGTTCATGCGCCAGCTTGGTCAGGCGCGATTCCGTATAGCGCATCGCCGCCGGCGGATCGCCGTCGATCGAGCCGAAATTGCCCTGCCCGTCGATGAGCGGCGCGCGCATCGACCAATCCTGCGCCATGCGCACCAGCGCATCGTAGATCGAGGCATCGCCATGCGGGTGGTATTTACCCATCACGTCGGCGACCGGACGGGCCGACTTCACATATTTGCGGTTCCAGTGATAGCCGCTCTCATACGCCGCATAGAGGATGCGCCGATGCACGGGCTTCAGCCCGTCGCGCACGTCGGGCAGCGCCCGGCTCACGATCACGCTCATGGCGTAATCGAGATAGGATCGCTGCATTTCCTCGATGATGGAAACCGGCTCGATGTCCGATGGTTCGGCGGGGCCGCCCGGTGTCGTCTGGTCAGTCAAATGAGATCACAATCTGTGCTGGGAATCACCGTTCCCTTATATAGGAAAAGCCTCGGGAAAGCCAATCTCGCAAGCCTTTTTCGTCATCTATTTCCAACGGAAATTCAAATGGATAGGAGATTTTTTCAGCAGGAGGTGATAAGCGTTGGCTGTCCTGCCTCCGGAACAGGTATAATCGTCTTCGAAATGCCGAAAAATGGCATGCCAGGATAGCGGTGGCGGCGGAGCCGCAACGGAGAAAACCATGTTCGACCACATCTCGGTCGGCGTTGCCGACCTCGCCCGCTCCAAGCGGTTTTACGACGCCGCGCTTGCCCCGCTCGGCTATCGGCTTTTGAGGGAGAGGGAGACGTCGCTGGGCTATGGCCGCACCCATATCAGCCTTTGGCTGCTCGCGACCGACAGGCCTGTTCCCGCTGATCCGAAATCCGGCCTGCATTTCTGCTTTACGGCGCCGAATGTCAGAAGCGTCGGCGAGTTCTATTCGGCCGCGCTCGCAAATGGCGGCGAAGACAATGGCGCGCCGGGTCAGCGCTTCGAATACGCGCCCGATTATTATGCCGCCTATGTGTTCGATCCCGACGGTTACCGGCTCGAAGCCTATGCGGTCGACGAAGAGGCGGAAAACCCGAGAAGCCTTCATATCGACGATTGACAGAAAACCGGTGTTTACGGCTTCGATGTTGCAGTGCGTCCTTCGAGGCTCGCCCTTCGGGCGAGCGCCTCAGGATGAGGACCGCTGGCGCGAGCCCCTTTCTGGAGTATCGGCACTGACTCCCTCATCTTGAGGTGCGAGCGGAGCGAGCCTCGAAAGACGCACCCGAATATCAGCGAAGTTGCGCAGAGCACTGATCATTCCGCGCCCGCTTCAGCCAGTCTCGCCGCGTAACGCGCCATCGTGTCGATCTCCAGATTGACGCGGTCGCCCGGTTGCCGGTCGCCCCATGTTGTCACGGCAAGGGAATGATGGATGAGGAGAACGTCGAAACGGTTGCCGTCGACCTTGTTGACCGTCAGCGAGGTGCCATCGAGGGCGACCGACCCCTTCGGGGCGATGAATTTCGCGAATTCTGAGAGCGCCTCCAGCGTGAACCGCACCGCGTCGCCCTCCTCTTCCCTTGCGACTATAATCGCCATCCCATCGACATGGCCGGAGACGATGTGGCCGCCCAATTCATCGCCGATCCTGAGCGCGCGTTCGAGATTGATGCGGACGCCGGCCTTCCATTCGGCGATGGTTGTCAGCCGCAACGCCTCTTCCCAGGCTTCGACATCGAACCAGCGCCGGTTGGAGCCCGGTTCGGGAAGACCCACCACCGTCAGGCAGACACCGCCGCAGGAGATCGAGGCGCCAATGGCGATCGTCTCGGGGTCGTAATGCGTCTCGATACGCAGTCGCGCGCCTTTCGCCAGCGGTTCGACGGAAGAGACGGCGCCGACATCGGTGACTATACCGGTGAACATCAGGATTTCCTTATGTATTCGACATAGCGGTCTTCGCCAAAGACCGCTTCACGTATCAGCCGGAAAGCAGCGGGGATATGGCCCTCATCGATCGGCGCCGCCACGCCGTCCGCGCCGATCTCTCCAGGGCCAGCGAAAAGCGCGATGCGGTCGACCAAATCCTCTTCGAGGAAATGCTTTGCGGTTTCGGCGCCGCCTTCGACCATCACCGTCGCCATCCCCCGAGTCCCTAGATCTTCAAGGAGTTCCGGCAAGGCTATTCGGCCTTCCGCTTCCACTGCGGCGAGGAACTGCACACCGGCCTGTTCCAGGCTTTCCCGGCGGCCAGCATCGGCATCCGCCAGCGCCGCCGCGAAAACAGGAATTTTCCGGGCGCTCGCCGCCAGTTTCGAGGCGTTTGGGAGGCGTGCATGCGCATCGAGAATAATGCGGACAGGCGACCTCTCCTCCAGCCCGTCCAGCCGGCAATCGAGCACGGGATCGTCGGCAAGAACAGTACCGATCCCGACGAGGATGGCGTCCGACCTCGCCCGCATCAGATGGACCTGCCGGCGGGCGATCTCGCCGGTAATGGCCACCTGCCCGGCGCCCTTGCGTCCGATTTTTCCATCACGGGAAACTGCCAGTTTCAGTGTCACTTCTGGACGCTTTTTCAGGGAACGCATGAGATAGCCAGCCATCCTGTCGGCAGCTTGCTCGGCCAGCACTCCCTCAACAACCGCAATGCCCGCGGCCCGAAGTATCGCATAGCCCTTGCCCGAGACCCGCGGGTCTGGATCGGATGCCGCACCTATCACGCGCGTCACGCCGGCGGCTACCAGGGCTTCAGCACAGGGTGGCGTGCGGCCGTGATGGGCGCAGGGCTCGAGCGTGACATAGGCGGTCGCTCCGTGCGCCAGTTCGCCTGCCTCCTGCAGCGCCTGAGGCTCGGCATGGGGCCGTCCTCCCAGCGCCGTGACCCCCTGCCCTACGACAACCGGGCGGTTGCCGTCATTCCGCACGATCAAGGTCCCGACCGAGGGATTGGTCGATGTCAGCCCCGTATGCCTGTCGGAAAGCCGGATCGCGGCCGCCATGAAGCGGCGATCGGTCTCGCCGGCTTGGTTCTCAGTCTCCGGCATCGTTCAGCCGGCGCCTTCCTCGCTCAACTCGCCGAGCACGTCCTGGAAATCCTTGGCTTCGCGAAAATCGCGATAGACCGACGCGAAGCGCACATAGGCTACGTCATCGAGCGATTTCAGCGCCTCCATGACCAGCCGGCCGATCTCGCCGGTTTTCACTTCCGTCTCGCCGGAACTTTCCAGCTGGCGTACGATGCCGTTGACGGCGCGCTCGACTCGTTCAGGATCGACATTGCGCTTCCTGAGCGCAATGGTGAAGGAGTGCATCAGTTTCTCCCGGTCGAAGGGCACCTTGCGGCCCGAGCGCTTGACCGCCACCAGATCGCGAAGCTGGACACGCTCAAATGTGGTGAAGCGGCCGCCGCAATCGGGACAGATGCGCCGGCGGCGGATCGCCGCGCCATCTTCGGCGGGGCGGGAATCCTTCACCTGCGTATCTTCGGACTGGCAATAGGGACAGCGCATGGATCAACTCAGTTTAAATGCGGTGCGACAAGGCGCAGGTTCGGAAAATAGGAGCGGTAACGCCTCACATCACGGGTAAGTACCGGGATGTTCAGCGCCGTGGCGTGGGCGCCAATGAAAAAATCGGACAGGACGCCGGTTCTGGTGCCGCCTGCGGCGCGATAGCGAGCGAACGCCTTTGCGGCGAGAAACGCAGCCGTCCGCGGTATTTCTATGATCTGAGCGCCGATTTGCGCGACAAAACTATCGACAGCTTCGACGCTGGCATAGCGGCTCGACAACTCCGCGTAGACGATGACATTGATATGGAGCGCTCCCTTGACCGCCTCTTGCTCAAGAGCTTGAAGCGACCATTCCGCCCATAGGGAATCTCCGGTCGTTACATCAAGTAAAATGGTGGTATCGACCAGGATCAATCGCCGTCACCACGCCACATCTTCATGATCTCGTCCGTCGTCGGCCCCGGACCGGCATGGCCGATCAGTCGTCGAAACTTGCTTGGCGGCCGCTCTCCGTCGGCGCGTTCGAGGACGATGTCGCGGTTATCGTTGTAGCGAAACCGCACTTCGCTTCCGGGTTTCAGATCCAGTGCTTCCCGCACGGCCTTCGGAATCGTCACCTGACCCTTGCTCGTTACTTTTGTGCTCATGGCAGCCTCGGTAAGACTTGTTTTCTTGAAGGTATTACCGAGGTTGCCTTGAATCAAGAGCGGTCGCCACCCCTCACCCCAGATAAGGATAAAGCGGGAAGCGCTCCGTCAACGCCACCACCTTCTCCTTTACGGCCGCCTCGACCTTGGCGTTGCCTTCGTCGGAATTGGCCGCCTTCAGCCCGTCGAGCACTTCAGCGATCATATGGCCGATCGCGCGGAACTCATCTGGCCCGAATCCGCGCGTCGTGCCCGCCGGCGTGCCGAGGCGAACGCCCGAGGTGACGAAGGGCTTTTCCGGGTCGAAGGGAATGCCGTTCTTGTTGCAGGTGATATTCGCCCGTCCGAGCGCGGCTTCGGCGCGCTTGCCGGTGGCGTTCTTGGGCCTGAGATCGACCAGCATCAGATGGTTATCCGTGCCATCCGAGACGATGTCGAGGCCGGTTTCCTTGAGCGACGCGGCCAGCGCCTTGGCATTGGCGACGACATTTTGCGCGTAGGTCTTGAATTCCGGCTTCAGCGCTTCGCCGAGCGCCACCGCCTTGGCGGCGATGACGTGCATCAGCGGGCCGCCCTGCAGGCCCGGAAAGACAGCCGAATTGATCTTCTTGGCGATCTCTTCGTCATTGCTGAGAATCATGCCGCCGCGCGGGCCGCGCAGCGATTTGTGGGTCGTGGTGGTGACGGCATGCGCATGGGGAAGCGGCGACGGGTGCACGCCACCGGCGACGAGACCGGCGATATGCGCCATATCGACCATCAGGTAAGCCCCGACGGAATCCGCGATTTCGCGGAAGCGCTTCCAGTCCCAGATGCGCGAATAGGCCGTTCCGCCAGCAAGAATGAGCTTGGGCTTGTGCTCGTGCGCCAGCCTTTCGACCGCTTCCATGTCGAGCAGCTGATCGTCGCGGCGCACGCCATAAGAAACGACGTTGAACCATTTGCCCGACATATTGACGGGCGAGCCATGGGTGAGATGCCCCCCGGAATTGAGGTCGAGCCCCATGAAGGTGTCGCCTGGCTTCAATAGCGCCAGGAAGACCGCCTGGTTCATCTGGCTGCCGGAATTCGGCTGCACATTGGCGAAATTGCAGGAAAAGAGTTCCTTCGCCCGGTCGATCGCCAATTGCTCGGCGATATCGACGAACTGGCAGCCGCCATAATAGCGCTTGCCGGGATAGCCCTCGGCATATTTGTTGGTCATGATCGAGCCCTGCGCCTCGAGAACGGCGCGGGAGACGATGTTTTCCGATGCGATCAGCTCGATCTCGTGGCGCTGACGACCGAGTTCGTTGCGGATGGAACCGAAAATATCCGGATCGGCATCGGCCAGATTGCGGTTGAAAAAAGTGTCCAACTGGCTGGAAGCGGCATGTGCTGTCGCCATGGCGGTCAATCCTCGGTCGAAAGAAACGATGCCACCGCGCTTAGCACAGCGGCCTCCGCCGCGTCACGCCAGAAACGAAGGGCCGCGACGCGAATGCGCCAGAAGCGGGGGTACAGGTATTGGCGGCGGCGTGCACCGATGTCGCCAATATGGATTGCGGTCCAAAAGCAGTCATCTTCCCGCTCCAATCGACGGCTATCGTTGCATCCGTCAGGGTGGAGATGTCAGATGTCGGTCGGACACGCGATTGTACTGTTGTGGGTTCTGTTCGCCCTCTCCTGGGTGGCGGCCGCCTTTTGGGCGGACAGGGCAGAGAAAACAGCCGGGTTCTCCGCTGAGCTTCCCTACAGGGCGATCCTCGCGGTCGGCGCAATCCTCTTCTTCATCCCGGCGCATGGCTACAATGGCTGGCTGAGAATCTGGTATCCGGGACTTGCACTTGCCTGGATATGCGTCGCCCTCATCGCCATCGGCTTCCTGTTCGCCTGGTGGGCAAGGCTTCATCTCGGCCGGCTCTGGTCAGGCTACATCACCCGAAAGAGCGGCCATCACATCGTCGATACCGGCCCCTATGGCCTGGTCCGGCATCCGATCTATACCGGCCTGCTGCTCGCCGTCATCGCGACGATGATCGCCAAGGGAACGGTGCCCGGCATTTTGGGCGCGATATTGATCGTCATCGGAGTGTTTATGAAGGCGCGGCTGGAAGAGCGGTTTCTGAGGGCGCAACTCGGCGCCGCCTCCTACGACGCCTACAAAGTTCGGGTGCCGATGCTCGTCCCGTTCATGTAGCGCCTGCAAACGGAAAACGGAACGACGCGAACGCCATCCCGTTTGAAAGGTGATGCAATGCGGCCGAGCGGTTTTAGAGCGCTCGCTATTGCGCGCTCGACACCTGCAATTCGCCGATACCGTCGCGGCCGTAAATGTCATTGCGGAACTGAACCACACCGTCGGCGGTCGACCAGGCGTCGATATAGGTGAAATAGACCGGTACGGGCTTGACAAGCTCGACCGGCGTCGAGATGCCGCTCTTGATCGTCTGGTCCAGGCGCTGGCGTGTCCAGCCGCCATTGTCGCGCAGCAGCCAGAGCACGAGGTCGTGCACGTTCTGCACGCGAACGCAGCCCGATGAATCGAAGCGCATCAATTGCGAGAACAGGCTCTGTTCCGGCGTATCGTGCATATAGACGCCGTCGGGGCTCGGGAAATTGATCTTCACGGAGGCCATGGCGTTGATCTTTCCCGGATCCTGCCGGAAACGGTATTTCGCAGCCTCGTCCGTCGACCAGTCGATCGTCGCCGGATCGACTTCTTTCCCGTCCGGTCCGAGAATATGGATGTTGTTGTCGGCGAGGTATTTCGGATCCTTGCGGACGATCGGGATGATGTCTTTCTTGATGATCGATACCGGCACGTGCCAGTAGGGATTGACGATGATCTCGTTGATCTTCGAATTGACCAGCGGCGTCTGGCGCGAGATCCTGCCGACGATGGCGTTATGGCGGGAAACGACCCTGCCGTTCTCCACCGCCTCGACCTGCATCGCCGGCACGTTGACCACGACATAGCGGTCGCCGAGGAAACCCGACATCGAACGCAGCCTGACGAGATTGATCTGCAATTGCTGCAGGCGGACGGCAGCGGAAACGTTGAGCGCCGCGTAGGTGTATTTTCCGGTGACGCCATCCGGCGGCAGCCCGTGCCGCAGTTGAAACCGCTTCAGAGCAGCATCGACATAGCTGTCGAAGGCTTCGGAAATTCCTGCACTTTGCGGCAGGTCGCCGGAAACCATCAGCCGCTTGCGCAGCGTCACGACCTCGGGGTCGGTTACGCCAAGCTGCAGCTTCTTGGTGGGAGGAACCTGCGGCCATCCGCCCTGCGCCACGAGATTCTGATATTGCTGGATCGCGAGCTCGACGAAGCTCACCGTCTCGGGACTGAAGATCGGCAGATTGGTGGCGATCTTCGGCCTGCCGCCTCCAACGGCATCGAAACCGCTCGTCCAGGTCCCTCGCCGGGAATTCAGAATCTCCTGGATCGCGTCGTCCGCAAATGCGGACGTAGCGAATGCGGAAGCGGCAAAAGCGCCTGCCGCGGTAAGGAAGAGACGGCGATTGGGATGCATAATCTTTCCCGACACGTTCATATCCTTGAAAGGCTCCGATGAGCCGGCCCCAGCCTATGGGGTCTCTGTTAACAAGATGCCAACCATGACAGCTTGCGGCAACGCGCGTCGCTCCGGCAAGTTCCGGGAAACGGAAGGCGTATTCGCGCTTCGAGCGGCGTCTTTGCCGGTCACACCCGAATATGGCGTGATTTAGGCCTTGAAAAGACACGACCGCGTGAATCGCGCCCAAACGCACCGAAACCGGCCCGCGAAGCGGCCGGTTCCGGTTCATTTACGACAAGCGTGGCAGGGCGGCAACAGTTTCGTCGCCGCTCATATAGTCGTTCCCGCCATTCACATGCGATAGGCGATCGTGTCGTTCCAGAAGCGGTCCAAACGCTGCAGGACGCGGTTCATCTGCTGGAATTCTTCTGAATTAATGCCACCCACCTGCTCGATCGACCCGACATGGCGTTCATAGAGCCCTGCCACGACCTCGGCCACATCCTGGCCCTTCGGAGTCAGGCTGATGCGAACCGACCGACGATCGATACGCGACCGTTGATGGTTGATGAAGTCGAGTTCGACGAGTTTCTTCAGATTGTAGGAGACGTTCGAGCCGAGATAATAGCCGCGCGAGCGCAGTTCCCCGGCCGTCAGTTCGGCATTGCCTATGTTGAAGAGCAGAAGAGCCTGGATCGCATTGATGTCGCTGCGCCCGTTGCGGTCGAATTCGTCCTTGATGACGTCGAGCAGGCGGCGATGCAGCCGTTCCACCAGTTGAAGGGACTCAAGGTAAAGCGACCGAATAGCCTCGCGGCGATCGTCTTTGACTTCAGGGCTCTTTGCCGTGTTCCGGGTATTGATCATTGTATTTTTGCCTCTTGTCTAACGCCTGGTGGCATTTGTCTTCTTGCTCACCTTGGAGGCTACCTTATCGAATACACCTAAAATTCGACTTAAACGCCAGCCTTAACAGAAGCTTTCTTGAAACGAGGTGCCAAGATACTTAATGGCGAATTAAGCGGTTTTCCGGCTTTGAAAATATATAACCAGCCTGAGCGCAATATAGATGAGCGCGACGAGGAGATGCGCGACAACGATCGGATAGCGCTGGCCGAAAAGGGCCGGGAACCCGACATACATCGTACCCTCGATCCCCGCACAGAGGAACCAGATGACCGGCCCCCAGGACGCCAGCATCCAAAGGCCGATCGCGGCAAAAGGAAAAAGAACCGCGAGCGCAGCCGCCGCAACCTGCCATTCCGCCGGCATGAGATCGAAGCGCCAGAGCGGACCCGGATAGAAGCCGATCAACCGGATCCAATAGAGAATGCCGAAGAAAAGGCAGTAGACTGCAACAACACGCAGGAACGACGCGAAAGCCAATTCCGCCGCCGTCGGTCTGAGAATGGGTTGTTCCTGCGCCATCAGCATCAGAATGTCAGTTCAGCACGGCCAAGCGTCTCGAAATAGTGCGCGATGTCGGCCGGCCTGACGTCATCGATTGTTTCCGGCCGCCAGATAGGCTTGCCGTCCTTCTCTATAAGGACGGCGCGGATGCCTTCATAGAAATCGTGGCCTTCCAGCATCCGGTTGAGAATACGGAACTCCATGCGCATGCAGTCCCGCATCGACAGTCCCATGCCCGAGGAAAGCTGGCGGAAGGTCACGGCGAGGCTGGTCGGGGAACGCGAACGCATGATGGCGAGCGTAGAGGCGGCGAATTCATCATCGCCCGCCGCCGCAAGGCTTGCGAAAATGGCGGGAAGATCGGGCTTGGAAAAATGTTTCCCTATCTTTGCCAGCGTCGCTTCGTCCGTCTCGCGCGGTGGCGCAGTTTCAAAAGCCCCTTTTAACGCCGTATCGGGATCACCCTTGTCGGCGATCTCCGTCACAATCTTATCCATTGCATCGGAGGGTGCGGCATGGGTCGCGATGCCCGCTCCGAATGCGTCGCCATATTTGATACGCGCGCCAGTCAAGGCGAGATAGTAGCCATAATGGCCGGGCAGGCCCGGCAGCAGATGACTGCCGCCAACATCGGGGAAAAAGCCGATGCCGACCTCGGGCATGGCAAGCAGAGCTTTCTCCGTCATCACCCGATGCGAACCATGGCAGGAGACGCCGACGCCGCCGCCCATGACGATTCCGTCGATCAGGGCGACATAAGGCTTTGGATAGCTTTCGATGCGCGCATTAAGCCGATATTCGTCGGCGAAGAACTGAACGGCCGATTCTCCTTTTCGACGCGCCTCGTAGACGCGGGCAATATCGCCTCCGGCGCAAAACGCCCTGCCCTCGCCCATGATGAGAACCGCCGCGACGCCGCTATCCTCCTCCCACGCCTCCAGCGCCCGCGCCATGGCCTGGACCATCGGCAAGGAAAGCGCATTAAGCGCCTTCGGCCGCGTCAGCGTAATGACACCAGCCGCTCCCCGCCGTTCGAACCGGATGTCTTCGCCGCCGCCAAAATCCATGAGGAATCCCTTCATCATCTCTAGGAGTGCTACGCACCGATGGCGGGAGCGTCAATGCCGGTCTGTCCGCCATAAGTTACGTGACCGGGAAGACAAACATCATCGCAGCGCTAGATAAGTTGCCGGTGCGACGGCTGAACGCATCGCACTGCCTTGGTGATATCCGTCCCCGCATGATAGAAACGCTCCAAACTGGAGACAGACGCATCATGAACACGATCAGCCGCGAAAAACCGGCAAGCGCCAGGAGCGTCGACGAGATCACCGGCGGCCGCAGGCTGCGCCGCATGCGCAAGGCGGACTGGTCGCGCAGGCTTGTGCGCGAAAACCACCTGACCGTTGACGATCTCATCTGGCCGATCTTCATCATTGAAGGCAAGAACCGGCGCGAGCCGATCGAAGCCATGCCCGGCGCCTTCCGGCTTTCCGTCGACCAGGCGGTGAAGGAAGCGGAGCGCGCCGCCAGACTGGCGATTCCGGCGCTGGCGACATTTCCTCATGTCGAGATGGCCCGTCGCGACCAGACCGGCTCGCATATCCTCGACCCCGATAACATCATCAATCGCGCCACGCGCGCCATCAAGGACGCCGTGCCGGAGATCGGCATCATCACCGACGCCGCTCTCGACCCGTTCACCGACCACGGTCATGACGGCATCCTGCGCGACGGCATCATCGTCAATGACGAAAGCGTGGCCCAGGTGACGGCTGCCGCCGTGCTCCAGGCGGCCGCGGGCGCCGATATCATCGCGCCTTCGGACATGATGGACGGGCGCATCGGCGCGATCCGCTCCGCCCTTGACGAAAACGGCTTCCAGGACGTGGCGATCATGTCCTACGCGACGAAATTCGCCTCCGCCTTCTACGGTCCCTACCGCGAGGCGATCGGCACCAAGGGCGTGCTGAGGGGCGACAAGAACACCTATTACATCGACCATGCCAACACCGACGAGGCCGTGCGCGAGGCCGAGCAGGATATCGCCGAAGGCGCCGACATGCTCATGGTCAAGCCGGGCCTGCCCTATCTCGACATCATCCACCGGCTGAAGGAGACATTCCAGATGCCGACCTTCGCCTATCAGGTGTCGGGTGAATATGCGATGATCAGGGCCGCCGCGGCGAATGGCTGGATCGACGGCGAACGCGTCATGTTCGAGAGCCTGATGGCGTTCAAGCGCGCCGGTTGTGACGGCATCCTGACCTATTTCGCGCCCGAGGTGGCGGAAAAACTGAAGGCCGGGTGAGCAACTACAGCAGCCGGCCAAGATTGATGCCATCCGACCGCATTCTCGTCACAGCCGCGGGCGTTTGCGGCGCCGCAGGCGTTGCGTTATCGGCGGCAGCCGCCCATCTTGGCGGCGCGCATCTCGGCACAGCGGCATCCTTCCTGCTGGCCAATGCACCTGCCATCCTGGCGATCGGGCTCATCGGCAACACCCGGACGTTACGCCTCGCCGGCTATATCCTGCTGATCGGCGTCGTCCTCTTCTCAGCCGATCTGGCGAGCCTCGATCTTCTCGGGCGCAGGCCTTTTCCCTACGCCGCGCCGATCGGAGGGACGCTTACGATCATAGGTTGGCTGGTCGTGGCTGCCTCGGCGCTCTTCCGCTCAAATCGAAGCGCATAAGGCCAGCCCTCCGTAGTGGCTCTCTCGGGCGGCGACCCATAAGGCCAGACTTGCCGCCTTTCGTTGCGGCTATCCATCAGCCTGAACGGGCGATGAGAGCCTTATTGCGCGATGAGAACGACGAATTTCTTGAATTGGCAGGCTTTCCTCCCCATGTCCTCCCGGCGGACGATAAATGTCCGCCCAAATCGAAGGAGCTTCAATGAACGCCCGGGTTCTCGATGGCGAAATCCTGAGCAATCGCTATGATGACGTACGCCTCTACGAAGGGGTTCGCACCCGCCGTATCCTGGCCTTCTGCATCGACTATTTCATTGTGGCGCTTCTGCTCATCCCATTCGCGATCCTCGTTTTTCTGCTTGGTATCGTAACCTTCGGGCTTGGCTGGGGATTGTTCTCCTTCCTCGCGCCGCTGGTCGCGTTCATCTATGTGTGGAACACGCTCGGCGGCCCGCGCCAGGCGACCGTCGGTATGCGGACGATGGCCATCCGCCTCGAGCGCCTCGACGGCCGGCCGATCGACGGACTGACGGCGGTAGTCCATACTGTGCTGTTCTGGGCAGCGAATGTGATCATCTCACCGCTCATCCTGGTGATCACGCTCTTCACCGATCGCAAGCGAACCCTGCATGACCTGCTTCTCGGCACGGTCGTGATCCGCAGCGACCGATGACCGCATCTCAGCCCGCTACTCCGGATAATACCGTGCGGCCGCCGCTTGAGCGGCCTTTCCGCTCAGCCCCGGCCTACGAACCCATGCCATGAGCGGCATGCGTCAAAACGCGCCAATCCACATCGCCACCGATAGAACGAAAAAGCCGACGCAAAGGAGCGAGGCGAGATCCTGAACCGTTTGAGCCATGAAACCCTCCTGTATTTGATCTGTTTTTTATATGTTCTTTATTTGTTCCTGTCCAGACGTAATCTGGCCCAAGTGCTTCGTGCTGCTTTGTTTCACTGGGCATGGTTAATGGCGGACAGGCTCGCCGCTGGTGCGCGGCACTTTGGCCTTCGTCATCAGCGAACCCGACGGTGATCGCGCACGAGCTTAAAGCTGGACGACTTTTCCTTCGGAAAGGGTGACGCGGCGGTCCATGCGCGCCGCGAGATCATGGTTGTGGGTGGCGATCAGCGCCGAAACGCCGGACTGCCTCACCAGCGCGACCAATGCTTCATAAACATAGATCGCGGTATGCGGGTCGAGATTGCCGGTCGGCTCGTCGGCGAGGAGGACGAGCGGCGCATTCGCAACGGCTCTTGCGATCGCGACGCGCTGCTGCTCCCCGCCCGAAAGCTCGGCCGGCCTGTGCTCGCCGCGCTTGCCGATCCGCATATAGTCGAGAAGCTGTGCCGCACGCTTCTCGGCTTCCGGTCTCGCCAGTCCGCGGATGATCTGCGGGATCATGATGTTTTCGAGCGCGGAGAATTCCGGCAGGAGATGATGGAACTGATAGACAAAGCCGATTTCGGCGCGGCGGATTGCCGTTCGGTGCTCGTCGGAAAGGCGGCCGCAGGCGCGCCCGTTGACGATGACGTCGCCGCCATCGGGACGTTCCAGCAATCCGGCCATGTGAAGCAGCGTCGACTTGCCCGCTCCCGAGGGCGCAACCAGCGCTACCATCTCGCCCTTGCGAAGCGTGAAATCGGCGGCGTTCAGGATCGTCAGCCGGCGCTCGCCCTGTTGGTAATGCCGCTCAACCTTCTTCAGTTCGAGGATCGACTCGGCCATTACTCATACCTCAGCGCTTCGACTGGATCGAGCGCCGCGGCCCGCCATGCGGGAAAG
This sequence comes from Rhizobiaceae bacterium, assembly GCA_035547755.1. Taxonomy (GTDB): domain Bacteria; phylum Pseudomonadota; class Alphaproteobacteria; order Rhizobiales; family Rhizobiaceae; genus Mesorhizobium_L. The sequence goes on from DASZUG010000013.1 coordinate 18,260, forward strand.
AGCGTGGCGAGGAAAGACAAGACGAGCGCCATCGCCACGACCGAAAATGTCTCGCCGATGTCCATGCGCGCCGGAAGCTGGCTGAGGAAGTAGAATTCCGGATTGAACAGCGTCGTGCCGGACAACCAGGAAAAGAATTCCCTAAGCCGCTCGATGTTGAGGCAGACGACGACGCCGAGAATGACACCGGCGGCGGTCCCCGCAATGCCGATCGTCGATCCGGTCATGAGAAAGATGCGCATGATGGCGCCGCGCGTCGCCCCCATGGTTCGCAATATCGCGATATCGCTGCCCTTGTCCTTCACCAGCATGATGAGACCCGAGATGATATTGAGCGCCGCGACAAGGACGATCAGGGTCAGGATCATGAACATGACGTTGCGCTCGACCTGGAGCGCGGAAAAGAAGCTTTCGTTGCGCGTGCGCCAATCGACCAGATACATCTGCCGTTGCGCCGCCGCTTCCACTTTCGGGCGCATGGCGTCGACATCGTCGGGATTGTTGAGATAGATCTCGATCGACTGCACCTTGCCGTCGGAATTGAAATAGGCCTGCGCTTCCTTGAGCGGCATGAAGATGATGGTCTGGTCGTATTCGGACATGCCGATCTGGAAGATGGCGGTCACCGTGTAGGATTTCATGCGCGGCGTCGTGCCGAAGGGCGTCTCGTCGCCATCCGGAGAAATGAGCGTGATGCTGTCCCCGACCTCAAGGCCAAGGTTTTCCGCCATGCGCGTTCCGATCGCGACACCGTCGCTGGTGTCGAAGCCCTTGAGCGTGCCCTGCTTGATGTCGTCCGCGACAAGCTTGATCTTTTCCAGGTCATCGCCGCGAATGCCGCGCACGAGAGCGCCGGTCCCGACGCCGACCTTGCCCGATGCGAGAACCTGCCCTTCGATAAGCGGAATGGCATATTTCACGCCGGGCACGCCATCGATGCGTCTTGCCAGCGCATCGTAGTCGGTCAGCGGCCGGTCCATCGGCTGCAGGATCAAATGGCCGTTGATGCCGAGGATGCGCGTCAGAAGCTCGTCGCGAAAGCCGTTCATCACCGCCATAACAATGATGAGGGTGGCGACGCCGAGCATGATCCCGGTGAAGGAGATCATGGCGATGACGGAAATAACGGTTTCCTTGCGGCGGGAGCGCAGGTAGCGCCAGGCGATCATACGCTCGAAGACCGAGAACGGTCCGGCGCCGCCGCCGGGAATCGCGGCTGGCTGCGGCGCTTTCTGGGGCGTTTTCGCCGCCACGCCCGCCATCGAATTCACGCCGGTTTCTCCACCATTGCCATGAGTTCTTCGATCGTCTTGACCTCACGCTCGCCGGTGGCGCGGCGCTTCACCTCCACGGTTCCTTCGGTCGCCCCGCGCGGACCCACGATTACCTGCCGGGGAATACCGATCAAATCGGCGGTGGCGAATTTCGCCCCGGCCCGCTGGTCCGTATCGTCGTAAAGCACGTCTTGCCCCGCCTTCTCGTAGGCAGCCTGCAATTTTTCGCAAAGCGCATCGCAGGCAGCGTCGCCCGGTTTCATATTGATCAGCACGACATCGAAAGGAGCGACGGAATCGGGCCATATTATGCCGTTCTCGTCATGGCTGGCTTCGATGATCGCCGCAACGAGGCGCGTCGGGCCGATGCCGTAGGAGCCGCCGGAGAGAAAATGGTCCTTACCGTCAGGCCCGGTGATCTTGGCCCCCATCGGCTTCGAATATTTCTCGCCGAAGTGGAAGATATGGCCGACCTCTATGCCGCGGGCGGCAAGCCGGTCGCCTTCGGGCACATTTTCCCATGCCGCCTCGTCATGCATCTCGTCGGTCGCCGCGTAAGGCGTCGTCCATTCCTTCACGATCGCGGCGATTTCGGCGTCATTGGTGAAATCCGTCCGCTCGCCCGGCACCGGCAGCTTGAGATAATCGCGGTGACAATAGACCTGGCTTTCGCCGGTTTCGGCGAGGATGATGAATTCGTGGCTGAGATCCCCGCCGATCGGTCCGGTATCCGCCCGCATAGGGATCGCCTGAAGACCCATGCGCGAGAACGTCCTCAGATAGGACACGAACATACGATAATAAGCGGCTTTCGCGCCTTCGAAATCGATATCGAAGGAATAGGCATCCTTCATCAGGAATTCCCGGGAGCGCATCACACCGAAGCGCGGCCTCACCTCATCGCGGAACTTCCACTGGATGTGATAGAGATTAAGCGGCAGGTCCTTGTAGGATCGCACATAGGCGCGGACGATTTCCGTCACCATCTCCTCGTTTGTCGGACCGTAGAGCATGTCGCGCTCGTGCCGGTCCTTGATGCGCAGCATTTCCTTGCCATAGGCCTCATAGCGGCCGCTTTCGCGCCAGAGATCCGCCGACTGGATGGTGGGCATGATGATCTCGAGCGCGCCGGCGCGGTTCTGCTCCTCGCGGACGATCCGGCATACCTTGTCGAGGACACGCTTGCCGAGCGGCAGCCAGGAAAAACTTCCCGCCGCCTGCTGCCGGATCATACCGGCCCGCAGCATGAGACGATGAGAAACGATCTCCGCTTCGCGGGGATTCTCCTTGAGAATGGGCAGGAAATAGCGCGACAGCCGCATGAAAAAGGTCCGTTCGAGGGGAATTATGCTGGAATCACTCGCGATCCGGCATAGTGTTTCGCGCTTTTAACCATTTCACCAGCGGTTGGAAACCCGCGGAGGCGCGGCGAATTGGCGAAAGATGTTTGTCCGAAGAGAATGCAATCGTTGCCGTCAGGTTGTGCAGTGCAGCACATCAAAACCGATTTCCGCGCAATATTTTTCGTGACATCGCGGCGAATGTTGGTCTAAGGTTTCTTTATAACCGAGGAAGCGGAACAAAAATCGCTTCCCCTACGCGGTCAAAGTCTTGGGAGGATGCGATCCTGGCGCGTGAATACGCAGCCGCCAGATGTGGATACGGATCGGACGCGTTTATCTTGCAAGGCCTTGAGCCTTGCATTTTTTTTGAGCAATTCCCCACCGTTACCGTTTCGCCTTCGCGATTTTGGCTAAGGTAGCTGGTTTCCTGCCCAATGGCGGACCAGACTGCTCCATGCTTTTGCTGGCATTGCTGAGATGGCAGCGCTATCCAGAGCGCCGACAGATTTCCGGAGAAGATCATGACGGTACTCGTAACCGCGGCAATGGTCGTCATTGGCGACGAAATCCTCTCCGGGCGGACAAAGGACCGCAATATCGGGCATCTCGCCGACATCATGACGGCGATCGGCATCGATTTGAAGGAAGTGCGCATCGTCCCGGACGAGGAAGACGAGATCGTCGCGGCCCTCAACACGCTCCGCGCGCGCTATGATTATGTCTTCACGACAGGCGGCATCGGGCCGACCCATGACGACATCACCGCTGATGCAATCGCCAAGGCTTTCGGCGTGCCATGCGACTATGACGCAGAAGCCTATCGCATGCTGGAAGAGAGCTACAAAAAGCGCGGCATCGAGTTCACGACCGCGCGAAAGCGCATGGCGCGCATGCCCGTCGGGGCGGAACATATCCCAAATCCTCTCTCCACCGCCCCTGGCTTCCATATCGGCAATGTCTATGTCATGGCCGGCGTGCCGTCCGTTTTCCAGGCAATGCTCGACAATGTCGTGCCGACGCTGAGAACCGGCCAGAAGCTCCTGTCAGCCACGGTCCACTGCCCCTTCGGAGAGGGTCTGATTGGCGATCCGCTGGCGGTAATCCAGAAGGATAATCCCGAAACCATTATCGGCTCCTATCCGCAGAGCTTCGAAGGCAAATTCTCCACCGACATCGTCATCCGCGCCCGCGCCGCCGAACCACTGGCGCGCGCCGAGGAAGCCGTGAAAGCGATGGTCGCAATGCTGGAGAAGGCCGCATGACCGAAACGGTGGAGACGCAATGCTGCATTGTCGGCGGCGGGCCGGCCGGCATCATGGCCGGCTATCTCTTTGCCAGGGCCGGTGTGAAAACGATGGTGCTCGAAAAGCACGGCGATTTCCTGCGCGATTTTCGCGGCGACACCGTTCATCCCTCGACCATCGAGGTGATGCGCGAACTCGGGCTCGCCGAAAGGTTTCTGGAGTTGCCGCATCAGTGTTACGATAAGCTCTCGGGGGATTTCGGCGGCAAGAACGTGCGGATCGCCGACTTTTCAGCCCTTCCCGTCAAATACAAATTCATCGCCTTCATGCCGCAATGGCATTTCCTCGATTTCCTTTCCGAGGAAGCGAAGAAACTTCCCGCCTTTTCGCTCTACATGAATTGCGAGGGAAAGGACCTGATCGAGGAAGGCGGCCGCGTCGTCGGCGTCAAAGCCCTGAAAGATGGAAAGGAAATCCACATCCGTGCTGCGCTGACGATCGGCGCGGACGGTCGGCATTCGATCATTCGGACAGCAAGCGGTTTCGCTGTCAAAAACATCGGCGCGCCGATCGACGTCCTCTGGTTCCGCATCTCCCGCGATCAGGCGCCACATGAGGACGTGCTCCTTCACGCCGGCACGGATCATTTCATCGTTACCATCGACCGCGAAACTTATTGGCAATGCGCTTATGTCATCGCCAAGAACAGCGTCGAAAAGGTCAGGAATGAAGGTCTGGACGCCTTGAAGGCATCCATCGGCAAGACCGCGCCGTCGCTCATGCCGCATCTTGACGATCTCGGAAGCTGGAATGACGTGAAACTATTGACGGTCGCGGTCGACAGGCTGGAAAAGTGGTCGCGACCCGGCCTTCTTTTCATCGGCGACAGCGCGCACGCCATGTCTCCGATCGGCGGCGTGGGGATTAACCTCGCCATCCAGGACGCGGTGGCCGCCGCGAACCTCCTCTCGGGCAAGCTTGCGCAAGGAAAACTTTCCGACACCGATCTGGATCAGGTCAGGCAAAGGCGGCTCTTCCCGACGCGGATGACCCAATTCGTCCAGATCCAGACACAGAACCTGATCCTCGCACCCATTATCCAGGGACGCAACCGCAAGGTGAGGCCGCCTTTTTTCTTGCGGATCGTCTCCCATGTCCCCTTTCTGCAGCGCAGGCTTGCGAGGCTCTTCGGCCTCGGCGTGCGCCCGGAGCATGTGCGCTCTCCCAACCGCAACGCTTATCCGGATCAAGGAACCGGAGCCGCTCCGACCTGATTGTACTTCCTAGCGATTTCCGAAGAGAGGGATTTCTAATGGGATACCGGACAATAGCCGCCATATTGCAAGCGAGCGAAGACACGCCGCGGGTGCTCGCCTGCGCAATCGATCTCGCCAAGACGTTTGGCGGTCATATTGTCGGCGTTCATTCGGAACCGCTGCCCGTCTCCTACGGCACGGGCATGGGATATCCGGACACCTCCTACATCGCCATTGCCAGCGAGGAGAACAAGAAGCGCGCCGCGGCCATCCTCGCCATGTTCCGCACGCGCGTCGATGCAGCAGACGTTTCCGCCGAATGGTACGGATCGGAAAGTTTTGCCGGCGATAGCGGCCTCGCCGCGCTGCCCACCGTGCGTTCGGCTGATCTGATCGTCGCGCAGCAGGTCAACCCCGATGCGGAATCGATTTCGATCGGCGACATCGAAGCGCTTCTGTTCGAGAGCGGACGGCCGGTTCTGCTGGTCCCTTATGCCGGAAAAAGTCAAGGCTCGTCGGTAAAACGCGTCCTCATTGCCTGGAACGGCAGCAAGGAGGCGGCAAGAGCGGCCTTCGACGCCCTCCCCTTCATCAAGCAGGCCGAAATGGCGGAAATTCTCGTCATCGATGGCGAGGAAAATGGTTCCGATGCCAAGGGAATTGCGGCGGCGCTTGGACGGCATGGCGCCAATACAGCCGTCACGGAACTGGCGTCCGGCGGCATCGCCATCGGTGATGTCATCGCCAACAGAGCGGCGGAAACGGAAGCCGATCTCGTGGTCATGGGCGCCTATAGCGCCTCCTGGCTGAAGGAGTGGTTTTTCGGCGGCGCGACGCGCACCGCCTTGAAGTCCATGCCCGCCTTGACGCTGATGTCTCGCTAAATTCGAAGGATCGACACTAGTCGCGGCACTTGCATTGCAGCCGGATTTGCGGTTATCGCAAGGCGCATTCCAGTCGCGCGCCGGGGTGCAAGCCGATGTCTTCTCTTCCTGAAAAAGCCTTTCCCGTTTCCTGGGACCAGTTCCATCGCGATGCGCGGGCGCTGGCCTGGCGTCTGGCGGGCGTGAACGGGAAATGGCGCGCTATCGTCTGCATCACGCGCGGCGGCCTTGTCCCGGCCGCGATCATTTCGCGCGAATTGGGCATCAGGCTGATCGAGACCGTCTGCGTCGCCTCCTATCATGAATATAATGAACAGGGGCAGATGCAGGTCCTAAAGGAGATAACCGGCTCGCTCCTGGAGAATGAAGGGGAAGGCATTCTGATCGTCGACGATCTCACCGACACCGGCAAGACGGCGGCGATCGTCAGGGCGATGATGCCGAAGGCGCACTTCGCCACCGTCTATGCCAAGCCGAAGGGGCGTCCGCTGGTTGACACCTTCATTACCGAGGTGTCGCAGGACACCTGGATCTATTTCCCCTGGGACATGGGTTTCAGCTATCAGAAGCCAATTGCCGACGATCACAAGGGCTGATGGCCGCGCCTGTCGTGTGATGCAACGGGCGTCTCCGCCCGTTCAGCTATTTTCATTTCTCAACTGCTCCACCAGACGCTTCGCATGCGCCGGGAGCTCTGAAAACCGGCGTGCGCATATTCGGAGTTGCCGGGACGCCCAGGGATCGGCAAGCGGGACAAGCCGGATAGCGGCATCTTGCCACCCTGTCCGAAGAGCGATTTCGGGAACGATCGCCACGCCGACCCCGGTTTCGACCATCGCACAGATCGCCCCGACGGTATTGAGCCGGACGCGGAGCTTGAGCGACTGGCCTTCGCGCGAGGCATGGCTCGATATGTGAGTCTGAAGCGCGCTGCCATGCGCAAGCCCGATAAAGGGCTCGTCCAGCGCATCGCGGAGAAAGATTTTCTTCCGCGTTGCCAGTGCGTGCTCCTGCGGCACGACGAGGACAAGCCGGTCAAGCCGAAAGGGCAGCGTTTCGAGACCGCTTGTCCCGGCGATGTCGGCTCCCACTCCAAGATCGGCAAGCCCCGCCGCGATCGCGACGGCGATCTCGGTGCTCGGCCGCTCCTCCAGATCGACGTCGATCGAGGGGTTTTCCGCGAGGAAACGTCCAATCGCTCCGGACAGATGAAAAAGCGCGGCGCTGTTCGAAAGAAGCCGCACATGCCCGCGCAGTCCTCCTGCATATTGGCGCAGATCGCTTCGCATCTGCTCGATCTGCCCAAGGACCAGCCGCGCATGATGAAGCACGGCGCGGCCGGCGGGCGTCGGGCGGACGCCGCGAGGATGGCGTTCGAGCAGTTCGACCTCCGCGGTATCCTCCATGCTACGGATGCGCGCGCTCGCGGAGGCAAGCGCCAGCCCTGCCCGCTCGGCGCCACGCGTGATGCTCTCGGCCTCCACGACGAAGCGAAAGAGACGCAGGTCCGCAAGGTCGAAGCGCATCGTCTCATACCTCCTGGAGCGCCCACGCGCTCAGCCTTCGGCCAAGACGAAGGCAGCTTCCAGTAAATCCACATTGTCGCCGGAGGCAACAAATGTTCAGAAGGCGGTATTGCGCCGCGTGAAACCCGCCCGGAGACATGCCATCTTATGATCGCCCCTTCCGTCCTCGCTTTCGCGATCCTGACCTTCCTCTTCGCCGGCTTCGTCAAGGGCGTGATCGGCATGGGGCTGCCGACGATCGCCATGGCGTTCCTGACGCTTGCGCTGCCGCCGGCCGAAGCCGCGTCCCTGCTGATCGTGCCCTCGCTCGCCACCAATATCTGGCAGATGGTGACAGGCCCTCACCTTGCTCCGCTTATCCGACGTCTCTGGCTGATGGTGGCAGGCATCATTGTCGGCTCGCTTGCCGGAATCGGCATCATGGCGCATGGCGAAACCAGGGATGTGATCATTTTTCTCGGCCTGGCGCTGATGATCTATGCGCTTGTCGGCCTCTCGCGACTCCGCTTCTCCGTCCCCGCCCGACATGAATGGTGGCTCGCGCCGCTGGTCGGCGGCGTAACCGGCGTGATCTCGGCCGCGACCGGCGTTTTCGCCATCCCGTCTGTCCCTTATCTCGGGTCGCTTGGTTTGAAGAAGGATGAGCTGATCCAGGCGCTCGGGCTCTCCTTCACGACCTCGACGGTGGCGCTCGGCGTGGTCCTGACGAAGAACGCGTCTTTCCATGGCGTGACCATCCTGCTCTCATGCGCGGCGCTCCTTCCAGCTCTCCTCGGCGTGGTCCTCGGCAACTGGATCCGCCGCCGCGTGCGCGAGCAGATGTTCCGCCGCGTGTTCTATGTCGGCCTCCTGCTTCTCGGCGGCTATTTCGCATCGGGCCTTATCGTCTGAGCAAC